>NZ_JBVVPS010000001.1:422520-823569 GCF_055811355.1 Bradyrhizobium sp. WSM4873 | reverse complement strand
TCCTTTGTGGCGCCTCTCTACGCGACCACGTTAGGCACTTTTGATGCCGGTTCGAAGGGCCGTTCCACACCATCACTCCTTGCGCCCTGACAAAGAACGGGCCGTGCCAATCGGCAATAAATCGCATCACCGATTTACGCGACGGGACTCAATTGAAAGGATTGGCAATGGCTGAACGCCTGACCAAGTCGGCCGCTCGAAACGTCTTCTACGGCGGCTCGGCCTTTTTCTTCGCTATCTTCATCGGGCTGACGGCGCACAGCCACTACTACATGGCCACGACATCGACCGACGCGGCGACGCTGACGTCGTCGGTCGCCCGCGGCAAGCATGTCTGGGAGAAGAACTCCTGCATCAACTGCCACACGTTGCTCGGCGAAGGCGCCTATTTCGCGCCCGAAGTCGGCAACGTCTGGGATCGATGGGGCGGCAAGGAAGACCCGGCCGGCGCGCGAGAGACGCTGAAGGCCTGGATGCAGTCGCAGCCCTCGGGCGCGGAGGGCCGGCGGCAGATGCCGCAATTCAACCTCACCGACCAGGAGCTCAACGATCTCGCCGATTTCCTGCAATGGGTGAGCACCATCAAGCGCCAGGATTGGCCGCCGAACAAGGCCGGCTGAGCCCGCCGCTTTCCTCTTTCAAGACAGAGAGATCCGAGATGAAATATCAGACCCAGAAAGTCGCGATGCTGTATTTCTACGGCGCGCTGACCCTGTTCCTCGCCCAGGTCCTGTTCGGCCTCCTCGCCGGGACCATCTACGTCCTGCCCAACACGCTGTCGGTGCTGCTGCCGTTCAACATCGTCAGGATGATCCATACCAACGCGCTGATCGTGTGGTCATTGATCGGCTTCATGGGCGCGACCTACTTCCTGCTGCCTGAGGAAACCGAGACCGAGCTGTACAGCCCGCTGCTCGCAAAGATCCAGTTCTGGATGTTCTTTGGCGCGGCGGGCGTGGCGGTGGTCGGCTATCTCTTCCACTACCATGAAGGCCGCGAGTTCCTCGAGCAGCCCTTCATCATCAAAGTCGGCATCGTCGTCGTCTGCCTGATGTTCCTGTTCAACGTGACCATGACCGCGCTCAAGGGGCGCAAGACCACTGTTACCAACATCCTGCTGTTCGGCCTGTGGGGCGTTGCGATCTTCTTCCTGTTCGCCTTCTACAATCCGGCGAACCTCGCCGTCGACAAGATGTACTGGTGGTACGTCGTCCATCTCTGGGTCGAGGGCGTCTGGGAGCTGATCATGGCCTCCGTGCTCGCTTATCTCATGATCAAGCTCAATGGCATCGATCGCGAGGTGGTCGAGAAGTGGCTCTACGTCATCATCGGCCTCGCGCTGTTCTCGGGGATTCTCGGCACCGGCCACCATTTCTACTGGATCGGCGCGCCCGGCTACTGGCAGTGGATCGGCTCGTTGTTCTCGACGCTCGAGGTCGCGCCGTTCTTCACGATGGTGATCTTCACGGTGCAGATGACCTGGAAGGCCGGCCGCAAGCACCCGAACCGCGCCGCGCTGCTGTGGTCAGTTGGCTGTTCGGTAATGGCGTTCCTGGGCGCCGGCGTCTGGGGTTTCCTGCACACGCTGTCCTCGGTGAACTACTACACCCACGGCACGCAGGTCACCGCCGCGCACGGCCATCTCGCCTTCTTCGGCGCCTATGTGATGCTCAACCTTGCCGTGATGGCTTACGCCATCCCGCAGATCAAGGGACGCGCGCCCTATAACCAGTGGCTCAGCATGACGAGCTTCTGGATCATGTGCACGGCCATGATGACCATGACGTTCGCGCTGACCTTTGCCGGCGTGGTCCAGGTCCATCTCCAGCGCGTGCTCGGCCAGGGCTACATGGACGTGCAGGACCAGCTCGCCTTCTTCTACTGGGTGCGGCTCGGCTCCGGTGTGTTCGTCGCGATCTCCGCGCTGATGTTCGTCTGGGCGGTGCTGGTGCCCGGCCGCGAAAGGCAGGCGACCATTCCCGCCGTGCTGCAGCCGGCCGAGTAAGCGTGACGGCGGCCGCGTTTCCATCGCGGCCGCCGCTTCAGGAATTTTCGGAGAGAGATCATGAAAGCAGCCCTTCACGCCTTGGCCGCGCCTGCGCTACCGGCCTATGTTGCAAGCGGCAACGAATGTGCGCTGTTCGAGCATGCCTGGCGGCACCGGCTCCCGGTTCTGCTGAAGGGGCCGACCGGTTGCGGCAAGACGCGTTTCGTCGCGCATATGGCGGCGCGGCTCGGCTTGCCGCTCCACACCGTCGCCTGCCACGACGATCTCACTGCCGCCGATCTCACGGGGCGCTATCTCCTGAGGGGCGGCGACACCGTGTGGACCGACGGTCCATTGACGCGCGCTGTCCGCGAGAGCGGCATCTGCTATCTCGACGAGGTGGTGGAAGCTCGCAAGGACGTCACCGTCGTGCTGCATCCGCTCACCGATGACCGCCGTATCCTGCCGCTGGAGCGAACCGGCGAGGAGCTCGTCGCTCCCGCGAGCTTCATGCTCGTCGTCTCCTACAATCCCGGTTACCAGACCCTGCTCAAGGCGTTGAAGCCGTCGACGCGGCAGCGCTTCGTCGCCATCGAGTTCGGCTTCCTGCCGACCGAGCAGGAGATTGCGGTCGTGTCGGCCGAGAGCGGGCTGCCGCCGGATCGCGTACGGCCGCTGGTCGCGCTCGCCGGACGTCTGCGGGCGCTGAAGGGGCATGATCTGGAGGAGGGCGTCTCGACCCGGCTCGTGGTGTATTGCGCGACCTTGATCGCGGCGGGAGTCTCGATCGCCGGTGCCGTGCTCGCCGGCATGATCGAGCCGCTGACCGACGATTCCGACGTGAAGGCGGCGCTGCTGGATGTCGCGCGCGCCGTGATTGGGTGAGGCAGGTTCCATGCTCGACTTCCTCGAACTGGAGGAGACGGTCGGCCGTGCCTGGCACCGGATGGTCGGCGGCACCGCGAGCTATCCGGTCCAAGATGATCACGCGGTCGCGCTTGCGGAGGTGAGAGGCCGGCTCGCGGTGATGTTCCGTGCGCTTGGGGGCGAGACGGGCGTTCAGATCGCGAGTGCAGGCGCGCGCAGGGCGGGCCATCGGCTCGGCTGGCGGCAACGCATCGGCCTTGGAGACGAACGTCTCGAACAGCCGGGCCGCGACGCCACGACCATCTTCCTCCCCGACCGCATCGCGATATTTGCCGACCACGACCTCAACGCATGCCTCTATCGCTGGCTTGCGGCGTGGTTCGCGGTCGCGCCGATCGAGACGATCACGGAGGATGATCCGCTGCGGCGGGACCTTCTGGTCTTGCGCCGGGCGAGCGAGACGGCGGTCTTCGTGCTCACGCAGTTTCCCGGGCTCGCCGCCGATTACGCGCGGCTCGCCGCAGCAACTGCCGAAGCCCGGCCGCAACGTCAGTTGCCGCGTCTCGAGCAGGAGATCGAGCAGATCGTCCTGGCCTTGCTCGGGGCCGGAAAGGCGCCCGCAGGCCAGCTGTGGCCCGCGATGATGGGGACAGGTCAGCTGCCGGACAAGGCCCCGCCCGGCTATCGCTCGGTCCTGCCATGTCCGCTCTGGGGCGATTGCTGGACGCGCGAGCTCTCGCCCGCGCATGCGGGCGACGACGAGTGCGCAGCGGGCGCGGGGGACGCGGCCCAGGACAATCGCAAGCGCTTTGCCGTGCGCGAGCGCGAGGACAACGCCAGCCGCCGCGATCCCTTCGTGCTCAACCGCTTCGAGAAGATTCTCGCAATGGCCGAGATGGTCAATGTCGACCGTCCGGCTGACGACAGCGAGGACGAGGACGCGCAGAAGGCCGCCGACGATCTCGAGGAGATGACGCTGAGCCGCCGCAGCGGCAAGCCGGCGAGCCGGCTCAAATTCGATCTCGACCTGCCGCCGGAAGCCCTCGATGCCTCGCTGCTGAACGCTGACCTCAGCTATCCCGAATGGGATTGCCGCAGCAGCTCCTACCTGCCCGATCATTGCCGCGTGCTCGCGGGCGCCGCGTCCGAGACCGGCGAGATCTGGTCGCCCGACGAGACCATGCGCCGGCATATCCGTCAGGTACGGCAGCGCTTCGAGATCTTGCGGCCGCGCCGCGAATTGATGCGCGCCCAGGCCGACGGGCACGATCTCGACCTCGACGCGCTCGTGCGCGCCCGGTGCGATCTTCGCGCCGGCAGCGGCGGCGGTCTCGATCGCATCCATGTCGCGATGCGCCCGCAGGGGCATGATCTCGCCGTCACACTGCTTGTCGACGTCTCGCTCTCGACGGACGCCTGGGTCGACGGCCATCGCGTGCTCGACGTCGAGAAGGAGGCGCTACTCGTGCTCGCGCACGGCCTGTCGGCCTGCGGCGACCATCACAGCATCCTGACCTTCACCTCGCGCCGGCGGTCCTGGGTGCGGCTCGAAACCGTCAAGGCCTTCGGCGAGCCGATGAGCGGGGCAGTGGAGCGTCGTATCGGTGCGCTGAAGCCCGGCTATTACACGCGGATCGGCGCGGCGGTGCGCCACGCCTCGGCCGAGCTCGCGCGTCAGCCGCAACGCAAGAAGCTGCTGCTCGTCCTCACCGACGGCAAGCCGAACGATGTCGATCACTACGAAGGCCGCTTCGCGGTCGAGGACACCCGCAAATCGGTGCAGGAGGCGCGCCGGCTCGGCATCGCCGCCTTCGGCGTCACGGTGGACGCAACCGCGCAATCCTATTTCCCGACGCTGTTCGGGCGTGGAGGCTACGCCATCGTCGGCAACATCCGCCGACTGCCCGCGGCCCTGCCGGCGATTTACCGGCAGGTGGCGCACTGATTCAGGAAAGGGTGCGGCGTTCCGGCCTTGGGTGAGCTATTGCCCACCAATTGGGTATATGATCGAATGCTGGGATGGACCAGGGCCGGCCGAAACTCGATCTGATCATCTTCGACTGCGACGGCGTGCTGGTCGACAGTGAGCTGTTGAGCTGTCGGTGCCTGTCGGACGTGCTGGCCGAATGCGGCATCGCGCTGAGCCCGGAGCAGGCGTTCGAACTCTTTCTCGGACGCAGCACCAAAGCGGTCGAGCAGCATTATCGGGACCTCGGGCAGGTCGTGCCGGACGGCTTTCTGCCGCGCTTGAAGTCGCATGTGTTGAGCACGTTTGCCGGATCACTCCAGCCGATCGCGGGTGTTGCCACCGTGATATCGGAATTGCGGATACCATTTTGCGTAGCCTCGTCCAGCGATATCGACCGTGTCGCGCTCTCTCTTGACGTCACCGGCCTGCGGGCGCATTTCGGCGACCGGATCTACACCGCGCAGATGGTCAGGCACGGCAAGCCGGCGCCTGATCTCTTTCTCTACGCAGCCGAGCAGACGGGCGCGCAACCTGCGCGCACGCTGGTGATCGAGGACAGTGCGAGCGGCGTGCAGGCGGGCAAGGCGGCCGGCATGACGGTCTGGGGATTTGCCGGCGGCAGCCATTATCGCGGCCGCGACGGGCAGGCTATACTGTCGGGTGCGGGGGCCGACCGGGTCTTCGCGCGCATGATCGATTTCTGGAAGGACGCCTGACGTCTGCCATGGCCGCCGAGAACGAAAAGTCCAGGCTCGATGACGCCGCGCGTGCCGGCTGGCTCTATTTCATTGCCGGTCACACCCAGGACGAGATCGCAAAGATGCTCCAGGTGTCCCGCGCGTCGGCGCAGCGGCTGGTGTCGCTGTGTCTCGCCGAGCGGCTCATCACCTTCCGGCTCGAACATCCCATCGCCGCGTGCATGGAACTGGCGGCGCGTCTGAAGCAGCGTTTCGAGCTTACTCATTGCGAGGTGGTGCCGGCGGATTCCGCCGCGCCGCAGGCCACAGCGGGCATTGCCGAGCGCTGCGCCAACCTGCTCGATTCCACCCTCCGTTCGGAGACCCCCGTCATCGTCGCGCTTGGTACCGGCCGGGCCGTGCGCGCCGCGGTCGAGCGCGTCACGCCGATCGACCGGCCCAACCACCAGATCGTCTCGCTGGTCGGCAATATCTCCGCCGACGGTTCGGCGAGCTTCTACGACACCGTCGGCCGGCTCGCCGACCGCACCGGCGCGCGGCACTATCCGATGCCGCTGCCGTTCCTGATGTCGTCCGAAGATGAGCGCAACAAGATGGTCCGGATCGAGCCGATCGCAAAGGTGAAGGCGGTCGCGGCCAAGGCGGATTTGCGCCTCGTCGGTATCGGCCAGATGGACCAGAAGGCGCAGGTCCATGTCGACGGCTTCGTCACCCGCGACGAATTGTTCGAGATGATGCGGCAAGGGGCGATCGGCGAGATCACAGGCTGGGCGTACGACGCCAAGGGCCGCCTGCTCAAGGCCGGCACCAACAAACGCCTGACCAGCATCCCGCCGGAGGTCCCGGCGAAGACCACCACGATCGGCGCCGCGGTCGGCGCAGCCAAGGTGCCGGCGATCGCGGCGGCGTTGAATGGACGGTTGATCAACGGGCTGATCACGGACGAGGCGACCGCACGGGCGATTCTGGAGCGGTAGGGCGTAAGCCGCCGCGGCAATGGGACTGCGCTCCCTTGCCCGCTTGCGGGAGAGGGCTGGGGAGAGGGTCTCTCCGCTGGCAAGATTCCCCAAGAGGAGAAAGCCCTCATCCGTATCGCATCTGCGATGCGATACGACCTCTCCCGCAAGCGGGAGAGGTGACGAACCCGCGGCGCCTTCTTGCAGACATCACTCGCTCCCGCACCGCAGCACTCATAAGTTGCGCGAACAGCTTTGTGCCTGCTTGACAATGGCTCGCCCTCAGTCGAACATACGCCCAACGCGTGGGTATATGCTCAAAAGCGCGATCCTAGGGAGGTCACCGTGAAACACGTCCTTGGCGCCGTCTGCGGCGCATCTTGCCTGTTGCTGGCCGTCCCCGCGATGGCCGAAACCACCCTGACGATCGCCACCGTGAACAACGGCGATATGATCCGCATGCAGGGGCTGACGGGTGAATTCACCAAGAAGAACCCCGATATATCGGTCAAATGGGTGACGCTTGAGGAGAACGTGCTGCGCCAGCGCGTCACCACCGACATCGCCACCAAGGGCGGCCAGTTCGACGTCCTCACCATCGGCACCTACGAGGTGCCGATCTGGGCCAAGAAGGGCTGGCTGGTGCCGCTCGCCAATCTTGGCGCCGACTACGACGTCGCCGACCTCCTGCCCAAGATCAAGGATGCGGTCTCGGTCGACGGCAAGCTCTACGCCGCGCCGTTCTACGGCGAGAGCTCGATGGTGATGTACCGCACCGACCTGTTCGACAAGGCCGGCCTCAAGATGCCGGAAAAGCCGACCTGGGATTTCGTCGTCGACGCCGCCAAGAAGCTCACCGACAAGAGCGCCGGCGTCTACGGCATCTGCCTGCGCGGCAAGGCCGGCTGGGGCGAGAACATGGCGTTCCTCTCCGCCATGGCCAATTCCTATGGCGCACGCTGGTTCGACGAGAAGTGGCAGCCGCAGTTCAACACCCCGGAATGGAAGGCGACGCTCACGACCTATGTCGACCTGATGAAGCAGGCCGGCCCTCCCGGTGCGAGCTCGAACGGCTTCAACGAGAACCTGGCGCTGTTCAATGCCGGCAAGTGCGCAATGTGGATCGATGCCACCGTCGCGGCGTCGTTCGTCACCAATCCGAAGGACTCCAAGGTCGCCGACAAGGTCGGCTTCGCGCTGGCGCCCAACACCGGGCTCGGCAAGAACGCCAACTGGCTGTGGGCCTGGAGTCTCGCAATCCCCGCCGGCTCGAAGAAAGCGGAAGCCGCCGAGAAGTTCATCGCCTGGGCCACCAGCAAGGACTACACCAAGGTCGTGGCTGCGAAGGAGGGCTGGGCCAACGTGCCGCCGGGCACCCGAACCTCGCTCTACCAGAACCCCGATTATCTGAAGGTCGCCCCGTTCGCCAAGCTGACGCTGGCCTCGATCGACGCCGCCGATCCGAACAAGCCGACGGTGAAGCCGGTGCCTTACGTCGGCGTGCAATATGCGGCGATCCCCGAATTCCAGGGCATCGGCACCCAGGTGGGCCAGCAATTCTCGGCGGCTCTTGCGGGCTCGATGACGGTCGATGCCGCGCTCGCCGCAGCGCAATCCGCAACCGAGCGCGAGATGAAGCGCGCCGGCTACATCAAGTGAGCTCGAACTCTCCCTCCTGAGCTCAGACTTGCGGCCATCCACCGCCAGGGAGGGATGGCCGCCTTCTTTCCGCAAGCGGAGAAGCCAAAAATGGCGACCCGGCAGACGCAGCTTCTCGCACGGACGCTCCTGACGCCGGCCGTCGGGCTGCTGTTCATCTGGATGATCGTCCCGCTCGCGCTGACGCTCTATTTCTCGACGCTGCACTACAGTCTGCTCGATCCCGGCTCGGAATCATTCGTCGGGCTGGAAAATTTCCGCTACTTCCTGACCGATCCCGCGTTCCTCGCCTCCCTTCAGAACACGCTGGTGCTGGTCGGCTCGGTGCTGGCGCTGACCGTCCTGCTCGGAATTCCGCTGGCGCTGTTGCTCGACCAGCCCGTGATCGGCCTCAACGTCGTGCGGCTGATGGTGATCGCGCCGTTCTTCGTCATGCCGACGGTGAGCGCGCTGGTCTGGAAGAACCTGCTGATGCATCCGGTGTCCGGGCTGTTTGCCTGGACCGCGTCGCTGTTCGGCTTGACGCCGATCGACTGGTTTACCGACGCGCCGCTGCTCGCGGTGATCCTGATCGTGTCCTGGCAATGGCTGCCGTTCGCGACGCTGATTTTGCTCACTGCGATGCAGTCGCTCGACGAGGAGCAGAAGGAAGCCGCCGAAATGGACGGCGCCAGCGCGGTCTCGACCTTCATCTACATTACGCTCCCGCACCTCGCGCGTCCCATCACGGTGGTGATCCTGATCGAGACGATTTTCCTGCTCACCGTCTTTGCGGAAATCTACGTCACCACGGGCGGCGGCCCGGGACTCTCGACCACCAACATCGCCTTCCTGATCTATTCGCAGGCACTGATCCAGTACGATGTCGGCACCGCCTCGGCGGGCGGCCTCGTCGCTGTCGTGATCGCCAACATTGTTGCCTTTTTCCTCGTCCGTATCGTCGGCCGCAATCTGGAGGCATGAGACATGGCGCGTATGGCGACGAGGCAGCGGGTGGTGGTCTCGACCATTGGGGCGTGGTTCTTCGGCTTCCTGATCTTTTTCCCGATCCTCTGGATGGTGCTGGCGAGCTTCAAGACCGAACTTGAGGCCTTCGCGATTCCGCCGTCCTTCCTGTTCTTCCACTGGACCACCGAGAACTACGCGACGGTTCAGGAGCGCAGCGACTATTTCCTCCACGCGATGAACTCGATCATCATCGCCGGCGGCTCGACCTTGATCGCGCTGCTGATCGCGATCCCCGCCGCCTGGTCGATGGCGTTCTCGCCGACCAAGCGCACCAAGGACATCCTGCTCTGGATGCTCTCGACCAAGATGATGCCGCCGGTCGGCGTGCTGGTGCCGATCTACCTGATCTACAAGTCCTTCGGCCTGCTCGATTCCCGCATCGGGCTCGTCTTCATCCTGTGCCTGGGAAACTTGCCGATCGTGATCTGGATGCTCTTCACCTATTTCAAGGAGATCCCGCGCGACATCCTGGAAGCCGCGCGCATGGACGGCGCCACCATCGGCCGCGAGCTGGTCTATGTCCTGACGCCGATGGCGATCCCGGGGCTTGCATCGACCATGCTGCTGAACCTGATCCTGGCCTGGAACGAGGCGTTCTGGACGCTCAATCTGTCGACCTCGAACGCTGCGCCGCTCACCACGTTCATCGCGTCCTATTCGAGCCCGGAAGGGCTGTTCTGGGCAAAGCTGTCGGCGGCGTCGACGCTGGCGATCGCGCCTATTCTCGTCCTCGGTTGGTTCAGCCAGAAGCAGCTCGTGCGCGGGCTCACCTTTGGCGCGGTAAAGTAGGAAGGGCTGCCGGATCATGGGTCAGATCACACTTCAGGACGTGCAGAAATCCTTCGGCCCCGTGCACATCATCAAGGGCGCGGACCTGGAGATTTCCGACGGGTCGTTCGTGGTGTTCGTGGGGCCATCGGGCTGCGGCAAGACCACGCTCTTGCGGCTGATCGCGGGGCTCGAGGACGTCTCCGGCGGCAAGATCCTGATCGACGGCAAGAACGTGGTCGACACGCCGCCGGCCAAGCGCGGGCTCTCGATGGTGTTCCAGTCCTACGCGCTCTATCCGCATATGAGCGTGCGCGGCAACATCGGCTTCGGCCTGAAGATGGCGGGGCTGGCCAAGGACGAGATCAACCGCAAGGTCGAGGCCGCCGCCGCAACGCTGAACCTCACCCCTTATCTCGATCGCAAGCCGCGCGAGCTCTCCGGCGGCCAGCGCCAGCGCGTCGCGATCGGGCGTGCCATCGTCCGCGAGCCCAAGGCGTTTTTGTTCGACGAACCACTCTCCAATCTCGACGCGGCGTTGCGCGTGCAGATGCGGATCGAGGTGACACGGCTTCAGAAGCAGCTCGGCACCACCGCGATCTATGTCACCCACGACCAGGTCGAGGCCATGACCATGGCCGACAAGATCGTCGTGCTCAACGGCGGCAAGATCGAGCAATACGGCTCGCCGCTGGATCTCTACGAGAAGCCGGCCAACCTCTTCGTCGCCGGCTTCATCGGTTCGCCGAAGATGAACTTCGTGACCGGCGAGCACGCGTTGCAGAAGGGCGCGGCCACGATCGGCGTACGGCCGGAGCATCTCAAGATCGAGCGCGACGGCGCCGGCGGCTGGCAGGGAACGATCGCGGTGGCCGAGCACCTCGGCAGCGACACCTTCCTTTATGTCGATGCCGGTCAGCTCGGCATGCTGACGGCGCGCTACGTCGGTGAATTGAGCCTGCACGCCGGCGACCATGTATCGCTGGTGCCGGAGCCCGCGCGCATCCATCGCTTCGACGCAAGCGGCAACGCCATCCGGGGCTGACAAGAAGCGGCAAGAATCGGCAAGAATCGGAAAAGCAACATGTACCTGGAAAAATTCAAGCTGAACGGCAAGACCGCGTTCATCACCGGCGGCGGGCAGGGCATCGGGCTCGCCTGCGCCGAAGCGCTGGCCGAAGCCGGCGCCAGGGTCGTCATCGGCGATCGTGACAGCAAGGTCGCCGACAGTGCGAAAGCCAGCCTGAAGGCGAAGGGCTATGACGCCGAGACGGCGATCATGGACGTCACCGACACCAAGCGCGTGGCGGAAGTGGCCAACGACCTCGTCGCCCGCCACGGCAAGGTCGACATCCTGGTCAACAATGCCGGCATCGCTCGCAGCGAGACGCCGGCGGAGACCGTGACCGACGAGCACTGGCTCAACGTCATCGACGTCAATCTCAACGGCACCTTCTGGTGCTGCCGTGAGTTCGGCAAGCACATGCTGAAAGCGAAGAGCGGCGCCATCGTCAATGTCGGCTCGATGTCCGGCTTCATCGTCAACAAGCCGCAGGAGCAGTGCTTCTACAATGCCTCCAAGGCTGGCGTGCACCATCTGACGAAATCGCTCGCCGCCGAATGGGGGGCGCGTGGCATCCGCGTCAACGCGGTGGCGCCGACCTATATCGAGACGCCGCTCAACGCGTTCGTGAAGAGCAATCCGAGAATGTACGACGCCTGGATCGGTGGAACCCCGATGGCGCGGATGGGGCAGGTCGAGGAGATCGCCTCCGTCGTGCTGTTCCTCTCGTCCGAGGCCGCGAGCCTGATGACCGGCAGCATCGTGCTGGTGGATGGCGGCTACACTTGCTGGTAGGCTTGCGTCAAAACTGACGAGAGCTTCCGGGGGCGACAATGCCGCGAGCGTATATCGGCGTCGATGTAGGGACCACGAGCACGCGGGCCGGAGTGTTCGACGAAGCGGGCACCTTGCTGGCGATCGCACGGCATCCGATCAGGATATGGCATGAGGCCGGTGACATCGTCGAACAATCGTCCCAGGATATCTGGGACGCTTGCACGGCGTCAGTGCGGGCCGCGATGGCGGAAGCTGCAATCGCGCCCGACAGCGTCGGCGGTATCGGCTTCGACGCCACCTGTTCCCTCGTGGTGCTCGACCGACAAGGCGATCCGCTCACCATCAGCGCCTCCGGCGAGGCGCAACGCAACGTCATCGTCTGGATGGACCACCGCGCCACGGCCGAGGCGCGGCTGATCAACGAGACCGGTGATGCCGTGCTGCGCTATGTCGGCGGCTCGATCTCGCCAGAGATGGAGATGCCGAAACTGCTGTGGCTGAAGCGGCACATGCGCGCGAGCTTCGACGCCGCAGGGTACTTCTTCGATCTGGCGGACTTCCTGACCTGGCGCGCAACCGGCTCGCTGCAGCGCTCGACCTGCACGGTCACCTGCAAATGGAACTATCTCGCCCATGACGGCGGCGGCTGGAGCGCGCCATTCTTCAAGCGCATCGGCCTGTCGGACTTCGTCAACGAGACATACGCCCGCATCGGCACCGAGATCGTCGCGCCCGGCACGCGGCTCGGCGCCGGGCTTACCAGTACGGCGGCCGCCGATCTTGGCTTGTCGCCGGGCACGCCGGTCGGCGCCTCGTTGATCGACGCCCATGCCGGCGGCATCGGTGCGATCGGTGGTCGCGACGGTGCGGGCGGTGCCACCGATGTCAGCGATCGCCTCGCCTACATCATGGGAACGTCGGCCTGCATCATGGCGACGACGAAGGAGCCGTGCTTCGTTCCGGGCGTGTGGGGCCCTTATTATTCCGGCATGGTGCCGGACTTCTGGCTCAACGAGGGCGGCCAGTCCGCCGCGGGCGCCGCGATCGACCATCTTCTCAAGTCGCATCCGGGCCATGCCGAGGCAAGCGCTGCGGCGCGAGCGGAGGGGCTCGACCTCATCGATTTCCTCGAGCGCCGCATCATCGCGCGCGCCGGCGATGCCAGCCGTGCCGCGCTGCTGGCACGCGACATTCACGTCCTCCCCGAATTCATCGGCAACCGCTCGCCCTATGCCGACCCTGACACGCGCGCGGTGATCGGGGGCCTCGATCTCGACACCGACATCGCCTCGATGGAACGGCTGTTCGTCGGCGGTCTGTGCGGGCTCGCCTATGGGCTTGCCGAGGTGATCGAGGCCTTTGCCGCGCATGGCGTCCATTCCAGCATCATGATCATGGGTGGCGGCGCCAGCCGCAGTCCGCTGGTGCGGCAGATCATGGCCGATACGACCGGCCTCACGGTCGCGCTGCCGCAGACCAGGGAGCCCGTGCTGCTCGGCGCCGCGATGCTCGGCGCAGTCGCAGGCGGCGCCTATGCCTCGATCGGGGAGACCATGGCAAAGATGTCGGCGCTGGGACGGAGGAGCGAGCCGACCACGCCCGACATCGCCGCCTTTCACGCCCGCAAGCGCGAGGTTTACAAGTTGCTGCGCGAGGTCGATCGCGGCAGCCGCGCCGCGATGCGAGTGGGAGTTTGAAACGGATGCTGATTTCCTGCGGCGATGCGCTGATCGATTTCGTCCCGACGCGAAACATCGACGGGCGCGAAGCGGTGATGCCGGCGGTCGGCGGCTCCTGCCTGAACGTCGCAATCGGCATGGCGCGGCTCGGCGCGCCGACCGGCTTTGTCGGCGGGATCTCGACGGACATGTTCGGACGCATGATCGCCGACCACGCCGCTGCCTCCAATGTCGAGCTCGCGCTCGCCGCCCGCAGCGATCGCCAGACCACGCTCGCCTTCGTTCGCATCGTCGCCGGCGAGTCGCATTACGCCTTCTACGACGCCGAGACCGCGACGCGGAACTGGAGCTACCGGCGCGGCTCCATTCCCTTCGATACGGTCGAAGTTCTTCATGTCGGCTCGACCACGCTCGTCAACGACCAGGGCGCGACCGAGACCAGGGCCCTGATCGCGGACGCAGGAGCGTCCTCGACAATCTCCTTTGATCCGAATTGCCGGCCCAACCTCGTGAAGGACAAGCCGGCTTATCTCGCCCGCATGGCCGAGTTTGCCGGCTGTGCCGATCTCATCAAGATGTCGGACGTCGATTTTACCTATCTGTTCGCCGAGGAGCCGTATCACCAGCGTGCGAGCACGCTGCTCGCACGCGGCGCGAGCCTCGTCGTCATCACCCGTGGCGACAACGGTGCGATCGCATGGCATGCGGGGGCAGGGCAGATCGAGGTCGCCGCCCCCAAGGTCGTGGTCGCCGACACCATTGGCGCGGGTGACAGTTTTCAGGCGGCGTTATTGTTCGCCCTGCACAAGCAGGGACGTCTCGCCCGGCAGCAACTGAAGGATATCGGCGCAGACGAGCTTCGCCGCGCGCTGTTCTTTGCCGCCAATTGCGCCGGGCTGACCTGCACCCGTCCGGGCGCCGATCCGCCCTGGAGCCACGAGATCAGTTGGAGCTGGTAATTCGCTTTTTCCTTCTCCCCTTGTGGGAGAAGGTGGCGCGAAGCGCCGGATGAGGGGTTGCTTCCGCGAATTCACAAACATGAGGTCACGCGCGGAGAGAACCCCTCACCCGTCTCGCCGCTGCGGGGCGAGCCACCCTCTCCCACAAGGGGAGAGGGGAAGCACGTCTCACAGCCGAGCAACAGCCTTCTCGGCGCATTTCAGGAAAGTGCGGATCAGCGGACTCTGGGAGTCCCGTCGCCAGCAGACCGCGATATCGATGGAATCGGTCGCATCCCGCAACGGCCGGAACACGACCCCGCGCGGCGCGCCGAGCTGCGCGCAGGCGGGCAGGATTGCAAGACCCTCACCGGCGAGAACCAGGCTCATCGCCGAATGCACCGTCTCCACCCGGCTCGCAATCGGCATCACGATCTGATGCCGCCGCAGCAGGGCCGCGACCGCGGAGGAGGAGGGGTCTCGCTCCGGCGGCGGCAGCGCGATCAGTGGACGGCCCTGGAGTCGTATCATTGGCACCGCGCTCAGGCGCGCAAGCGGCGAACGGTTTGGCACCGCCAGCATGAACGGCTGCGCGCCGATCCGGGCCACCTGGATCTCGGGATGGTGGATCGCCGGCATGCACAGCGCGACCGTGACGCTGCGATCGAGCAGCCGCGCCTCGCGCGTCGAGGCACTGAGCTCGGCGAAATCGAGATCGACGCCGGGAATGGATCGCCGCAGTTCGGGGATGAGACGCGGCAGCATCGCGTTCGCCAGCACGAACATGTAGCCGACGGACAGCCGGCCACGGGTGCCGGCCGCGACCGCGCGCGCGGCTTCGATGCCGTCGGCCGCCAGCGCCAGCGCCTCGCCGGCGCGCGCCAGCAGTGCCTGGCCCGCGTCGGTCAAAGCCATGCCGCTCGTGCCGCGGCGGAACAGCCGCGCACCGACCTCGGCCTCCAGCTTGCGGATCTGGACCGACAGCGGCGGCTGCGCCATCCGCAGCCGCTCGGCAGCCTTGCCGACGCTGCGCGCCTCGGCGACGGCGACGAAATAGCGGAGCCGGCGAAGATCCATTGGCATACCGAAAACGTATGGGTTGATGTTCAAAATCGTATTGGCGGCGAGTTAACAAAACTGTCATCCTGGCTGTCAATGCTATCGGCCACCGGCGGCCGGCTTCGGAGCGATGTGACGATGAACGGTGATCCCTGCCTGCTGTCCGCAACCGTGCTGCGCGGCCTCATCGCGACAAAGCAGATCTCCCCCGTCGAGCTCACCCGCGCGGTGCTCGCCCGCGCCGAAGCGCTCCAGCCCGAGCTGAACTGCTTCATCACGATCTGCGGCGACGAAGCGCTTGCCGCCGCGCGTGAGGCCGAGCGCAGGCTGATGGCCGGCGAGCCGCTCGGCCTGCTGCATGGCATCCCCGTCACCGTCAAGGACATCGTCAACACCAGGGGCGTGAAGACCAGTTTCGGCGCCATTCCTTACAAGGACAATGTTCCGGACGAGGATGCCGTCGCGGTCGCGCGGCTCCGCGCGCAAGGCGCCATCCTGATCGGCAAGACCACGACGCCCGAATTCGGCAGTAAATGCCTGACCGACTCGCCGCTGTTCGGCCGCACCCGCAATGCGTGGAGCGCCGAGCGTTCGTCCGGCGGCTCGAGCGGCGGCGCGGCGGTGGCGGTGGCGAGCGGCATCGCGCCGCTGGCGATCGCGACCGATGGCGGCGGCTCGACGCGGATTCCCGCCGCCTGCAACGGCGTGGTCGGGCTGAAGCAGAGCAACGGCGTCATCCCGCACAGCCAGGCGCTGGACGTATTCGGCAACCAGACCTATGTCACGCCGATGACGCGAACCGTCGCCGACACCGCGCTGATGATGCAGGCGATGGCCGGCGAGGATTCTTGCGATCCCTGGTCGATCGGCGTTCCCGTGCCCGACTTCATCGGCACGGCCGCCCCGCGCGGCGATCTGCGTGGGCAGAAGATCTTGTACTGCCTGTCGCCGCCCGGACGCCCTGTGTCTACCGATGTTGCAGCCAGCTTCAAGGCGGGCCTGGATCGACTCGCGGGCCTGGGCGCCGAGCTCGAGGAATTCTCCGGCGAGGGGTTCGACATCGAGCCGATCTGGCGCGCCATCAACCACACGGTCTGGCGGACGCGCTTTGCAAAACTCGCGGCCGAGCATGGGGACGCGCTGAGCGAGGCCTTCCGGAAGCAGCTAGCGCTTGCCACCGACGTTAGCGGCGTCGCTTGTCAGGAGGCGATGTTCGCGCGCACGGCGCTGTTCCGCCGGGTCCAGTCTCTGCTTGCGCGTGGGCATTTGCTGGCGACGCCGACCATCACCCGGACCGCCCTGCCGATCGATCAGGATCTGTTCGGCACCATCGAGATCGACGGCAAGCACTTTGATAGCGTCCGGCCGCACTGGTTCCCCTGGACCATGCCGTTCAACATGACCGGACACCCCGCGATCAGCCTGCCCTGCGGCTTCGGCCGCGACGGCCTCCCGATCGGCTTTCAACTCGTCGGGCGCTTCCGCGCTGACGCGGACTTGCTGCGCGCGAGCGCGCTGTTCGAGGCGTCGCATGACCTCCTGTCCGGTTGGCCGGCTTGAGGAGACGGGCATGCAAAGGACTTGTTCGCAAACCACTTGCCTCCGATGCCCGGACATGTTGATCGTGCTGCGGATGAGCCCTGAATCCGAGCGTGCATGAGCGTATTTGTCCCAATGCGGCACGGCGCCCGCAACCCTCTCGGTGTCGTCCTGGCGAAAGCCATGACCCATACCGCGGAATTGATCGGTGACGGGCGGTGCCAGTACCGAACGACGAGTCTTCGCCAAACCGCTCCCTGGGGCTATGGGTCCTGGCTTTCGCCAGGACGACGTCGGAGCTCGTGAGCACATGAGCGTATTTGTCCTTCGACGTCTGCTGACCCTGCTGGCGACGCTGGTCGGCGCATCCGTGATCATTTTCCTGGTGCTGGATGCTCTCCCGGGCAACGCTGCGCAGATGCTGATGGGCGCCGACGCCTCGCCAGACGCGGTCCGCGCGCTCACGGTCAAGCTCGGGCTCGATCAGCCGCTGGCGGTTCGCTATTTGCAATGGGTCAAGGGTCTGCTGGTCGGCGATCTCGGCAACAGCTATGTCTACGGCACGCCGGTCGCAAGCCTGATTGCGGAGCGGCTGGTGCTGACCATTCCGCTCGCGATGATGTCCATGCTGATCACGGTGACGCTGGCGCTCTCGGCCGGCATCTACACCGCCGCCAACCACAACAAGCTCGGCGACGTCGGCGTGATGTCGCTGACGCAGGTGGGCATCGCGCTGCCGAATTTCTGGTTCGCGATCCTGCTGGTGCTGTTGTTCTCGGTGCGGCTGCAATGGCTGTCCGCGGGCGGCTTTCCCGGTTGGGAGGACGGCATCTGGCCCGGCATCAAGTCGCTGCTACTGCCGGCGGTGTCGCTCGCGGTGGTGCAGGCCGCGATCCTCGCGCGCGTCACGCGCTCGGCCGTGCTGGAAGTGCTGCGTGAAGACTTCGTCCGCACGGCGCGCGCGAAGGGCCTCGGCAAGCGCGAGGTGCTGTGGAAACACGTGCTGCGCAACGCCATGATCCCCGTGATGACCGTGATGGGCCTGCAATTCGCCAATCTGCTCGCCGGCACCATCGTGATCGAGAACGTGTTCTATCTGCCCGGCCTCGGCCGCCTGATTTTTCAGTCGATCGCAAACCGCGACCTCATCGTGGTGCGCAACTGCGTGATGCTGCTGGCCGCCATGGTCGTCATCGTCAATTTCGTGGTCGACGTGCTCTATGCCTTCGTCGATCCCCGCATCAAGGTCCACGATCTGTGAGCGCGCCGCTGACCACCCTCGTCGACGCGCCGGCCATCGCGCGCCCTCTGCCGGCCCGGACCTTCTGGCGCCGCGCGCTACGTCATCGCAGTTTCGTGCTCGGCGCCGCGCTGAGCCTGCTGGTGCTCGCCTCGGCGCTGCTGTCGCTGCTGTGGACGCCCTGGTCGCCCTATGAGATCGACATCGCTTCAAAGCTCCGGCCGCCCTCGGCCGCGCACTGGCTCGGCACCGACGTCTTCGGCCGCGACATCGTCTCGCTGCTGCTTGCCGGTGCCCGCTCCACCATCATGGTCGGCGTCATCGCGGTCAGCATCGGCCTCACCTTCGGCGTCTGTCTCGGCCTGATCGCGTCGGCCAGGCGCGGCTGGACCGAAGAGATCATCATGCGCTTCTCCGATTTCACCTTCGCCTTTCCGGCCGTGCTCTCCGCCATCATGCTCGCCGCGGTCGTGGGGCCGGGCATGGTGACCTCGATCGTTGCCATCGGCATCTTCCAGATCCCGACGCTGATCCGGCTGACGCGCGGCTCGGCCAACGCGATCTGGGCGCGCGAATTCGTGCTGGCCGCGCGTGCGGCGGGCAAGGGCAAGTTTCGCATCACCATCGAGCACGTGCTGCCCAACATCATGTCGATCCTGATCGTGCAGGCGACGATCCAGTTTGCGCTTGCGATTCTTGCCGAGGCCGCGTTGTCCTATCTCGGTCTCGGCACGCAGCCGCCGCAGCCGTCCTGGGGACGGATGCTGAACGACGCGCAGACGCTGCTGTTCCAGTCGCCGATGCTCGCCGTCTACCCGGGCGCTGCGATTGCGATCGCGGTGCTCGGCCTCAATCTGCTCGGCGACGGACTGCGCGATCTGCTCGATCCACGATTGGCGCGGGAGCGATGAGGATGGGCGAGCGCTCGACCATGCCGCTGATCGAGGTTGCGAACCTGGGCGTGCGCCTCAACACCAGCCGCGGGCCGGCACAGGCCGTGCGCGGCGTCAGCTTTGCCCTGAAGCGCGGCGAGACGCTCGGGCTCGTCGGTGAATCCGGCTGCGGCAAGTCGGTGACGGCGTTGTCGCTGATGGGGCTGCTGCCGGACAGCGCGGTCGTCAGCGGCAGCATCAAGCTGGATGGCGGCGAACTCGCTGGCTTGTCGGACGCGGAGTATTGTCACCTGCGCGGCAATCGAATCAGCATGATCTTCCAGGAGCCGATGACCGCGCTCAACCCGATGCACACGATCGGCCACCAGGTCGCCGAGCCGCTGCGGCGTCACAGGAAATTTTCGGCATCGCAGGCGCGCAAGGAAGCGATCGCCTTGCTCGACCGCGTCGGGCTGCCCGATCCGGCGAGGCGCGTCGACGCCTATCCGCACCAGTTTTCCGGCGGCCAGCGTCAGCGCGTCACCATTGCGATGGCGCTCGCCTGCGAGCCCGACCTTCTGATCGCGGACGAGCCGACCACCGCGCTCGACGTCACCATCCAGGGCCAGATCCTCGACCTGATCGCCGATCTCGTCGAGGAGCGCGGCATGTCGATGATCCTGATCTCGCACGATCTCGGCGTCATCGCCGAGAACGTGCAACGCATGATGGTGATGTACGGCGGCACGATCATCGAGAGCGGGCCGACCGACGAGGTGTTCCGCCGGATGGGACATCCCTACACGCAAGGCCTGTTTCGCGCCCGACCGAAACTCGGCGCGCGCAAGGGGACGCGGCTGACGACGATATCCGGCACGGTGCCGGAACTCGCCGATCTGCCTTCCGGTTGCACCTTCGCCGATCGGTGTCCGCTCGTGGTCGAGCAGTGCCGGGCCGCGCTTCCATCGATGGTGGATGTCGGACCCGGCCACTTCGTGCGCTGCATCCGGACCGACGTGTCCATGGCCGAACGCGTCGGAGCGCTGACCGTATGAGCACGGCGCCTCTTCTCGACGTGAAGGATCTCGAGCAGCGCTACACGCTGCCGCGCGAAAGCGTGTTCCGCCCGCCCGGGCAGGTGCGCGCGCTCAATGGTGTCAGCGTGAGGGTCGACGCCGGCAAGAGCCTTGGCATCGTCGGCGAATCCGGCTCCGGCAAGTCGACCTTCGCGCGGGTGGTGATGGCGCTGGAGCGACCGACATCGGGGCAGGTCGCGCTGCTCGGCCGCGACCTCAATCGCATCTCCGCAGACGAGCTGCGTCGCGCCCGCCGCGATTTCCAGATGGTGTTCCAGGATCCCTACGGATCGCTCGACCCACGCCAGACCATTGCGCGTATCGTCGCCGAGCCGCTCACCGTGTTGGAGGGGATTGACCGCACCACGCTTCGCGCCCGCGTCTCCGACGTGCTGCGGCAGGTGGGCCTGCGCGATGCCGACATGGAGAAATATCCGCACGAATTCTCCGGCGGCCAGCGCCAGCGCATCGCCATCGCGCGCGCGCTGATCACCCAGCCGAAGCTGATCGTCGCCGACGAGCCGGTCTCCGCGCTCGACGTCTCCGTGCAGGCGCAAGTCTTGAACCTGATGCAGGACCTCCAGGAGCAATTCGGTCTCAGCTACGTCCTCATCAGCCATGACCTCGCCGTCGTCGATTATCTCTGCGACGAGGTCGCGGTGATGTATCTCGGCCGTATCGTCGAGCAGGGCCGTCCCGAGGATTTGTTCGAGCGCTGCGCCCATCCCTACACGCGAGCGCTGCTGGAGGCCGTGCCGCGGGTGCGCGCTGGCGGCGGCCGGCGGCGGCGCGGGGCCCAGGCGATTGCCTCGCAATCGGCGGTCGCGACCGGGTGTCCCTATGTCTCGCGATGCGCGCTCGCCGATCAGCATTGCCGCGAGGTTCTGCCTGAGCTACGCAAGGTGGGCGAGACGCATCTGGCCGCCTGCCACAAGGCGGAAGCCGTGATGGCGTTGCCGCAATTGCCCGTGGAAGGTTAGCGTCCGCGCCGGGATTGGCGTAGGCTTGAGACAAGACAAGGCCGGGGAGTTACGCATGTTCAGGAAACTATCGATCGTCGCATTCGCCGCCGCGCTTGCCGTGGCGCCGTTGCCGGTGCTGGCGCAGAGCAAGAAGGACAGCGTCGTCATGGCGATGGCGCTGGAGCCGCCGGGGCTCGATCCCACCAACGCCGCCGCCGCCGCGATCGCCGAGGTCACGCTCTACAACATCTATGAGACCCTGACCAAGATCAACGAGGACGGCACCACTTCGCCCCTGCTGGCGGAGAGCTGGACCGCATCGCCCGATCTGAAGACCTACACGTTCAAGCTGCGCAAGGGAGTCAAGTTCCATAATGGCGAGCCGTTCGATTCCGCCGCGGTGAAGTTCTCGTTCGAACGCAATGCCGGTGCCACCAGCACCAACAAGGACAAGAGCCTGTTCCAGAGCTTCGAGTCCATTGCCACGCCCGATGCCGACACGGTCGTGATCAGCCTGAAAAATTCCGAGCCGAACTTGCCGTTCCTGCTCGGGCAGGCGAGCGGCTCGATCGTCGAGCCGAAGAGCGCTGCCACCAACATCACGCAGCCGGTCGGGACCGGGCCCTATCAGCTGGGCGCCTGGGCCAAGGGCTCCTCGATGATCCTGACCAAATGGGCCGACTATCGCAACGCCGCCGCGATCAAGCTCGCGAAGGTGACGATCCGCTTCATCTCCGATCCATCGGCGCAGACAGCCGCGCTGCTGTCGGGCGACGTCGATGCTTTTCCGCGCGTGTCGGCCCAGCGCACCATCGCCCAGTTCAAGGCCGATCCGCGCTTCAACGTCCTGGTCGGCGGCTCCCGCGCCAAGACCATCGTCGCCATCAATCACCGCAAGAAGCCGCTCGACGATGTTCGCGTCCGCCGCGCGATCCTTGCCGCGATCGATCGCAAGGCGATGATCGACGGCGCGGTCGATGGTTTCGGCACGCCGATCGGCAGCTTCTACGTCCCGACTGCGCTCGGCTATGTCGACACCACAGGCATCAACCCCTACGATCCCGAGAAGGCCAAGAAGCTCCTCGCCGAGGCTGGAATCACCACGCCGCTCGAACTCTCGCTGAAGCTGCCGCCGCCATCCTATGCGCGGCAGGGCGGCGAGATCGTTGCGGCCCAGCTCGCCAAGGTCGGCATCATCGCCAAGATCGAGAACGTCGAATGGGCGCAATGGCTGTCGCAGGTGTTCGCCGGCAATGGTCCGCACAATTTCGACCTCACCATCGTCAGCCATGTCGAGCCGTTCGACCTCGTCAAGATCACAGAGCCCGACTACTATCTCGGCTACAACAACGCGGCGTTCAACGCGCTCTACAAGCAGATCGTGTCGACGCCGGATGAAGCTGCCCGTGCCAAGCTTCTCGGCGACGCCCAGCGCATGCTGGCGACCGACGCGGTCTCCGGCTATTTGTACCAGCCGCAGCTGATCACCATCACCAACAAGAAGCTGAAGGGCGTCTGGAAGGACGTGCCCCAGTACGAGAACGACTTCTCGACATGGGCGTGGGAGTAGGGACGCACAGGTCGATTGCGCGGTTTCGGTGACGATCTCTCCCAACCGAAGCGATAGTCACGAGGCCGGTCCAAACAAAAACCTGAAAAACAACCCCATGCACAGTAGCCGGGGGTAGTTATTTCAATGACTTGCGCGTCACGCGATCGAATGGCTTCGCGTTGCGCGATGCCGTTGACGCGTCGGGCAAAACACTGGCATGATGGCGTCATCGAAGAAGGCTGCGCCCGCTTGGTTTGATTCCGCCGGTTCGATGCTCCCCGACCTTGAACGTTCGGAATCCTCATGCGTTAGTTCGGCGCAGGATGGCCGCAGGCCGTGCGATCCGGCGCGAGGGTATGCGGAGTTCGGTCTTGCTCAAACTATACAGGTGGCCATCCGACGACTGGCAGAAGATCGGCGCGGAGATGCCGTCCGAGATCATCTGGGCTGATCTCTTGGACGCGACCGCGGAGGAAAAGCACTTCGTCGAACGATTGCTCGGGATACGCGTCCCGTCCGAGGATTCGCTCAGCGAGATCGAAGCGTCGAGCCGCCTGATCCTCGACAACGGCACGCTCTATCTCAGCTCGCCGGCGGTCCGGCTCAACGAGAACAACGAGGCCGAGATCACGCCGGTGGGATTCGTCATCGGCCCGCGCGTGCTGGTGACGGTGCGCTTTGCGCAGCTGCCGATCTTCGAGGACATCGGCAAGCGTATCGGTTCCGATGACAGTCTGGAGAACGGCATGTGCGTGTTCACCAGCCTGGTCGAGGCCATGGTCGACCGCGGGGCCGATGTTCTTGAGCATCTCGGGGCGAAGGTCGACAGGCTCTCGCGCGGCGTCTTCAAAGGCGGGCTCGTTCGCACCAAGCGGCCGGTCCGCTCCAGCCGGCGGATGCGCGAGGCGCTGGAGAACATCGGGGAGCTGGCCGATCGGCTGGCCAAGGCGCGCGATGTCCTGCTTGGCGTCGGCCGCGTCGCCTCGTTTGCCGGCGATGTCGGGAGCGAGTGGATCACGCCCGCGTCGAAGAAGCGCCTCGAAGCCGTCTCCAAGGATGTCGCTTCGCTCGGCGATTACGAGACGCGATTGTCGGACAAGATCCAGCTTCTGCTCGATGCCGTGCTCGGCTTCATCAACATCCAGCAGAACGAGCTTTTCAAGATCCTGACGATCGTCTCGGTCGTCGGCGTGCCGCCCACGATCATGGTCGGCATCTGGGGCATGAACTTCAAGCACATGCCGGAGCTGGACTGGACGTTCGGCTATCCGCTGGCGTGGCTCGCCATCATTGCAAGCGGCGTGCTGCCGCTGATCTGGTTCAAGCGGCGCGGCTGGTTCGAGTGAAGCCGCGGCGCACCGACAACGATGCGCCGCTCTTCGGGATCAGACGACTTCGGCGGCGAATGTGCCGATCCAGTCGCGGGCGAGCGCCACATCGGCTTGCGATAATTGATGGCCCGCCGGCAGAACCTTGTGTTCGATCCGCGCTCCGGCTTCCGACAACAGCGAAGCAAGCTTCGCGGAATTGTTCGCTGGAACGATCGGATCAGCCTGCCCTGACAGAAGCAGGACGGGCTTGCCGCCGAGCTCAGCCTTCGGCGGATCCGACAGCGGCACCATCGCGCGGAGCAGGATCGCGCCTGCCAGCACGTTCGGCTCCAGCAGCAACAGTGCGGCTGCGATGTTGGCTCCGTTGGAGAAGCCGACCGCGACCGGCGCGGCGACGCCGTAGCGCTGCCGTGCCTCCGCGACGAAGCCGCCGAGTTCGTGCGCGCGGCGGCGCACGTCGTCCTCGTCGAACACGCCCTCGGCCAAGCGGCGGAAGAAACGCGGCATGCCGTGCTCGAGCACGCGGCCGCGCGGCGAGAGCATAGCCGAGCCAGGCGAGATCATCCTGCCAAGTCCGAGCAGGTCGTTCTCGTCGCCGCCGGTGCCGTGCAGTAGCAGGAGAGGAGGGGAGCCCGCGCCGGTCGCGGGCTCGAAACGATGGACGAATGAACTCTCGGTCATGACACGCTCTCTGCCAAATTCGGCAACACAGCCTCGATCTGCTTGCGCTGCGCTTCGAGGAAGCCAGGCAGCTTGAGGTCGCGTCCCAGCGTCGCAACGGGCTCGTCGACGGCGAAGCCGGGGATATCGGTCGCGATCTCGAACAGCACACCGCCGGGCTCGCGGAAGTAGATCGAGCGGAAGTAGTTGCGGTCCCTCTGCTCGGTCGGGTGCAGGCCGTGATTGCTCACGAGCTTTTGCGCCATCTTGCCCTGCTCGGCGTCGTCGACCGCGCGGAAGGCGATGTGATGCACGGAGCCGCCACCTTGGTGCCCGCGCAAAAAGCCCTTGGCTTCGTAGATGTCGACCACGCTGCCTTCGACATCGCCGGACGCCTTGAAGCGGATCACGGAGCCTTCGCGCGCCGTCTCCTTGAAGCCGAACACGTCGGTGAGGACGGCAGCCGTCTTCGCCGCGCTGTCGAGCAGCAAGGTCACGCCGTGGAAGCCGCGGATCGCATGTTCGGCGGGAACGTCGCCATTGCTCCAGCCGGGCTCGCTGTCGGCGCCGGGGACACCGACGAGCGTGAGCGCCATGCCATCAGGGTCTGTGAACGGCAGCACGGACTCGCCAAAGCGCTTCTCCAGCGCCTCGTAGGCGATGCCCTTTTCGACGAAGCGCTGCGTCCAATAGCCGAGCGAGCCTTGCGGCACGCGGAAGGCGGTCTGGTGCGTTTCGCCGACGCCGCGGCGCCCGGCCGGCACGCCGGCCCAGGGAAAGAAGGTCAGGATGGTGCCGGGGCGGCCGGTCTCGTCGCCATAGTAGAAGTGGTAGGTGCCGGGATCGTCGAAATTGACCGTCTTCTTGACGAAGCGCAGGCCGAGATCCCGGGTGTAAAAGCCGAAATTCCTGATGGGGTCGCCCGCGATCGCGGTCACGTGGTGCAGTCCAGACATTGTCGTCCTCCTGAATTCGGGGAGCGGTCTTGCTCTGACAGGAAATATCGTGCCGCTTTGGATTGGAGACAATCCATGCAAATATGACGTCTATGTCTACGATTTGGAAACAATCGAGGGAGCCGGCGCTTGGATAAGATCGCCAGCCTCCGGGCCTTCGTAAAGGTGGTCGAAAGCGGCAGTTTTGCCGAGGCGGGCCGGCAGTTGCGGCTGTCACGCTCGGCGATCAGCAAATACATCGCCGACCTCGAAGAGAGCCTCGGCGTGCAGCTCCTGAACCGGACCACGCGCCATGCGAGCCCGACCGAGAACGGCCAGCGCTATTTCGAGCGCGCGGTCGTCATCCTGTCGGAGATCGAGGCGGCCGACCAGGCCGTAGCGCAAGCCCAGTCGGCGCCGCGCGGCCTGTTGCGCGTCAACGCGCCGATGTCGTTCGGCACCCTGCGGCTCGGGCCGGTGCTTGCCGATTTCATGGCGCGATATCCGGAGCTGCAGCTCCAACTCGTGCTCAGCGACGACCTGCTCGATCCCGTCCAGGACGGCTTTGACGTGACCTTGCGCATCGCGGAATTGGAATCGTCGAGTTTGATCGCGCGAAAAATCATGCCGGTGGCGCGCATGATCTGCGCTTCGCCCGATTATCTTGCACGTCACGGCACACCGAAACATCCGCAGGATCTGCGCGAACATGCCTCGTTGACCTACGGCTTCCTGCTTACGGGCAATCAGTGGAAGCTCACTGGCACCGACGGCGATCACTGGATCCAGCCGGCCTGGTCGCTCTGCGTCAACAATGCCGAAGTGCTGCGCGATGTCGCGGTCAAGGGCAGGGGGCTCGCGCTGCTCCCGGAGTTCATCGCCGCCGATGCCTTGAGGAAGGGCGAGCTGCGAACTGTGCTGGACGATTATTCCGCGCCGCCGCTTGCGCTCTATGCGGTCTATCCGCCGACCCGACATCTCTCGGTGAAGGTGCGGCTGTTCATTGATTTCCTGGTTGAGCGTTTTGGCTGTGAGGGCGACGAAGCCGGCGGGAGCAGACATACAGAGGCCAAGCTATAGATCCATGGATCTGCCGGCAGGAGGGCTTGCAAGAGTCCGTCCGAGACCAAACGTCGCGAGCATTGTGAGCTGGTTCACAACCGCTCGTCAGTGTTTCTGGCAATGTAACGCGTAGTGCGGCTGTGCGAATGGATTCAGCCGATTGCAGATGCCTTATTGTTTTGGAGGCACGCTATGATCGATCAATTTTTCACAGCAATCCACCTCGACGCCGCGCACCTTGTGGCGGGAGTGTTGACGGCCTTTTACGCCGCACATCGTTTTGCCACGCCTAGGACGCTCAGGTCAGAGACAACCCGCTTTCAGTATTACAGCAGTTACGTGACGTATATCATTTCGTGCATCGGGCTTCTGATGTTCTTGAGCTGGACCCTTGCCCACAAGCCCGAATTGCTTGGTCTCCTGTACTCGCCAAGCCCCATTCCTGAAGGATTGAAGAGCCTTGATGCGCCACTTGTGGCCGCGCTTATCCTAACGACGTTGCTGCCATCGGTTCCTGTTCTGCGGGACGTTGACGGTGCCATGCTGCGTTTTTTTCACCGTATGGGCGCGATCCCGCTTGGAGCTGTTCGTTGGGCGCAGCGGATCAACATGACGCAGCTTACGATTTCTGAAAGATTGGTCGCAGACACTAAGTTTTATATCGCCAACAGCACGCTTCTGCCTGACTCTCTAGCCGCGCAGCTGCAGCCCGATTTCACCTTGGACAGCGTGCGCTTTCGGTTCACGCGATGTCTGGCGCTCTACGTTGCCTTGAGCAATCTGCCCGGTTGGACTGCTTATTCCGCCGACTTTCCCGAAGAGCGAGCCACTTTCGAGAAGAAGATGAGCAGCTTCTTCGCTCAGTCCGTGGCGTTTTTCACTCTCACAAGTCAGATCGCTCAGCGTCAGCTTGAGCCGGCGGCGGAGCCGGTTGACCAGTTTCGTTCTTATGCACTCGAAGCCTACGAGGACATTCGGTTGATGCTTGCCAGAGTGCTCCTGTACAGTTGCAATAGCGACAGCGAAGTCGCTCACCAGTTTGCAAGGATTGGCTTTTCCATTCAACGGCCGTCTCTGATCCGCCTGCCGTTAAATCTGCTGAGCTTGGACTTCGCCGGGGTTGTCGCGCTGTTCGTCATAGTGACGATTTCCCTGGCCGGCGGCGATTTGGGCAGGGCATTAGGCATCGGGATGCTTGTGGCGGTCAATCAGTCAATCGCGGCGGTGTGTGCCCTCGCACCGAAGCAGTTGTGGAATTTTGCAGATTATCGTTGCGTCAGGGAAAGGCCTACTCTGTCTTATCTGATCTCTGGCGCATGTACCCTCACGATAACGCTGCCGATTTCGTTTTGCTTCTATCTGCTTCGGGCGCATTTTCCAGTAGATGCCGTTCATCCGATCCTGCCGTTCGTGGCCCAGGCCAAATGGCTGCTGCTCCCCACCGTGCTTTCAATAGCATTGGCTTTTGCGTGTGACGATACAATCGAAGCGGATCACGAACCGTGGTGGCTCAGGTGGGCGGAGAGCGCCGGGCTGGCTGTACTCATGGGCTTTTCGGGCTTTCTCGTGATGCGCTGGTTGAGCGTGAACCAGCCGACAGTACAGCACCTGCTGTTGATACCGTGCCTGCTCAGCGCCTCAATCGGTGCGCTCTTTGGGGTCACGATTCCGTACTGGTATCGAAAAACCATGAGAGGGGGAGAGTTGGAGGCGACAAAGCCGGTGCAGTCGAGTGCGGAAAAGGTCGCCCCGGCAGTCTGATGTAAGGCGCCTGCCTTGATCTGGACTGATAAGGCTCACCAGATTTTTCTTCGGGCCCAAAATAAGAACTCGAGCGCATCTAGCTGATCGTACGCTGCTCCGCCGGACGAAGCAGATCGTCCAGCGCGCTCATCGAGGCCTCTCGAAGCGCAGCGAGCTCACGGGCGGCGCCCTGGCATTCGGGCGAGGTCATCGTGAGTGCCGCCAGCTCGACCTCACGGCAAAATTCAAACAGGCGGACCAGGCCGAGCGCGCTCGCGCCGCTGCCGAGCTGGTGTGCGGATCGCGCGAGCTGCGTGGGATCGCCAATCACTGCTGCCTTGGCGATGTCCTCGACCAGCTTTGCACTGGTCTGTTCCAGCAGGTGGTGGAGTTTTGCGATCTGCGCCGCGCCCAGCAGCTCCTTCTGGTCGTCAAGGAAATGCCGGTCGATCAATGCGCCTGCGGCGAGTTGCGGCACGGCTGGCTGGTTCTGGGCATCGTCCTCGATCGCCTCGCGCAGCGCATTGATCAGGATCGGCTTGCTGACGATCCTGGCAATGCCCGCGCCCGCGAGCCGCTCGCGGGCGCGGCGCGACATGTCGGCGGTTACCGCGATGATGCGCGGCATGGTCGGCAGACCGAGCTTGCCGATTCGCGATGCCGCCTCGACTCCGTCCATGTCGGGCATGTGCAGATCCATCAGGATGATGTCGAACGCCTGATCGCGGGCGAGCGCGATGGCCAACGCGCCGTTCGTGGCGATGGTCGCGTGGTGGCCGAGCCTCTTCAACATCGCTTCGCCGACCTCGCAATTGACGGGGTCGTCGTCGACCAGCAGCACGCGAAGCTGCCGCGATGGCGGCTGAACCGCGCCTTGCGCGATGTCGGTCGTGGCGAGACCAAGCGGTACCTCAAGCATGAACGAGCTGCCCGTGCCCGGCGTGCTCGCCACCGTCAGCTCGCCGCGCATCAGGCGGGTGAGGCGCCGCGCGATCGCCAGTCCAAGGCCGGTGCCGCCGAACCGCCGCGCGATGCTGTCGTCGGCCTGGACGAAATCCTCGAAAATCCGCTCGTGCATGTCGGGCGCGATGCCGATGCCGGTATCGCGAACGGTGATGCGCAGCAGCACATGATCGTCATGTCCCTCGGCGGCTGCACTCAAGCCGATGCCGCCGCGCGGGGTGAACTTGATCGCGTTGCCGATCAGATTGAGCAGAATGCGATTGAGCCGCACCGGATCGCCGTGCACGGAGGTGTTGACCGTCGCATCGCAGGCGAGATCGAAGGAGAGGCCCTTGCGAGAGGCCTGCGGACGCATCAGATCGGCCGCCGTCTCGATGAGCTGGTCGAGGCGGAAATCGCGGGTCTCCAGAGTCTCGGCGCTGGCCTCCAGGCGCGCATATTCGAGGATGCCGTCGACCAGCGCGATCAGCGTTTCGCCCGACGCGGCCGCGGTCGTGAGGTGACGCCGCTGCGCCTCGCCGAGGCTGCCATCGTCGAGCAGTTGCAGCACGCCCATGACGCCGTTCAGCGGCGTGCGCAGCTCGTGGCTGACGACCGCGAGAAAGCGCGATTTGGTCTCGTTGGCCGCCACCGCCGCGCTACGCGCGCGCTCGGCGGCATCGTGCTCGGCAAGGGCCTGGTCGCGGGTCTTTTCCAGTTCGGAGGTGCGCTCAATCACCTTGCGCTCGAGCGTCGCATAGGATTCGCGCAAGTGAGCGGCCATCCGGTTGAATTGATCGCCGAGCGCCTCCAGCTCGTCACCGGTCTTGATCGCGAGCCGCAGGCCGAGGTCGCCGCTGCCGATCCGCCGCGCACCCTGCGTCAGGATCTGGATCGGCACGGTCATGCGCCGGCTCAGAAAGAGGGAGACCAACACCGCACATGCCAGCAGGATGACCAGGAGAAAAGTCGAGCGTCCGATCGACGCATAGATCGGTGCATAGGCTTCGGTGAGCGGGAGCTCGACGAACACCAGCCAGCCCAGCGAGGGGACCGTCGCGTAGGTCGACAGCACGCGTTGACCGGACAGATCCTCCTTGACCAGGCCGCCCGAGGGCGGCCCGACGCCATCGAGCGCGGCGCGGACGTCGGCATGGCCGGAGAGATCGCTGCGGCGCAATGCCGGCCACAGATCGGGATGCGCGATCAACAGCCCCATCCGATCGACCACATAGGCCTTGCCGGTGTTGCCGACCCTGATCCCGGCGACGAGGTCCCAGATGAAGCGAAGATTAACTTCGGCGACAATCACATCGGGCGTGAGGCCGGTCCCGCGCGTGGCGAGCGTCATGAACGGCTCGGTGTCGCCGAGGAAGTAGACCGGCCCGTAATAGGCGCGGCTTTCATTCGCGCCGCGGAAGGCCTGCGAAGCGGAGAGGTCGGCCTTGCTGCCGATCCTGTCCGCGACACGGCGCGACACGCGCACCTGCTCGCGGCCTTGGGCGTCGAGCTCGGCGATTTCCGCAATCGCAGGCGAGAGGCGCAGGAGGCGGATGGCGTTCAGGCGCTGGTCCTCGTTCGTGGACAGTTCCGGGGGCAGGCGCGAGAGCCATCTGATCTGGTTTTCGATCTGGCCGATGAACTGGCCGATCTGGATGGCGGCGCTTGCGGCCTGCTCGCGCTGGGTCGCCGCCAGGAGCTGCTTCTGCTCGCGATAGGAGAACCAGACGTCGAAGCCGGTGTTGATGGCGAGCGCGGCAAAGGCGAGCGCGACGATCGAGTAGAGGTATTTGCGGAACAGCCGGCCGGGAGGTGGCCGCAAATCTCCCTGGTCGATCGTCTCGTTCACTCGCGGATCTCGTCGGCGCGCGCGAGCAGCGTGAATGGTATCGTCAGATCCAGCGTGCGGGCGACCGTGCGGTTGATCAGGAGTTCGTATTTTCGCGGCGATTGCACCGGCAGATCGCCGGCCTTGGTGCCGCGCAGGATGAGATCGACATAGTCAGCCGAGCGCACTTCGAGCGTCGGCCCGTAGCTCATCAGCCCGCCCGCATCCATGAAATAATGGAACGGATAAATCGTGGGCACGCGATATTTGGCGGTTGCTGCGATGATCGCCTGCCGGTTGACCACCAGAAAGCTGTCGACGAGCGCGATCATCGCCGCCTTGGGCGGTTCGGTAAAGCGCCTGACGGCTTCGTCGATCTCCGTCGGCGCGCTCACGGGGGCGGGGACCACGGACACGCCGGACAGGGCTGCCTCTTGCTCGATGGAATCGAGGAAGAAGCGGCCGCCGCGAGGTGTGGTCGCCGGGTTGAACAGGATGCCGACACGCGCAAGATCCGGCACGGCCTCCCGGATGAGCTGAAGCCATTTGCCGCCCATCTCGGCCGTGCTGTTGGTGAAGCCGGTCACGTTGCCGCCCGGATGGGCCAGGCTTTCGACGAAGCCGTTGCCGACGGGATCGTTCGCGGTCGCGAACACGATCGGGATGGTTTTGGTGGCTTCCAGGACGGCCGCGGTTTCGACCGTCGAGCCGGTCAGGATCACATCCGGATTGAGCGCCAGCAATTCCTGCACCGCGGTCTTCAGCCTATCCGGTGCGCCGAAGGTCGAACGGAGCTCGAAGCGGAAATTGACGCCTTCGACCCAGCCTCGCTGCCTCAAGCCCACGATGAGGCCGCCCAGGCGAGAGGTAGGGCTGTCGATCATGCTTCTTCTGGTCAATTCGTCGTCGAGCCGCAATGCGGTCAGCGATGCGACGACGCGCATGCGATCAGATGTTGCGCCGAGCGCCAGCCAGCCCGCAGCGGTCGTGCCCGCAAGCCGAATGAACCCGCGGCGATCCACCGCGAGAGCGGAAGGCCGTTCGGTCATGGATGTCTTTGCATGATGGTTTGCCCCAACCCGATGCTTAGCGCGAACAGCCGGCGTCCACAATTGATGAAAAAATGCGTTTGTGACTGTTCATTCGCACGTTTGGCAGCCCGATACCGTATTCCCTACGCCGGCAGCCGCACGCAATGACGACGGATTTCCGACGTGGCCTGATTAACGCAGCAGCGTGAATTCCGCTGCGCCGCGCCGCTGCTCCCACTTCGCCTGTTCCAGCTCGGGCCGGTCGCATTCGATTTCCGGATAGCCGATGCAGAGATAGGCGATGAATTTCCAGGTGTCGGGCACGTCGAGAATGGCGTGGATGCGATCCGGACGGAGGATCGAGACCCAGCCAAGCCCGATGCCCTCGGCGCGCGCGGCGAGCCACATCGCGGTGATCGCCGCGACCACGGAATATTCCGTCGTCTCCGGCATCGTCGCGCGGCCGAGGCCGTGACCGGTGTCGCTGGCCTTGTCCGCGAACACGGCGAGGTGACCCGGGGCCTGTTCGAGACCCGAGAGTTTCAGCGTGGCATAGCGCGCTGCGCGCTCACCGGCATAGGCATTCAATGCGTCGGCGTTGCACGCTTTGAAGTCGTCGATTACGGCGCGACGCCGCGCGACGTCGTCGACGATGACGAAGCGCCAGGGCTGGCTGAGGCCGACCGAAGGCGAGAGACAGGCCGTCTCGATCAGGCGATCGATGGCGCCATCCGGCAGCGGATCGGCGCGAAAGCGGCGCACGTCGCGACGCCACACGAACAGCTCCCGCAAGTGCTGGCGGAAGGTGTCGTCGAATTGGACCATCGCGTCACCCTCCGATCTGGAAAGCTGCGGCAACTAGCAGGATCAGAATCTCGCCGGTCTGCTCGAACGCGCCGAGGATGTCGCCGGTCTGCCCGCCAATCTGGCGGATGGCAAGTCGCGCCAGCATCAGGCCGGCGAGGGAGAGCAGGATCAGGCTCACCAGCGCCTTGCCCGGCCCAAGCGCGAGCGTGAGCGCGAGGGTTCCAACGGCGAAGGCGATCGCAACGCTGCGGCCCGGCGGTGATCCGGCGCCCGCCGACAGGCCGTCAGGTCGCGCAGGCGCGACCTGCGACATGAATGCCGGCAAGCCGGCGCGGGCCGCAGTATGCGCAGCGCACAGCGCGAGCGCGACCGCCCACGGATTGGCGATTGCCGCAAGCGCGCTCCAGCGTAGGCCGAACGACAGGATCAGCGCGCAGACGCCATAGGTGCCGATCCGGCTGTCGCGCATGATCTCGAGCTTGCGCTCGCGGGTGCGGCCGCCGCCGAGCCCGTCGGCGGTATCGGCAAGGCCGTCCTCGTGCAGCGCGCCGGTGACGAGGGCGGTCGCGGCCAACGCGAGCAGGGCGGCGAGGCTCGGTGTCAGACCGAACCGGCTCGCGAGCTTGTAGACCAAGGCGCCGGCAAGGCCGACCAGCAGTCCCGCGACGGGCAGCGCCCAGGTCGCGCGCGCGACGGTGCCGTCAGCTGCGGGCTTCGAAGGAGCGACCGGGAGGATCGTCATGAACGATGCCGCCGTCCTGAGATCGGCGATGACGTCGGGCAAGAATTGGTCGCGCGGCATCATTTCAGTTTCATCGGTAGGCCGGCGACGATGAATTCGACCTCGTCGGCGACATCAGCGATGATCTGGTTCATGATCCCGGCGGCGTCGCGAAAGCTGCGCGCCAGCGCGTTGTCGGGCACGATGCCGAGGCCGACTTCATTGGTGACGAGAACGACGGGGCTTTTCAAGCGGGGCAGGGCGCCGGCAAACTCGCTCACCTCTCGTTCCCAATCGCGCTCCGCATGCATGAGGTTGGAGAGCCACAACGTCAGGCAATCGACGAGCCGCGCGCCGCCGCCGTCGGTTGCGACCAGCGCGGGGACGAGATCGAGCGGCACTTCGCGTTCGATCCAGTCGGTTCCGCGGCGCGCGCGATGCCTCGCGATGCGCGCCTCCATTTCGGCATCGAGAGCCTCGGCCGTCGCGACATAGACCGGCTGCCCGGGAAAGGCGCGCGTGCGCATTTCCGCGCGCTTGCTCTTGCCCGATCGCGCTCCGCCCGTGATCAAGATGACGGTCATAAAGGTCTCCTGTGGGCCTGACTAATCACCAAACGCGACCAAAAACAAAGCCGAAATCCGCCAATCGGGGACTTGCGCTCTGGTCGTGGTTTGCGCAACAGGGGCGGGACAGGAGGCGGCTGTGGGTTTTGCGGGTGCGATGGCGGTGGCGATGGCGGTGGATGCCCTGTTGGGCTGGCCGTCGTGGTTGTTCGCGCACATCGGCCATCCCGTCACGTGGCTGGGCCGGCTGATCTCTGCCATCGATAACGCCTGGAATCGACGGTCCGATCCGCCGGCATTTCGCCGCGCCGCTGGTCTTGCCGGAGCGCTCGCGGTGATCGCGCTCTCCGTCGCCCTCGGCTGGGCAGTTCAATCCTTGCTTCCCTTAGGCTGGATCCAGATCGTGCTGGTCGGCGTCCTCGGCTGGCCGTTGGTTGCGCTGCGCTCGTTGCACGACCACGTTGCTGCCGTCGCAAACCCGATGCGGGCCGGTGACATCGCCGCCGCACGCTACGCGGTCTCGCGCATCGTTGGCCGCGATCCCGCAGCGCTCGACGAGGCCGGGATCGCGCGTGCGGCGATCGAGAGCCTCGCCGAGAATGCCTCCGACGGCATCGTCGCACCGGTGTTCTGGGGCGCGCTGTTCGGCTTGCCCGGCATTTTGGGCTACAAGGCGATCAACACGCTGGACTCCATGATCGGCCATCGCAGCGAACGCCACGAAGCCTTCGGCTGGGCAGCGGCGCGCATCGACGATGTCGCCAATGTCATTCCGGCGCGGCTGACCGGATGTCTGTTCGTGCTGCTGGCGCCACGGCGATCGGAGGCGCTGTCGTGCATGATGCGCGATGCACGCCGACATCGATCGCCCAATGCCGGCTGGCCGGAAGCAGCGATGGCGGGTGCGCTTGGTGTGCGGCTCAGCGGTCCACGGATTTATCGCGGCAGCACCACAATCGAGCCATGGCTGAATGAGGGTGCGCGCGATCCGCTTGCTGCCGATATCGATCGGGGATTGACGGTTTACCGCCGCGCCATGCTGCTGCTCGCCGGTGTCCTTGCGATCCTGGCCTTCGCGTGAAAGAACAGCGCATGCGCGAGCACGGTGGAAATCTCGATCAGGCCCAGCAGCGTTTCGGCGGTCGCGCGGAGGATTGGATCGATCTGTCGACCGGGATCAACCGCCTGCCTTATCCCGTGGGCGAGGTGAGCGCGCGCGCGTGGAGCGCGTTGCCGTCCCGCGGCGAGATCGAGGCGCTGCATCAGGCGGCGCGGCACGCTTATCGCACGAGCGCGGCGGTTGTCGCGCTCGGCGGCGCACAGGCCGCGATTCAACTGCTGCCGCAACTCGCGCTGCCCGGCCGCGCGCGCATCCTCGCGCCGACCTACAACGAATATGCCGGGGTCCTCTCGGCTGCGGGCTGGGAGGTCCAGGAGGTCGGGGAACTCGACGCGCTGGTGGGCGCCGACCTCGCCATTGTTGTCAATCCCAACAATCCCGACGGCCGATGTCATACGCCAAAGGATTTGCTGGCGGTGCTGCCGCGCGTCGGCCGTCTCGTCGTCGACGAGAGTTTTGCCGATGTGGCCCCGCAGCTATCGCTTGCATCCGAGGATCGGCCGGGGCTGTTGATTCTGCGCTCCTTCGGAAAGTTTTACGGCCTTGCCGGCCTGCGGCTCGGCTTCGCGCTCGGCAATTCGTCCGACATCAGCAGGATCGCGGCGATGTTGGGGCCTTGGCCGGTCTCGGGAGCGGCGATCGCGATCGGCTGCCGAGCTCTGCGTGATGATACCTGGGCCGAGGCCACGTCCGCGCGGCTCGCGCGGGACTGCGTTCGTCTCGATGGCATGGTGCGGTCGCAAGGCTGGACGCTCGTTGGCGGGACGCAGCTGTTTCGTCTCTACGGGACGCCTGGCGCGCTTGCCGCGCAGGAGAAGCTGGCGCGTCGCCATATCTGGTCGCGCGTGTTCGCGCGAGAGCCGAATTGGCTGCGCCTCGGGCTTCCGGGCGGCGAATCCGAATGGTCGCGCCTGGCCGAGGCTCTAGCGCGCTAGCGCGAGCAGGCCGTCGACGTCGAGATGAGCTTCGATGTGATTGGCGAGGGCATCGAGCGCGCTTTCGACCCTGGCGTGATAGGGCACGTCGCCGGCAGGAATGTCGAGCTTCGCCAAAAACGCCTTGCGGAAATCATCCGACGTGAACAGGCCGTGCAGATAGCTGCCTTGCACGCGTCCGTCGCGCGAGATCGCGCCTTCCGGTTCGCCATTCAGCCTTGCGAATGGCCGCGCGCGATCCGGCCCATCGGTGCGCCCGATGTGGATTTCATAAGCCTCGATCGGCTGATCCGTCGCGGCATGCACGGCCGCGACACGCGTCAGCGTCTTCTCCGGGCTCATCACCGTCGCGACATCCAGAAGCCCGAGACCCGCTGTGTCGCCCGCGGGGCCCTCGATCCCATCGGGATCCGTGACGCTGCGTCCGAGCATCTGATATCCGCCGCAGAGGCCGAGCACATGGCCGCCTCTGCGGTGATGCGCCAGGAGATCGATGTCCCAGCCCTGGGCGCGCAGGAAGGCGAGGTCGCCGCGGGTGGATTTCGAACCGGGAATGATGACGAGGCGCACGTCGCCGGCGATGGCTTCGCCCGGCCGCACCATCACGAGATCGACGCCAGGCTCGAGCTTGAGCGGATCGAGATCGTCGAAATTGGCGATCCGCGACAGCGCGAGACAGGCGATCTTGCATTGGCCCGGCTTGCGCGCATCGCTCAGGCCCAGCGCATCCTCGGCCGGCAGCTCGCCGGCGCGCGCGAACCAGGGCAGCACGCCGAAGCCGCGCCATGCGGTCTTTTGTTCGATCAGCCTGTAGCCGTCGTCGAACAGCGTGGGATCGCCGCGGAACTTGTTGATGACAAATCCCTGGATCATCGCGGCGTCATCCGGGTCGATCACCGTCTTGATGCCGACGAGTTGCGCGATGACCCCGCCGCGGTCGATGTCGCCGACCAGCACGACCGGCACATCGGCCTTGCGCGCAAAGCCCATATTGGCGATGTCGGCCTTGCGCAGGTTCACCTCGGCCGGGCTGCCGGCGCCCTCCACCAGCACGAGATCTGCGCGCGCCTTCAGCCGCTCGAAGCTCTCCAGCACGGCGCCCATCAATGACGGTTTCATCGCCGCATATTCACGCGCACGCGCGGTCGCGATGCGTTTTCCCTGCACGATCACCTGCGCGCCGACATCCGTCTCGGGCTTGAGCAGCACCGGATTCATGTCGGTGTGCGGCTCGACCCGAGCAGCCAGTGCCTGGAGTGCCTGGGCGCGGCCGATCTCGCCGCCGTCGATGGTGACGGCCGCATTGTTCGACATGTTCTGCGGCTTGAACGGGAGCACGCGCAGGCCGCGTCGCACAAAGGCGCGCGCGAGGCCGGCAACGATGAGCGACTTGCCCACGTCCGAGCCGGCCCCCTGGATCATCAATGCGCGCGCCATCGCGAGTTCTTAGAACTCGACGCCGGCTTGCGCCCTGATGCCGGAGCGGAAGGGATGCTTGACCAGCGTCATCTCGGTGACGAGATCGGCGATCTCGATCAGCTCGTCCTTGGCGTTGCGTCCGGTGAGCACGACATGCGTCATCGGCGGCTTCTGCGTCGTGAGGAATTCGACAACCTCGGCGATGTCGAGATAGTCGTAGCGCAGCGCGATGTTGATCTCGTCGAGCACGACCATGCGGAGATTCTGGTCGAGGATCAGCTCCTTGGCCTTGTCCCAGCCGGCGCGCGCGGCCGCGATGTCGCGGGCGCGGTCCTGCGTCTCCCAGGTAAAGCCTTCGCCCATGGCGTGGAACTGGCAGAGGTCGCCGAAATGGCCGGTGAGCATGCGGCGCTCGCCGGTGTCCCAGGCGCCCTTGATGAACTGTACGACCGCGCAGGGGAAGCCATGGGCGACGCAGCGGACGATCATGCCGAACGCGGAGGAGGACTTGCCCTTGCCGGCGCCGGTGTGGACGATGATGAGGCCCTTTTCGCCGCTCTTGGTCGCCATGATCTTGTCGCGGGCGGCCTTCTTCTTCGCCATTTTCGAGGCGTGGCGGGCGTCGGTTTGGTCGGCCGTCTGGGTATCCGGTTCTGACGTCATCGGACGGGGTCCTTCGGCTTGACAAGAGGCGGTCGGGGGCAAATGGTGGCCCGGCGTTGGTTCCTGTCCTACGACAGGCGAAGAGGGAATGCGATAGGGTCCGAATCGGCAAGATTTGGTTCCAAAATGCAGCCGCCCCCGCGACCGTGACCGGAGAGATGCCCGAAGCCACTGACCCCTCTTGGGGATCGGGAAGGCGGGGATCGAAGGGGAAACCCTGCTCCGCAAGCCGGGAGACCTGCCAGCGCGGACGATTTTGGACCGGCGGACGGGGTGTTCCGCGACGGGGAAACGGGCCTTCGCAAGAACGGTTCGTGGGCCTCTTCGCTTCCCGCTGTTTATTCTGGAAGAAGCGATGACCGTCACACTTCATGTCTGCATCACCTGCCGTGCCGGCGAGACCCTTGGCGAGGGCGAGACGACTCCCGGCAAGCGCCTGCATGGTGCGATCCTCGAGGCCGGTGTGCCCGACGGCGTCAGCGTGGTTCCCGTCGAATGCCTGTCTGCGTGCAACCAGGGTTGCTCGGTCGCGCTCAGCGCACCCGGCCGCTGGTCCTATGTCTATGGTCGCCTCTCGGATGCGCATGCGAGCGACGTGGTCGCGGGCGCCGCGGCCTATGCGGCCGCACCCGATGGCCTCGTGCCCTGGCGCAGCCGCCCGGAGATATTCCGCAAGCAATCGCTTGCCCGCATTCCCCCCATTTTCCCCTTGGCCATCGTGCCGGAGGCCGCCGAATGAATTCGCTCGCAAAAGTCCCGGTCACGGTCGTCACGGGCTTTCTCGGCTCCGGCAAGACCACGCTGATCCAGCATCTGCTTGCCAATGCCAACGGCAGGAAGCTCGCGGTGCTCGTCAACGAGTTCGGCAGCGAGGGCGTCGATGGCGAAATTCTGAAATCCTGCGCCGATGCGAATTGCCCGGAAGAGAACATCATCGAGCTCGCGAATGGCTGCATCTGCTGCACCGTCGCTGACGATTTCATTCCGACCATGGAGAAGCTGCTGTCGCGGCCGGTGCGGCCCGATCACATCCTGATCGAGACCTCGGGCCTGGCGTTGCCCAAGCCGCTGCTGAAGGCATTCGACTGGCCGGAGATCCGTTCGCGCATCACGGTCGACGGCGTGATCGCGCTGGCCGACGCCGAAGCTGTCGCCGCCGGCCGTTTCGCGCCCGACCCTGCGGCCGTCGAGGCGCAGCGTGCGGCCGATGAAAATCTCGATCACGAGACCCCGCTGTCGGAAGTGTTCGAGGACCAGATCGCCTGCGCCGATATCGTGCTGTTGACCAAGGCGGACCTTGCGGGCGCGGCAGGTCTCGAAGCGGCCAAGGCGGCGATCACCGCCGAGATGCCGCGTCGCGTCCCGATGCTTGCGATCACCGACGGCGCGATCGACGCGCGTCTCATCCTCGGTCTCGGTGCTGCCGCCGAGAACGATCTCGCCGCGCGTCCCTCGCATCACGACGGCGAGGAGGATCACGAGCACGACGATTTTGCGTCCGTCGTGATCGATCTTCCTGAGGTCACCGATATCGACGCGCTGGTTGCATCCGTTCAGCGTCTGGCGCGCGAGCAGAATGTGCTGCGCGTCAAAGGTTACATCGCGATGGAAGGCAAGCCGATGCGCCTCTTGCTGCAAGCGGTCGGCGAGCGCGTGCGCCACCAGTTCGACAAGCCTTGGGGCGTGGGTGCGAGGCGATCAAAGCTCGTCGTGATCGGCGAGCACGGCGATATCGACGAGGCCGCGATCAGGGCAGGACTCAGCATCTGATGCACGTCGTCTTCCGCGAGAGCCGCGGTCTCGAGGAGACCGCGATACCAAGGGACATCGGCCAGGACCCGGCCGATCTCGTGGTGCTCTCGTATTCGGATTCCGATCTTGCCGCATTCGCGGCCGGCTGGCGCCGTGGCCGCAACAGCCTGCCGTCGCTACGGCTCGTCAATCTCGCCGAACTCCGTCATCCGCTCTCCGTCGACACCTATATCGAACGCACGCTGGCGCAGGCGCGCGGCATCCTCGTGCGTCTGATCGGCGGGGAATCCTATTGGTCGTATGGGCTCGCGGCCCTGCAGCAACTGGCGAAGGAGCGCGGCATCGTGCTGGCCGTATTGCCGGCCGACGGCCGCGACGACGCGCGGCTAGATGAATATTCGACCCTGCCGGTCTCGACGCTGCGACGGCTCAAGGTGCTCTGCGACACCGGCGGCCCCGTCGCATCGCAAGCCGCGATCGCGCAGCTTGCACTGGCCTCGGGCCTCTATGCCGGCCCCGTGATCGGGGAGACGACCGTTCCCGAGATGGGCTTTTACGATCCGGCGCGCGGTGTCATTGCCGCGCCGGCGTTGGGTGAGGGCAGGCCGCGAGCGCTCGTGGCCTTCTATCGCTCCTATCTCACCGCGGCCGACACTGGCCCGGTCGATGCCCTGATCGCCGCATTGCGCGAGAAGGGGTTCGACGCGCATGGTGTGTTCGTCACCTCGCTGAAAGCCGCGGGGGTTGCGGATTGGTTGCGCGAGTATCTGGCGCAAAATCCTCCGGCCGCGATCGTCAATGCGACGGCGTTCTCGGCGATGGGCGACGACGGCACGACGCCGTTCGATGCCGCATCCTGCCCGGTATTCCAGGTCGCGCTCTCCACGGCACGCCGCGAGGACTGGGCGAGTTCTCTCCGCGGCCTGTCGCCCGGCGACCTCGCGATGCATGTGGTGCTGCCCGAGGTCGACGGCCGCCTGTTTGCGGGCGTGGTGAGCTTCAAGTCGGCAGCGATGCGCGATCCCGATTTGCAATTTTCGCATCTGGCACACAGGCCCGACGGGGAGCGCGTGAAGGCCGTCGCCGCGCGCGTTGCGGCCTGGCGTCGCCTTGCCGAGAAGCCGGCCGCCGACAAGCGCATGGCACTCGTGCTCTCCAACTATCCGGGCCGCCCGCATCAGATCGCGCACGCGGTGGGTCTCGATGCGCTAGCCTCGGTCGAGGCCCTGGTGTCCGACCTCGCGGAGACCGGCTTCGATATTGCGCCTGTCCATGGACTTGGCGAGACGCTGCTCAAGCAGACCCTGAGCTGGAGCGTTGCCGATTACCGTGCGGCGCTGTCGCGCCTTCCGCAAGTCTTGCAGGATGATCTCGCGCAAGCCTGGGGCGCGCCGGAGAAGGATCCGGGTTGTCGCGACGGCGCGTTCCATTTCGCCGCGATTCAATGCGGCCGGTCGATCATCGCGGTTCAGCCGGAGCGTGGCGATGCGACCACGCGCGATGCCGACTATCACGATCTCGCCCGCACGCCGCGCCATGCCTATGTCGCGTTCTATCTCTGGCTCCGAGCGCAGGGCTGTGATGCCGTCGTGCACATGGGCGCGCACGGCACGCTGGAATGGCTGCCCGGAAAATCCGTGGCGCTGTCGCAGGCGTGCTGGCCGGAAGCCCTGATTGGCGATCTGCCGATCATCTATCCCTTCATCGTCAACGATCCCGGCGAGGCCGCGCAGGCCAAGCGTCGCCTGGGTGCCGTCACGATCGGCCATATGCCGCCGCAGCTCGCAGCATCAGCGGTGCCGGACGGGCTGCGCAGGCTCGAACAGCTCCTCGACGAGTACTCGACGGCCGATGGCCTCGATCCCGGCCGCCGCCAGCGTCTGATCGCCGCGATCCGTGACGAGGCGCGCGCGGCCGGCCTCGAAGACGATCTTGGCCTCGATGCAGCGGCCGCGCCGGCCGAAGCGATCCCGCGGATCGATCGCTTCGTCTGCGATCTCAAGGAAAGTCAGTTCGGCGACGGCCTCCACGTGTTCGGCCGCGGCCCCTGCGGCGACGCGGAACGCGACGCCTTGCGGGCCGCGCTTGCAGGACAGCGCGTGGCGCCGGGGCCGTCAGGCTCACCCTATCGCGGCCGCCAGGACGTGCTGCCTACGGGACGCAATCTCTTTGCCGTCGATCCGCGCGCGGTGCCGACGCCGTCGGCGCATGCTCAAGGCATCAAGCTCGCGGAAGAGCTGCTGCGCCGCCATTTGCAGGATCACGGCGACTGGCCGAAGGGCCTTGTCGTCGATCTCTGGGGCTCGGCGACGATGCGCACCGCAGGCGAAGAGTTTGCCATGGCGCTGCATCTGGCTGGTCTTGCGCCGCGCTGGGATCACGCTTCCGGCCGTGTGACCGGCTACGACATCATCGCGCCTGCCGAGCTTGGCCGGGCCCGCATCGACGTCACGCTGCGTGTCTCGGGCCTGTTTCGCGACGTCTTCTCGGGCCTTGCGCAATTGTTCGAGGCGGCAGCCGAGGCGCTGTCGGCCCGGGAGGACGAGGGCGATGAAAATCCATATCGCCATCGCACATCGCGCGTGTTCGCGCCGCGTCCCGGACAATACGGTGTGGGCCTCTCGGCAATCCCGGACGCCTTCACGCCCGAGACGCGCGAGGCCGCCGGCGAAGCGTGGCTCTCGGCCTCGTCATGGGCGTTCTCGGCCGACGGCGAGATCAGGCTCGATCGTGCCGGGATCGAGAAGCGGCTCGCATCGGCCGATGCTTTTGTGCACGTGCAGGATCTGCCGGAAACCGATCTTCTGCTCGCGGCCGACTATGCCGCGCATGAGGCCGGCATTGCGGCCGCCGCAGCCCATCTCGGTGCGACAGGACCATCGCTCTATCATCTCGATGCGACGCGCCCCGAGCAGCCGCATGCGCGTACGCTGACCGAGGAAATCTCGCGGGTGGTACGCGCGCGCGCGGCCAATCCGGCCTGGATCGCGGGCATGATGCGCCACGGATTTCGCGGGGCGGCCGAGATCACTGCAACGCTCGAGCACATGGCCGCCTTCGCGCATCTGGCCGGCGCCGTGCCGCCGCATCTGTTCGACCTCTACTACGATGCGACGCTCGGCAGTGAGGACGTCCGGGCCTTCATGGCCCGCGAAAACCCGGCGGCACTCGTCGCGATGGAGTCGTGTTTCACGCGCCTGCACGAGGCCTCGCTATGGCGAACGCGCCGCAATTCGATTGCGGCTGCGCTGCGGGAGGCCTCATGAGCGCTTCGGTGGTCAAGGGCTGGTGTCCCGGCGCGCTGCGCCCGATGCAATCGGGCGACGGGCTCGTGGTCCGCGTGCGTCCGTTCGGCGGGCGGCTCGACGCGGCACAGATCTCCGGACTGGCCCATCTTGCCGAGCGCCATGGCAACGGCCTGATCGACGTGACCAGCCGGGCGAATCTCCAGATCAGGGGCGTCAACGAGACCAGCCACAGGCTGCTGCTCGACGGCCTTTCGCAACTGGCGCTGCTCGACCCGGACGCCGACACCGAATCCCGTCGCAACATCCTCGTGACGCCGTTCTGGCGTAGCGGGGACGCAACCCAATCGCTCGCCGCCGAGCTCGAGGAGGCGCTTGCAGATAGCACGCTCGAACTTCCAACCAAGTTCGGCTTCGCCATCGATGACGGCACCTCACGCGTGTTGGCGGGCGATTCCGCGGACGTGCGGATCGAGCGCGATCAGTCCGGCGGCCTGCTGGTGCGGGCAGATGGCGCCAAACTCGGCCGCTCCGTCGCGCGTGGCGAGGCCGTGATCACCGCTCTCGCATTCGCCGACTGGTTCGTGACCTCGGGCGGCGCCAGAGGCGGGCGAGGGCGGATGGCGGCGCATCTTGCCACTGGTGCAATTTTGCCCGCGGAATTGCGCAGCGAGGCCGAGCCGGCGCCGATTATGGCCGCGGCGCGTCCCGGCCTCTATGCGCAAGGTGCGATGGTTGGCGTCGCCTTCGGACAGATGGCGCATGCAACGTTCAACCAGTTCGCCGGTTGCGGACATGCGCTGCGCATGACGCCGTGGCGGATGGTTTTGAGCGAGGGCAAGCGCGCGATGCCGAGCGCGACCGGTCTTATCACCGAGGCCTACGACCCTGCGCTGCGCGTCATCGCCTGTAGCGGTGCGCCACGCTGTCGCGAGGCGCATGCCGATACCCGCGACCTTGCCGCGGCCCTGGCGCCGAACATCGGCGCGGCCGCACGGCTCCACGTCTCCGGCTGTGCCAAGGGCTGCGCCCATTCCGGTCCCGCCGCCATCACTCTGGTTGCGACCAGCGCCGGCTTCGACCTCGTGCGTGCGGGGTCGACGCGCGATGAGCCCATCCTGCGGGGGTTGAACCGCGACGACATCGTCAGAGATCCCTCCATCCTGATGGGAGGGCACTGATGCCGCACATTTACGAGACCGACGGCGCGGCGATCTACCGGCAGTCCTTTGCGACCATCCGGGCCGAAGCCGATCTTGCGCGCTTCACGCCGGACGAGGAGCAGGTGGTGGTGCGGATGATCCATGCCGCCGGCATGGTCGGCCTCGAAGCGCATATCCGCTTCACATCAGGCATGGCGGTGGCTGCGCGCGCGGCCTTGCAGAAGGGCGCACCGATCCTGTGCGACGCGCGCATGGTCTCCGAAGGAATTACGCGCGCGCGGCTTCCTGCGGCGAACGCTGTCATCTGCACCCTGGGCGACGAGACCGTTCCCGCGCTCGCGCAGTCCATGCGCAACACCCGTTCGGCTGCGGCCCTGGAGCTATGGCGGCCGCATCTCGACGGCGCGGTCGTGGCGATCGGCAACGCGCCGACCGCGTTGTTTCATCTCCTCAACATGCTGGAGGACCGGAGCTGCCCGCGGCCCGCGGCGATCATCGGCTGTCCCGTCGGCTTTGTCGGCGCGGCCGAATCCAAGGCTGCGCTGATGGCCGATCCGAAGGTCGCCGCGCTCACGGTCGAAGGCCGCCTCGGTGGGTCCGCGATCACGGTCGCCGCCGTGAACGCGTTGGCGAGCCGGAGCGAATAGCGATGGGACGCATCATCTGCTGCGGTCTCGGCCCCGGTGATCCTGATATGATGAGCGTGCGCGCCGACCGCACGGTGCGCGGCGCGAGGCATGTCGCGTATTTCCGCAAGAAGGGCCGGCCCGGTCAGGCACGCCGCATCGTCGAGGGCATGTTGGCGGCCGACGTCACCGAATATCCCATGGAATATCCTGTTACGACCGAGATCGCCTTCGACACGCCTGAATATGTCCAGCTGCTTGCCGGCTTCCACGACGAATGGGCGGAACGTCTGGCGCGGCTGGCGCGCGCGGTCGATGTCGTCGTGCTCTGCGAAGGCGATCCTTACTTCTACGGCTCCTTCATGCATCTGCACACGCGCCTGCAGGGCCGCGTCGAGATCGAGGTGATCGCCGGCATTCCCGGCATGGTCGGCTGCTGGAACGGCGTGGGACAGCCGATCGCGCTCGGTGATGACGTGACGACGGTGCTCATGGGCACGCTCGCCGAGGACGAGCTCGAACGACGCATGCGCGATTCCGATGCGCTCGTGATCATGAAGACCGGGCGCAATCTCGCAAAGGTGCGCCGCGCGCTCGCGTCCGCCGGACGGCTGGACGACGCCTGGTTGGTCGAGCGCGGCACCATGCCGGGCGAGCGCGTGGTGCGGCTCGCCGAGATCGATGCCGCCGATTGCCCCTACTTCGCGATCGTGCTCGTGCACGGCAAGGGCCGGCATCCGGACGCCCCCGAATGACGGGCACGCTGACCATCGCAGGCCTCGGACCGGGCAGCGATGCGCTGGTGACGCCCGAAGTCTCCGCCGCGCTTGCCGCCGCGACCGACATTCTGGGCTACGCGCCCTATGTCGCGCGCGTGCCGCCGCGATCGGGACTCAAGCTGCATCCCTCCGACAATCGCGAAGAGCTGCAGCGCGCGAGCGAGGCCTTGCGGCTCGCGGCCGAAGGCGGGCAAGTCGTCATCGTGTCCTCCGGAGATCCCGGCGTCTTCGCGATGGCCTCCGCCGTGTTCGAGGCGCTCGAACAGGCGCCGCAATGGCAGGAGCTGCCGATCCGTGTGCTGCCCGGCATCACCGCGATGCTGGCGGCTGCCGCGCGGGCGGGCGCGCCGCTCGGCCATGATTTCTGTGCGATCAATCTCTCCGACAATCTCAAGCCTTGGGCGGTGATCGAGAGGCGCCTGCGGCTCGCCGCGGAAGCCGATTTTGCGATTGCGATGTACAACCCGCGCTCGGCGAGCCGGCCGGAAGGATTTGGCCGTGCGCTTGCGGTGCTGAACGAGGCCGGCTGTGGCGAGCGTCTTGTGATTTTTGCGCGCGCGATCAGCGCCGCCGATGAAAGGATCGAGACCGTCAGGCTGAACGAAGCTAGACCCGAGATGGCCGACATGCGCACGCTGGTGATCGTCGGCAACTCGCAGACACGCCGCGTCGGCCGCTGGGTCTATGCGCCGAGGCAGGTGCGATGACCGAGCCACTGCATGATCTCGGCCACGCTCTCGACCCGCAATCGTTCCGGCAGTTGCGGTCGTGCGATCATGATCACCGGCAGGCCGAGTACCCGCGCAGCGTCGATCTTGGCGCGCGCGCCGTTGCCACCGGAATTGCGGGCCACGATCCGGGTGATGCCTCGCGCGCGCAGCATCTCCAGCTCGGCCTCAAGCGTGAACGGCCCACGCGACACGACGATGTCCGCGGCGAAGGGCAGCGGCGCCTCGGGCGGATCGACGAATCTCAGCGTGTAGGCGTGCTGCGGCCTGGTCGCGAACGGTGCGATGTGCTGGCGGCCGATGGCGAGGAACACATTTGCCGCCGCCTCGGGCAGTGCGGCGACCGCGGCGTTGACATCAGGTATTTCGACCCAATTGTCGCCGGGCACTTTGGTCCAGGGCGCACGTTCGAGAGCGATCAGCGGCGTGCCGGTCTCCGCGCATGCCGCAACCGCATTGCGGCTCATCTCTGCGGCAAAGGGATGGGTCGCGTCGATCGCATGCGTGATGCCTTCCCGACCAATGTAATCGACAAGACCGCTCACGCCGCCAAAACCGCCGATCCGCGTCGGCAACGGCTGACCGGCGGGCGCGCGGGTGCGGCCGCCATAAGAATACACGGCGTTAATGCCGGCACGCGCGATCTCAGCCGCGAGCAGGCTCGCGTCGGCCGTTCCGCCCAGAATGAGGGCGCGCGTCATGGCTGATCCCTGGCTGACCATCATCGGTATCGGCGAAGATGGCCTCGCCGGCCTGTCGGAAGCAAGCCGAAAGGCGCTTGGTGATGCCGAAACTGTCTTTGGCGGTGAACGGCATCTTGCACTAGCCGGCGCGACCGGGCGCGGCCGTCCATGGCCGGTGCCGTTCGATGCAGAGATCGTGCTGAGCCGCCGCGGCGTGCCAACGGTCGTGCTCGCCTCCGGCGACCCGTTCTGGTTCGGCGCTGGCGCGAGCCTCGCCGAAAAGCTGGACGCGGGCGAGTGGATCGCGCATTCCGCGCCGTCAACGTTTTCGCTCGCAGCCGCGCGCTTGGGCTGGCGTCTTGAGTCCGTGGCGTGCCTTGGCCTGCACGCCGCGCCATTCGAGCGTCTCGTGCCGCATCTGGCGCAAGGTGCACGCATCATTTGCCTCGTGCGCGACGCGAAGGCGGCCGGTGATCTTGCGAAATGGCTGACGGCGCGCGGATGGGGTGCCTCGGCATTCTGGACACTCGCTGCGCTTGGCGGGCCGCGCGAAAGTATCGACGCGCATCGCGCCGACAGCTTCGCAGGCGATCTTGCCGGGAGCCTGGTCACGGTGGCCGTGGAGGCGAGAGGGGCACAGGGCCTTCCCCGCAGTTCGGGACTATCGGACGATCTCTTCGTCCATGATGGTCAGATCACCAAGCGGCCGGTGCGCGCGCTGGCGCTCTCGGCGCTGGCGCCGCATCCCGGTGAACGGCTGTGGGACATCGGCGCCGGCTCCGGTTCGATCTCGGTTGAGTGGGCGCTGTGCGACGGGACGGCGATCGCCATCGAAGCGCGCGAGGATCGCGTTGCGAGCATCCGCAACAATGCGGCGGCGTTCGGATTGGCGCATCGAATCACAGTCATCACGGGAAAGGCGCCTGAGGCCCTTGCTGCGCTGGACGGGCCTGACGCCGTTTTCATCGGCGGCGGGCTCGACATTACGATGTTCGACGCCATCTGGTCGCGGCTCTCGCCCGGTACGCGGCTGGTCGCGCATTCAGTAACGTTGGAGACGGAAGCGCTGCTGGGTGAGCTGCACCAGCGCCACGGCGGCGACTTGATGCGGGTCGAGATTGCGCACGCCGCTCCGCTCGGCCGCTACCGGTCATGGGAGGCGGCGCGGCCGGTAGTGCAATGGAGTGCGGTCCGATGAAGGTCGCCGGGCTCGGATTCAAGCGGGACGTCACGCTGGCGTCGCTGCGTGAGGCCCTGCTGGCGGCCGGCGGTTCCGAAGGCCTCGCCGCTATCGCGACGGTGAGCGACAAGGCCGACGCGGAGGCACTGAAGCAGCTTGCGCGCGAATGCGGCGTGCCGATCAAGGGGATTGCCGCCGAAATGCTGGCCAGCATCGAGACGCCGACGCAGTCAAAGCTCATCGCGGAAAAGTTCGGGACGGGATCAGTCGCCGAAGCGGCGGCTCTCGCGGCAGTCGGACCTCGTGCGCGATTGATCGCGACGCGGGTGGTCTCTCAGGACCGCACCGCGACCGCGGCAATCGCGGAAGGAGACGGCGCATGACGGTGCATTTCATCGGCGCCGGGCCGGGTGCCCCTGACTTGCTGACGTTGCGCGGCCGCGACCTCATCGCCGCCTGTCCGGTCTGTCTCTATGCCGGCTCGCTTGTCCCCGAAGGCGTCTTGGCGCATTGCCCGCCCGGCGCGCGCATCGTCAACACCGCGCCACTCTCGCTCGACGAGATCGTCGCGGAGATCGCCGCCGCACATGCCGGCGGCCAGGACGTCGCGCGGCTGCATTCCGGCGATCTCTCGATCTGGTCGGCGATGGGCGAACAGCTCCGCCGCCTGCGCGCGCTCGGCATTCCCTACACGGTCACGCCTGGCGTTCCCTCTTTCTCGGCCGCCGCGGCTGCGCTGGAGGCCGAGCTGACGCTGCCCGGCCTTGCCCAGACGGTGGTGCTGACGCGCACGCCGGGCCGCGCCAGCGCGATGCCCGAAGGCGAGAAGCTCGCCGCCTTCGCCGCCACCGGCGCGGTGCTCGCGATTCATTTGTCGATCCATCTGCTCGACAAGGTCGTCGCCGAGCTGACGCCGCATTACGGCAGGGACTGCCCGGTCGCGATCGTCTGGCGCGCGAGCTGGCCCGACCAGCGCATCGTCCGCGCCACGCTCGCAACGCTCGATGCTGCTGTCGGCGGCGAGATGGAGCGCACCGCGCTCATCCTGGTCGGAAGGACGCTCGGCGCTGCGGATTTTTCCGAGAGCCGTCTCTATGCCGCCGACTATGACCGCCGCTATCGCCCGGTGGGCGCCGAGCCGCGCTTTCCGGAGGTGTCGTGATGGCGGCAGGGCTCGTCATCTCCGCGCCGGCCTCCGGTGTCGGCAAAACCACGCTGACGCTGGCCCTTGCCCGCGCCTGGCGCAACAGCGGATTGCGGGTGCAGTGCTTCAAGAGCGGCCCCGATTACATCGATCCCGCGTTTCATGCAGCCGCGACCGGACGCGCCTCGGTCAACGTCGACAGCTGGGCGATGGATCGCGGGACGATCTCGCATCTCGTCAGTCGCGGCACTGACGCCGATGTCGTGCTGGCCGAAGGCTCGATGGGCCTGTTCGACGGCGTCGCCGCGCGTGGCGTCTGCGGCACCGGGGCGACCGCCGACATCGCGGAGATGCTGGACTGGCCGGTGCTGCTGGTGATCGATCCCTCGGGACAGGCGCAAACGGCGGCGGCGATCGCCGCTGGCCTTCGTGACTACCGTCCCGGTGTGCGCCTTGCAGGCGTCGTGCTCAATCGCGTTGCCAGCCCGCGCCACGAAGCCCTCGTGCGACGTGCGCTGCTGGACGCCGGCATCACCGTGTTTGGCGCGCTGCCGCGCCATGCCGAGATCAGTCTGCCGAAGCGGCATCTCGGGCTGGTCCAGGCTGAGGAGCAGGCGGAAATCGGCAAGCTGATCGACGAGGCCGCGCGCTTCGTCGCCGAGCATGTCGATCTCGACGCAGTGCTGCGTTCGGCTGCCACCTGGTCGCCGCAACCTGCCGCAAGCGGCGTCAACGTGACGCCGCCCGGCCAGCGCATTGCGCTCGCCCGTGACGCTGCATTCTCCTTCGTCTATCCGCATATGCTGGAAGCGTGGCGCGCGGCGGGCGCAGAGATCTCGACATTCTCGCCGCTGGCTGACGAAGGCCCCGATGCGGGCGCGGATGTGTGCTGGCTGCCTGGCGGCTATCCCGAGCTGCACGCCGGCAAGATCGCGGCCAATGCGCGCTTCCGCAGCGGATTGCGCGCCTTCGCCGAAACGCGCCCGGTGCACGGTGAGTGCGGAGGCTATATGGTGCTGGGCACCGCTTTGACCGACGCCGAGGGCATCAGCCACGAGATGACCGGGCTGCTCGGCCTGGAGACGAGCTTTGCCAAACGCCGCATGCATCTGGGCTATCGTCTGGCCGAGCTTGCCACGCCGATGCCGGGTCATCAGGCCGGCGCACGCCTGCGTGGCCACGAATTCCACTATTCGACGATCCTGGCGCAACCCGACACGCCGCTGGCGGTCGTGCACGACGCGACAGGCGCGGTCATCGCCGAGACCGGCTCGCGGCGGGGACAAGCCACCGGCACGTTCTTCCATCTGATCGCGGAGGATCGGTGAGCGGTTTTGTTTCCTTCGTCTCCGCCGGCCCCGGCGATCCCGAGCTCCTCACGCTCAAGGGTGCCGCGCGCCTGCGCGAGGCCGACGTCGTGCTCTATGACGATCTTGCTTCAGGCGCGATCCTCGATCTGGCCCGGCCCGGTGCCAATCTCGTCGCGGTGGGAAAGCGGGCGGGACGGGCCTCGACCAAGCAGCACCACGTCAACCGCCTGCTGGTCGACTACGCCGCAACAGGTGCGCGCGTGGTGCGATTGAAGTCGGGCGATGCCGGCATCTTTGGCCGGCTCGAGGAGGAGCTCGAGACGCTGCGTGAAGCGGGCATCGGCTACGAGATCATTCCCGGCGTCACCTCGGCCTGTGTCGCCGCCGCGCAAGCCGGCATTCCGCTGACCCGGCGTCACACCTCGCGCCGCGTGCAGTTCGTGACCGGGGCGGACGTCACTGGCGAACTGCCGCCAGACCTCAATTGGGCGGCGCTGGCCGATCCGGAGGCGACGACCGTGGTCTATATGGGCCGGCGGACGTTTCCGGCGCTTGTCGTCAAATTGATCGAGCACGGGCTCGCCCCAACCACGCCGGCGTTGTTTGCCGAATCGCTCGGCCGTCCCGATGAGCGGCTGGTCCGCACCACCATTTCTGAACTTGCCGAGCAGCTTGCGCGGGGCGGAGCGGCCTCCACGGCGGCCGTCATCCTGTTCGGCGCGCTGGCCGGGGATTATCCGTCATGACGCTCTCGGCCGCCCTTCGGCCCTTGACGTCCGGCTGGCGAAAGGGGCACACAGGAGACGCATGGTGCTCGACGCGGCGCAAAGCGCCGGAGCATAATCGGGAATGGGGATGGGCGGACCCAGTTGCGGCGCCCAAAACCCCAGCCGCCCCCGCGACTGTAAGCGGTGAGGGACTTCGATCAGCCACTGGGCCGCAAGGCTCGGGAAGGCCGGAGACTCCCAGTGAACCGCGAGCCAGGAGACCGGCCGTGCACGTTTTGAGGCCAAGGCCGTCGGGTGTGACGGCAAGAAGGATCTGAGCCATGCATATCGAACCCGGACTAGTCTCGGACGCCAAGCTCGTGCTGAGTTACGCAACCGGCATCGCCGTGGGGGGCGTTGCCTTGAAGCTCGCGGTCGAGACCGTGCGCGAGCAGGGCATCACGTCGTTCGCGGCGCGGACGTTCGCCACCACGGGACTCGTGTTTATCTTCTTTGAGATCCTGCCGCACTTCCCGGTCGGCGTCTCCGAAGTGCACTTCATCCTCGGCTCGACCTTGTTCCTGCTGTTTGGAGCTGCGCCTGCGGCCTTCGGCCTCGCGTTCGGCCTGCTGTTCCAGGGCATCTTCTTCGAGCCGCCCGACCTGCCGCAATATGGCATGAACGTCACCACGCTGCTGGTGCCGCTGTTCGGGATCCAGGCGATCGCCACGCGGATCATTTCGCGCAACACGGCCTATGTCGATCTGAAGTACCGCCAGGCGCTGGCGCTTTCGACGACCTATCAGGCCGGTGTCATCGCCTGGGTGGCGTTCTGGGCGATTTATGGATCGGGCTTCGGTGCGACCAACCTCGCCAACATCGCGACCTTCGCGGCGTCCTATGCGCTCGTTATCGTGATCGAGCCGCTCGCCGATCTTGGCGTGCTGGCGCTGGCGAAGTCGCTGCGCGGCGTCACCGCGGCCGGCCTCGTCACGCCGCGTTTGCACAACGCGGCCTAGAGACAAGCGAAAGGGCGGCCGTGATGGCCGCTCTTCGCGGCCACGATGCTCACGCTCTCCTTGATAGGCATCGGTTGCGGCGATCCCGAGCAGCTCACGCGCGCCGCGATCACTGCCATCAACGCGGCCGATCTCGTCCTGATCCCGCGCAAGGGAACCGCAAAATCCGATCTCGCCGATCTCAGGCGGACGATCTGCGCGGATGTACTCACCAGTGACACGACGCGTATCGCCGAGTTCGATCTGCCGGTCCGCGATGCCGCTGAAGCGGACTATCGCAAGGGCGTGGACGATTGGCACGATGCCGTGGCCGCTGCCTGGTCGCAGACGATTGCAGATCATCTCGAAGGCGAGGGCAGAGTCGCGCTGCTGATCTGGGGCGATCCCTCGCTTTATGATTCCTCGCTGCGCATTGCGCGGCGGCTCAATCCCTCGCCAAAGATCGAGGCCGTTCCCGGCATCACCTCGATCCAGGCGCTGTGCGCGGCGCATGCGCTGCCGCTCAATGACATCGGCGAGCCTTTTCTCGTCACGACCGGACGCCGCTTGCGCGATGGTGGCTGGCCGGCAGGTGTCGATACCGTGGTGGTGATGCTCGACGGCGGCACGGCGTTCCAGTCGCTTGATCCGGCCGGCCTGCACATCTGGTGGGGGGCCTATCTCGGCATGCCCGATCAGATTATCATGTCCGGCGCGCTGGCCGAGATCGGCTCCCGTATCGTCGCCGTGCGGCAAGAGGCGCGCGAGCGGCACGGCTGGATCATGGACAGTTACATCCTCAAGCGCAGGCCGTGAGGCAAGCGAGGCAGCATGCTCCCCGAATGGGTCACCCAACAATGCCCCGATATCTCCGCAGTCCACCGCGAGGCGGCGGTGGCGCGGCAGGCGCAACTGACGAAACCGACCGGCGCGCTCGGCCGGCTCGAGCAGCTCGCGATCGAGCTTGCGGGCCTGCAAGCAACCGATCAGCCGCGCGCGGCGCGGGCGCCGATCATCATCTTCGCCGGCGATCACGGCATCGTCGCGCAGGGCGTCTCGGCCTATCCGAAAGAAGTGACCATCGCGATGCTGGCGAACTTCGCCTCCGGCGGCGCCGCGATCTCGGTGCTCGCGCGCGAGCTGGGCTCCAACCTGGAGGTCGTCGACGCCGGCACGCTGGCGCAGCAAGAGATGGCTGGAATCGTGACCGACAAGCCGCGCAGCGGCACGCGCGATTTCAGCGTCGAAGCTGCGCTCACCCCCACGGAGCTGGCATTTGCGTTCGACGCCGGCCGACGTGCGGTGACGCGCGCGCAGGCCGGGCAGCCCGATCTTCTGATCTTCGGCGAGATGGGCATCGGCAACACCACGACATCGGCGGCGATCGCGGCCGGCTTGCTCGGCGTGAGCGCGGAGGAGATCGCGGGCAGCGGCACCGGCATCGACGCGGCTGGCCGTGCGCACAAGGCGCGGGTGATCGACGCTGCGATCGCGCGCCATGGCATTGCAGGCGCTTCGCCCGAAAAGATCCTGTGCGCCGTCGGCGGCCTCGAGATCGCGGCCATCTGCGGTGCAATTATCGCAGCAGCGCAGCGCTGCATCCCCGTGTTGATCGACGGCTTCATCGTGTCGGTCGCGGCGCTGGCGGCGGCGCGGCTCAACCCGTCGTGCCAGCCGTTCCTGCTGGCTTCGCACCAGTCGGCGGAGCAGGGACATCGGCTGGTGCTTCGCGCGCTGAACGTGCAGCCGCTGATCAGCCTCGATCTCAGGCTCGGCGAAGGGTCGGGCGCAGCCATCGCGCTGCCGCTGGTGCGGTCGGCCTGCGCCCTCCACAACGGCATGGCGACCTTTGCGCAGGCCAATGTGCCTGATCGTCCCGCCTGATCAAATCATCGGTTGATTGACGCAGACGACGCGCCAGCCGGTCGCGAGCCGGTCGATCCGCGTCAGCGACAGCGGATCGATTACAAAGCGCAGCGCCGCTTGTGGCGTCAGATCCAGCGCGATGCACAGCGCCGCGCGGATCGTGCCGGAATGCACGACGAGCGTTGCGGCCCCGGTGCCGATCTTCGACAAACCTAGCCGGACGCGCGCGACCTGTTCCTCAAAGCTTTCGCCGCCCGGGGGCCGTCCGCGCGCCGCATCGTTCCAGAACCGTGCATAGGCCTCGCCACCGGTCGCGGCGAGTTCGTCATGCCGACGGCCGGTCCAGTCGCCAAAGTTCTGCTCGCTGAATTCGTCCAGCTGCAACGGCTCGAGCCCCAGCGCGCGGGCCGTTTCGACCGTGCGCCGCGACGGGCTCGCATAGCGCGCGGCGTCCCGCGGCAGGCGCTGCCGCAGCGCCTCCAGCTGCGCGCGATCGCCGAGATCGGCCGGCACGTCGGCCGCATGGATCGTCCCCGTGACGCCATCGACGGGCGCGTGTCGTATCAGCCAGAGGAAGGTCTCGCCTTCCATGCTTATCTCCAGGGAAATTGGTCGCCGTGGCACTAACGCGGCAACTGATACATTGACTCTGTCTGGATCGTAATCCTAGATGCTCGCGACGGTTTCCCCGAGAGGGGATGAAAAGGGAATGCGGTGCGGGGACATTGTCCCCAATGCCGTGGCTGCCCCCGCAACTGTAAGCGGCGAATCTTGCGTCACGTGCCACTGGGTGTCTCGGTCCCGGGAAGGCGACGCAAGGTACTGACCCGCGAGCCAGGAGACCTGCCGTCAGCCGTGGTCACACGCGAAGATGTCGGTCGGGGAGTACAGACATTCGGCTTCATCGGAAGGCTTATAAGCCCGAAGATGGGACCTTGGTTCGCTGTGACGTGCCACTGACGTCATACCGAGGTCCAAGACCGTGTCTCCTGTTCGTATTGTACGACCGCGCGCGTTCCTGCTCGCATCCGCCGTGCTGACATCCTTTGCCGTGCTTGATCCGCCCGCCGCGCTGGCGCAGCAGGCCCGCGAACCTCTGCCGCCGGTCGAGGTAACGCCCGTCCAATCCCGCAAGCCGGCCAAGCCCGCCGCGCGGGAGGCGCAGGGCCCGCGCCGCGCGGCTGCGCGCAGGCCAACGGTCGCATCTGTAACGCCTAAGCCTGTCGTGCCGAACGCGGCAGCACAGACGCCGCTCAACACCAATACCGTTGCGGAAAGCGCCTCGCGCCTTGGCCTGACCGTGCGCGAAACGCCCGCGACCGTGGAGGTGATCTCGGCCGCAACCATGCGCGAGCAGGGCTACCGCACCGTGTCCGACGTCGCGCAGGGCGCGGTGGGCGTCACATCCGGCGACAATCCGGCCGAGCCTTCGGCTTTCTCCATGCGCGGCTTCACCAACAGCCAGATCAACACGCTCTACAACGGCATCAAGATCGGTCCGCAGAACATGACCTCGCGGATCACCGACACGGCCAATCTGGAGGCCGTCGAATTCCTGAAGGGTCCGGCGTCGCTGATGTCAGGCGAGGGCGCCGCCGGCGGCGCGATCAACTTCGTCACCAAGCAGCCGCACACCGGTCCGATCCGGAACGAGGCGGATTTCTCCTGGGACTCGCTCAATTCGTTCCGGGCGCATTACGGCTCGGGCGGCAGCACCAATGTGCAGGGGCTGGACTATCGCTTCGACGTCAGCCGTTCCTCGCTCAATGGCTTTGCCGACGACACCAACACCAAGACGCTCGACGTGTCGGGCCAGCTCAACTACCGCATCTCCGACAGCCTCAAGGTCTGGGGCGCGATCGAGTACCGCGAAGATCGCTCGAAAGCCTATTGGGGTGCGCCGCTGGTGCCGATCGCCTTCAGCGGCTCGCATGCGACGACGGGCATGGTGTCCGGCAGTTATTTCAACAAGACTGATCTTGGGGCCGTCACGATCGACGACCGCACCTTCAACACCAACTACAACGTGCTCGACAACAAGAACGTAGCGAAGGAGGTCTGGCTGCGCGGCGGTTTCGAGCTGAAGCTGGCGCCCGACCTGACGCTGAAAAGCCAGGCCTATGGTTACGGCGCAGAGCGCACCTGGTTCAACAATGAGATCGAGGCGTTCAATTCCGGTACGAACCTGGTGGACCGTGAGCGCTTCTATGTCGCGCACAGCCAACGCCTGGTCGGCAACATCACCGACTTGATCTGGGATGCGAATATCGCCGGCTTTGACAACCGCTTGGTCACGACGCTGTCCTCAAGCTATCTTGATTTTGTGAGGCCGGGCGCCGCGAATTTCCCCGGCGATTCCGTTCCACTGGTCGATCCGCCTCGCGGCTATTACGGCCTGCTCACCATTCAGCAGCAGACTGCGCGCATCGATAATGAGGCGCTGTCATTCGAGGACCGGCTGAAGCTCACGCGCAGCTTTTCGCTAGTCGGCGGCCTGCGCGTCGAGCATATCGGGCTCGACCGCAATTCGACCGACAAGTTCGGTCTGGAGAAGGCGAACTTCCCGTTCTCGCAATCGTGGGCCCCGACCACCGGCCGTATCGGCTATACGTGGGAAGTCGTTCCGGGCCTGACCTTCTTCAGCCAATATGCGACCGGCGCCGACTTCGCAGCCAACAACATCTTCCTGCTCAATCCGACCGATCCGCTCAACCTGACCACCGCGCGCACCTATGAGACCGGCGTCAAGCATCTGTTCTGGGACAACCGGGCGGAGTGGTCGTTCTCGGCCTACGACATCCTGCGCAAGAACGTCTATGCCGCGGCCGGCGGCATGCAGCTCAATCTTGCCGGACGGCAGGAATCGAAGGGCGTCGAGCTTGCCGCGTCCGTGCGTCCGATCGAGCCTCTGCGTCTCTGGGGCAACATCGCCTATGTCGATGCGCGCTACGCCGACTACGATTTTGTCGGCGGCTCGTTCTCCGGCAACACGCCGCCGAACGTGCCGCGCGTCGTCGCCAATGCCGGCGCGTCGTACCGGTTCTTCACGCCCTGGGCGGTCGAGCTCGGCATCACAGGCCGCCATGTCGGCGACCGCTACAACACCGATGCCAACACCGTGACGCTGAAGGCCTATACCGTCGCGGACGTCTATGCCTTCGTCGACATCCCCAAGACCGTGTTCGATGCAGTCGACCAGGCCCGCCTGACCTTCCGGGTGCGCAACATCGCCGACAAGCGTTACGCGATCTGGGGCGATCCGTTCTATCCCGACCAGATCCTGCTGGGCGCGCCGCGGACCTATGAAGTCTCGGCCGCGTTCAAATGGTAGGACGCTGATCGATGATGCGCGCGATCGTCCTGCTGCATCGATGGCTCGGGATCGCGTTCTGTCTGCTGTTCGCGATGTGGTTCGCGACGGGAATCGTGATGCACTTCGTTCCGTTTCCGTCGTTGACGGAATCTGAACGCTTTGCCGGGCTCGTGCCGCTGGCTAGCGCGCAGATGAAGATCACGGTCGCCGACGCGGTGGCTGCGAGCGGGATCGCGGATGCGACACGCGTTCGCCTGATCCAGCGCAGCGACGGACAGGTCTATGTCGTCTCGGGGCCGTCGCGCGCGGGCGCAGTCCGCGCCTCCGACGGGGCCGACGCGTCGGTCAAATCATTCGACGTCGCGCTGGCCATCGCGCGAGATCACGCCCGCAGCCGTGGGCTGGATGCCGCGCGAGCCGCAATCGTTGCGCGCTCGGACTATGACCAATGGAGCGTGCCGAACGGCTTTGACCGCCACCGGCCCTTGTTTCAGGCTGCCCTCGGCGACTCCGCCGGAACGGAGGTCTATGTCTCCTCGCTCACCGGCGAGATCGTTCTGGATACGACGCGCAGCGAGCGGACCTGGAATCTCGTCGGCAGCGTGCTGCACTGGATCTATCCGACAGTCCTGCGAAGTAATTGGTCGCTGTGGGATCGCGTGGTCTGGACCTTGTCGCTGCTGGCCCTGATCGCAGCATTGCTGGGCGCTGTGCTCGGCCTCGCGCGGATCAAACCTCGAGGCGGTCTGATCGGCTCGCCCTATCGCGGCTGGCATGCGCTGCATCATCTCATCGGCCTCGCCGCGATGGTGTTCGTGCTGAGCTGGATTTTCAGTGGCTGGCTCTCCATGGATCACGGGCGGCTGTTCTCGCGTGGGCAATTGACCTCGGCTGAATCCAGCGTGATGAACGCTTCACCGAACTGGGCGGTGGCTGTATCGCTCGATCGGCAGCCTGTGTCGCCGTCGGCCCGTGAAATCGAATGGTTTGCCTTCAACGGCAATCTCTATCGGCGGGATCGGACGGGCCTTGCCGGTCAGACATTGATCAAGGCAGGGGATGTGCCCCGCGATGGACCAACGGGATTTCTGGATGTGCACGAGGTCCAGGGGCTGACCGCGCACCTCGCGGCCGGCTGCGGCGTACCGTCCGTACTTGCCGGCAATGACGACTATCCCGCGCAGTCCACCGTTCCGGGTGCCCCGGTCTACCGCTCCTACTGCGGCGACCTCTGGTTCGACATCGACGGCGCCAATGGCAATGTGCTGCAAAGGCTGGATTCGTCGCGGCGGGCTTATCGCTGGTTCTACGGCGCGCTGCACACGCTGGATTTTCCGGTCCTCGTCGCGCATCCGTTGCTGCGCGACTGTTTGGTCGTCGGGCTCTGCGCCCTCGGCTTTCTGTTCTCCATCACCGGCATCGTCATCGGCTGGCGCCGCCTGGTCGGGATGCGTTGAGCGGGCAAAACCACCGCTTACTGATCGTACAATAAAGAGAGGCTGAGCCGACTGCCATGCATAGCTCATAAGCAATCGCATGGCCCGTAGCGCCGGTCGATCGCCTGCAAATTAGACAGTGCGTGCGCGGCGCGCGGATTGCAGTGCAGCGGATGTGGCGTTTCGTCCGGGAAAATTCGTGGTGCGCTGCACTTGTCACGCGTGGAACGATCCACACAGACCTGCTCTCCATGCGGGCAGCGCTGCACTAAAATGTGCCTCGGCGCGCCGCGCTGGTTGCGGACCGGTCCTGTGCGTTGCGACAACTCTGGCCCTATCCCGAGCCCGTCGCTCTGTCGCACGCTCGCAAGCGGTGGCATGACAGGGGATGATGATGAGCGCTCTCGGATTGCGATTGAACCTGGCGATGGACGGGAAGCACCCGGCGTCCGGTTCAAACGTCGTCCGCAGCTGACGCCAAATGAGCACCGACGAAAATCACTGGGAGGTCGGCACCGATATCGGTGGCACCTTCACCGACATCATCGCAATCCGGCGCTCCCCCGCGGAGGCGCGGATCGCGAAAGTGCCATCACGCCCGCAGGCTCCGGTTCAGGCGATGCTGGAGGCGATCAAGGCGGTGGGCCTGCGCAAGAGCGAGGTCAGGCGCTTCGTCCACGGCACCACGCGCGTGACCAATGCCATCGTCGAGGGCAGGCTGCCGAAAGTGGCGCTGGTGGCGACCGAAGGCTTTGCCGACGTGCTGGAGATCGCGCGCTATCGCCGCCGCGATCTCTACCGTCTCGACATCCCGCCGAAATCGCCGCCGCTGGTGCCGCCGGAACGATGTTTTGGCGTCGCCGAGCGCCTCGATCATGAGGGCCGGGTGCTAAAGGCGCTGGAGGAATCGGAGATCGAGCGCCTGGTCGCATGGCTGAAAACGACCGGCGTGCAGAGCGTCGCGGTCGCGCTGCTTCACGCCTATGCCAATCCCGTCCACGAGAAAATGCTCGGCGAACGCCTCAAGGGCGTCGTTGCCCACGTCTCGCTGTCGCACGAGGTCAATCCCGAGGCGCGCGAATACGAGCGGACTTCGGCGACCGTGTTCAACGCGGCCGCCATGCCGATCGCGGTGGAATATCTCAGCGAGCTGGAGCAGCGGCTGCCGATCGGCCCGGGCCTGCAGGTGTTTCATTCGGCCGGTGCCATGGTCCCGATCGCGGCGGTGAAGCGGCGGCCGCTGGTGATGGCGATGTCGGGCCCCGCGGCCGGCGTCTCCGCATCCGTCAGCATCGCGCGTCAGCTCGGCACGTCGCGGATGCTGACGTTCGACATGGGCGGCACCACGACCGACGTCTGCCTGATCGTCGACGGCCAGGCCGAGATGACGGACGGCCGCATGCTCGGCGACAAGCCGCTGCGCCAGCCGATGCTCGCGGTTCATTCGATCGGGGCGGGCGGCGGATCGATCGTTCGCAACGGCCCCGGTGGCCTGACGGTCGGGCCGGAAAGCGCCGGCTCCGAGCCGGGACCGGCCTGCTACGGCCGCGGCGGTACCAAGCCGACCATCACCGACGCCAACGCCGTGCTGGGCTATCTCAATCCCGACACCAAACTTGGCGACCGGATCGGAATCGACATCAAGGCAGCGACTGATGTCATCGCGCCGATCGCGCGCGCTCTGGGGCTGAGCCTGACCGAAACCGCGCTCGGCATCATCAAGGTCGCGAATGCGACAATGGCGCGTGCGCTCCGCCGCGTCACGGTCGAGCGGGGCATCGACGGACGCGATTGCACGCTGCTTGCCTTCGGCGGTGGCGGCCCGATGCACGCCGCGGGCCTTGCCGATCTCTACGGGATTGTCGAGGTCGTCGTTCCCAGTGCATCGAGTGCGTTTTCGGCGCTGGGCTGTCTCACCGCCGATTTCAGCTTCCTCCAGCAGCAAACCCTGCGCGCGGCGCTCGACGGCATCGACCTCGCCCGTGTGTCGGAGCGGATCCGGGTGCTGATCGACGATGCGTCGGCGCCGCTGATCGCCAATGGCGTTGCCGCGACCGAGATTCAGATCGAGCTGGTGGCCTTGATGCGCTACGCGGCGCAGAACGACGCCATTGCGGTGCCGTTCGCGCGACCGCTCGACGTCATCACGCTGAAGAAGGACTTTCTGGCCCGGCACCACGAGCTGTTCGGCTATGCGACGGGCGAGAGCTGCGTCATCGAATCCGTGCGGGTGCAGGCACGCCGTCCGTCGACGACCGTCGTGAGCCGGCCGGCCGTCGCGGTCAGGACGGTCGGCGAGCGCATCTGCTCGTTTGACGGCTTTCACGACATTGCCACAAGCATCATCGATCGCGCCTCGCTGACCGAGATCGTCAGCGGCCCGGCCATCATCGAAGACGCATGGTCGACCGTGGTGGTCCCGCCCGGCTGGCAGGCGAGGCCGGATGTTTCAGGCAATCTGTCCCTGACGCGGGGGGCCTCATGAAGCTCGATCCGTTCGTCGTCGAGGTCATCAGGCACGGGCTCTCGGCCGCGGCCGAGGAGATGAGCCTGGTGATGACGCGCTCGGCGCGCTCGCCGCTGCTGCGCGAGGCCGGCGACCTGTCGTCGGCGATCACGGGCGCCCGCGGCGACCTGGTCGGGCAGGGCCGCGACATCCCGATCCATCTCGGCGCGATGGCCTATACGGTCCTCGAATTGCTGAAAGTGGTGCCGCGCGACAGCCTGAACGACGGCGACGCACTGATCTACAATGTCGGCCCGCTCGGCGGCAATCATCTCAACGACGTCAAGGTCGTGCGGCCCGTCTTCGTCGATGGCGAGATCGTCGCGTTCGCGGTCAGCCTCGCGCATTGGCCCGATATCGGCGGCACCTGGCCCGGCAGCTATTTTGCGAAAGCCATCGACACCTTCCAGGAGGCGATGCGCATTCCGCCGGTTCTGATTGCTACTGCAGCCGGCGTCAATACGCCGATCGTGCAGCTGCTCAAGGCCAATGTTCGGGATCCCGAATCCTGCGAGGGCGATCTTCTCGCCCAGATCGCCGCAACGAAAGCCGGCGAGAAGCGCATCGTCGAGCTCTGTCGCGAGCACGGCAAGGCGGTCTTCACGGCGGTGCAGTCGCGCCTGCACGATCTCTCCGAAATCGAGATGCGCGAGGCGCTGCGCGATCTGCCGGATGGCGTCTACGAGGGCGAGGATTATCTGGACGACGGCGGCGTCAACAACGCGCCTGCGCGCATTCATGTCAAGATCACCATTGCCGGCGACGAAGCGACCTTCGACCTCTCGGGAAGCTGCGACCGCGTCTCGAATTTCTGCAACACGACCCCGTTCATGGCGCGTTCGGCGGTGGCCTATGCCGCGCGCATCATGAGCGGGCGCGACATGCACCAGAACGCGGGCGCATTGCGGCCGCTGACCATCATCACGCGCCCGGGCTCGATCCTGGAGCCGGGGTGGAATGCCTCGGTCGCGGCCGGCAACCACGAGACCTCGATGCGCATCGTCGATGCGATTTTTCGCGCGATGCAGAATACGATCCCCGAACGTCTGTCGGCCGGCGGGGCGACCACGGCGGGCGTCCTCTTCTTCGCCGAACCGCGACAGAACGGTTCGTGGAAGATGCTCTACGAGGTCCACGGCGGTGGCGAGGGCGCGCGGCACGATCGAGACGGCATCTCGGCGACGCGGGTGCATCTGTCCAACACCTCGAACACGCCGGTCGAGGTGATCGAGGCGAATTACGCGATTCAAGTCGAGCAGCAGGCCATTCGCTGGCAGTCCGGCGGCGCCGGCGCGCATCGCGGTGGAGACGGCGTCATCCGTACCTATCGCATCCTGGCGCCGTCGATGCATTTGACCACCTGCATCGAGCGCATGGTGATCGCGCCGTTCGGCATGCAGGGCGGCGAGCCCGGCAAGACCTGCCGCATCTCGCTGATCAGGCAGGACGCGAGCGTCGCGATCGACGGCAAGTCGAACCTGGTGCTGCAGCAAGGCGATCTCGTCACGATCGAGACCTGCGGCGGCGGTGGCTACGGCGTCGAGGCTGCGGAATGAAGGGATTGCAATGAGCAGATTGTTGCGAACCGGGCTGAATGCCGGCGACTGCGCGCCCATGGCCGTGATCGGTGGCGAGGGCGTCTATTTTCATCTGTCAGACGGCCGCAAGCTCATCGACGGCAGCAACACCGGCGGCGGCCTCGGACACCGTCATCCTGCGATGGTCGAGGCGATCCGCCGCGCCGCGGATACGCCGGTCGTGAACGAGGGGTGGACCTGGGTCGGCCGCGAGCAGGCCGCTGACGATTTGATGGCCACCGCGTTCCGTGGCGAAGAGGATTGGGTCGGCGCGGTGCGCTTCTGCATCAGCGGCAGCGAGGCCAACGACATGGCGCTGTCACTTTGCCAGGCGTTGACGCAGCGGTCTGCGCTGGCGACGCGCGAGCGCGCCTATCACGGCATCACCGGCCTGTCGCGCAGCATGACCGTGCAGCCGCAATGGCATGGCGGCCTCGCGGTGCACTCAGGCGGCTCGAAGCTGCCGGCGCCGATGGCGCCCGTGCGGATATTGCCGGCACCACACGGCGCGATCTATGGCGCGCCGCCCAACAACACCCCGCCCAGTGAATATCTGGCGGATGCCACGCACCTGCTTTCGGACACGGCCGCAACCATCATCGACTACACGCAAGGCGGCATCTATTACGACGGTGCCTATCAGGACGAGGTGGCGCGGTGCGCGCGGCAGGCCGGCTCGTACTGGATCGCCGACGAAGTGGTGACCGGTGCGGGCCGCGCCGGGCGCTGGTTCGCGTTCGAGGGTGCCGAAAGCCGCCCTGACATCGTGACGCTCGGAAAATCGCTCGGCGGCGGCGCGGCGGCGGTTGCCGCGGTGGTGGTGTCGAAAGATATCGTCGAACGGCTCAAGGGCACGAGCTGGCAGAATTACGGCACGTTGCGCGGGCATCCTATCAGCATGGCCGCCGTTAGCGCCTATCTCAAGGTCGTCAGCGAAGAGAAGATTCTTGAGCACGTGAAGAACCTCGAAAAGCTGTTCACCCGCCGTCTGCTCGTCATCGCGCAAAAGCATCCGAGCGTGCAGCGCGTGGCCGGGCAGGGGCTGCACTGGACCGTGGAGCTGCACGGGCCGGACTGGCGCTCCTGGCACGCTGACACTACCGAGGTGCCGATCGCCTCGCGCGTCGCGGAGCGGGCCCTGGAGGCAGGCGCCGTGATCGGCACCAGCGGCGAGCAGACCTCGCTGTTCCTCGCACCGCCGCTCGTGATCTCCGAGCATGAGGCCGGGCTGCTTCTGGACGCGCTGGACCACGGTCTCGATGTTGCGGATGAAGAGCAGACATGATGGTGCATCGCGCAACGCACACTGTGCCGATCGGCAGCCACCGGCTGGAAAGTCCGGGCGATGCTGCGTTATGCTGCGCGCGCCGGCACGTGATTGAACTGTAGCTTAGCTCGAGACATCACCAGGAAATCGCCGATGCGTATCGTCAATGTTGCCGCCGCCCAGATGGGTCCGATTCAGAAAGCCGACAGCCGCGAGGCCGTGGTCAAGCGTATGATTGCGCTGATGGATGAGGCCAAAAGCAAGGGCGCCGACCTGATCGTCTATCCGGAACTGGCGCTCACGACCTTCTTCCCGCGCTGGTATGTGGAGGACCGGGCCGAGTTCGACAATTGGTTTGAGCGCGAGATGCCCAATGCGGCGACCCGGCCGTTGTTCGAGCGCGCGGCGCAGCATCAGATGGCGATGAATTTCGGCTATGCGGAGCTGACGCCGGACGGGCATCATTTCAACACTGCTGTTCTCACCGACAAGTCCGGCAAGATCGTCGGAAAATATCGCAAGATCCATTTGCCCGGCCATGTGGAATACGACACCAAGCGCTCGCACCAGCATCTGGAGAAGCGCTATTTCGAGCCGGGCGATCTCGGCTTCAACGTCTGGCGCGAGCTGGGCGGCATCATCGGCATGGCCATCTGCAACGACCGGCGCTGGCCCGAGACCTATCGCGTCATGGGCTTGCAAGGCGTCGAGATGGTGCTGATCGGCTACAACACGCCGTCCGTGAATGCGGAGAGGAGCGATGAGGGCGTCGAGAAACGCCTGTTTCACAACCGCCTCTCCGCGCAGGCAGGCGCCTATCAGAACGCGACCTGGGTCGTCGCGGTGGCCAAGGCCGGCAACGAGGACGGACACCCGCTGTTCGGCGGTAGCCTCATCGTTGATCCCAATGGCGAAATCGTCGCCGAAGCGAAGACGGAGGACGACGAGCTGCTGGTCCACGCCTGCGACCTCGACGCCACCACCTTCGGCAAGACCACGATCTTCAATTTCGCGCAGCATCGCCGTATCGAGCATTACGGGCTGATCACCAGCCGAACGGGCGCAGTGCCGCCGCCGGAGAAGTGACGTCGATGGCGGACAAGGGCACATCAGGTATTCCCCTGCGCGAGCTCGATCCACGCGACCGCTACAAGCTGCTCTGCGGCGTGGTGGTGCCACGGCCGATTGCGCTGGTGACGACGCTCGATGCGAACGGGGCGGTCAACGCCGCGCCATTCAGCTTCTTCAACGTGTTCTCGGAGAGCCCGGCGCTGATCGTGCTCGGTCTCCAGCACAAGCCGGATCACAGCCCGAAGGACACCACCCGCAACATCCATCGCGACGGCGAATTCGTGGTTCACATGGTGGACGAGGCGCTGTCGGTGGCGATGAACGACTGCGCGGTCGATTTTCCGTCCGGCGACAGCGAGGTCGCTGCGGCAGGCCTGGCGACGCTTCCCTCAATCGACGTGAAGGTGCCGCGCCTCGCCGCGGCGCCCTTTGCGCTCGAATGCCGGCGTCATATCGCGCTGAGCTTCTCGCCCGATCGCGAACTGCTGGTCGGCGAAGTGCTCCGGATTCACGCCCGCGAGGGCCTCGTCGACGAGGCCAACATGTATGTCGATCTCGACGCCTACCGGCCGATCGGCCGCATGTTCGGCAATCTCTACACGACGCAGCGGGATACGTTTGCGCTTGTCCGCGAGAGCCACGCGCAATGGCTCGCGCGGCAGGACGCCAAAGAGCTGAAGGACGCCTAGTGGTTCGAGAACTGCACCGTACCCAGCGCCATCGTGACGGCCGCCTGTGTCGGGTCAATCACGGCAATGCCGAGCGCGTCTTCGAGGGGATGGCGATGGCGCGCCATGCCGGCGCAGCCCATCACGATGGCGCGGGCGCCGTCCTCGTCGCGCAGCGCGCGGCCGACCTCAATCATCCTGGCGAGCGTGCCTTCCCCCGAGGCAGTTTCCGCGACGCTCATGTTGAGCGGCCGCTCGCCGGCGAGACGTTCGGTCAGTCCCATCTGCCTGAGATAGCGCATGTGACGTGGGATCGAGCGCTGGGCGATCGCGATGACGCCAAACGTTTCCGCACGGGCCAGCGCGGTCAGCACGCCGCACTCGGCGATGCCAAACACCGGGCGATCGGTGCCTTCGCGGCAGACCTGAAGCCCGGGATCGCTGTAGCAGGCGATGACAAAAGCAGCCGAGCTGTTGTCGCCCTCGACCAACCGGCGCAGCGGCATGGCGACGCCATCGACATCAGCCTGGCTTTCAATGCCGAACGGTCCCTCGGCCAGGGTCTGGCAGACCAGCTCCGGCCCGCCCTCGAAACCGAGCGGCTTCAGCGCGTCCTCCAGCCCTTGCGTGACCGCAGGGTTGGAATTTGGATTGATGACGAGGATGCGCGGTCGGGACATGCTGGTCTTCCTGCAAAATTGCGATCACTTGGCTTGAGCCTATCATGGAGTGCCTCATGACTGAACCCGCTTACGATCTGATCATTCGCGGTGGGCGCGTTGCTACCACGACCGATGTCTTTGAAGCCGATGTCGCCATCTCCGGCGAGACCATCGCGGCAATCGGCCGCGGGCTTCCGGCGGCGAAGCGCGAGATCGACGCGCGCGGCAAGCTCGTGCTGCCCGGCGGCGTCGACAGCCACGCCCATATCGAGCAATTGTCCGCTGCCGGCATCATGAACGCCGACACGTTCGAGAGCGCGACCGTCTCCGCCGCCTTCGGCGGCACCACCACGGTGATCCCGTTTGCCGCCCAGCACGTCGGCATGAAGCTGCCGCAGGTGGTGGAGGATTATCACGCGCTGGCGAAGAAGGGCGCCGTGATCGACTACGCCTTTCACATGATCATCGCCGATGCCACCAAAGAAACGGTCGAGGAGCACATTCCGGCGCTGGTGAAGCAGGGCCATGGCTCGATCAAGATTTTCATGACCTATGACCGGCTCAAGGTCGACGACGAGCCGCTGCTGGACATCCTTCTTGCCGCGCGCCAGTCGGGCGCGATGCTGTGCGCGCACGCCGAAAACCACGGCATCATCGCCTGGATGGTGAAGCGCCTGCTAGCGCGCGGCTACACGATGCCGAAATACCACGCCGTCAGCCATGCCCGGGTATCGGAGGCGGAGGCCTTCACCCGGCTGATCGGCATGGCGGCGCTGATCGATCAGCCCATCATGATCTTCCATGTCTCGACCGCCGAAGGCGCCAAGGTCATCAGGGATGCGCGCGGGCAGGGGCTGAAGGTGTTTGCCGAGACCTGTCCGCAATATCTGTTCCTGACGGCAGGCGATCTCGACAAGCCCGGGGCGGAAGGCGCCAAGTGGATGTGCAGCCCGCCGCCGCGCACGCATGCCGACCAGGACGCGTTGTGGCAGGCGCTGTCGCTCGGCGATCTCCAGACCATCTCGTCGGATCACGCGCCGTATCGTTACGACGAGACCGGCAAGCTGCGCGCCGGTCCCAATCCCAATTTCAAGCAGGTCGCGAACGGCCTGCCGGGACTGGAGCTGCGGCTGCCGCTGCTGTTCGACGCGATGGTGTCGAAAGGACGGCTGGGCCTGGAAAAGTTCGTCGAGCTGACGGCGACCGCGCCGGCCAAGATCTACAATCTGCATCCGCGCAAGGGCTCGATCGCGGTCGGCGCTGATGCCGATATAGCGATCTGGGATCCCGATCGCGAGACCGTGATCGCCGACGAGATGATGCACGATCTCGCCGGCTACACGCCGTTCGCAGGCCGCAAGCTGAAGGGTTGGCCGGTGTCGGTGCTGTCGCGCGGGCGGGTGATCATCGACGGCAACAAGTGCCTCGCGAGCCCCGGCAGCGGCCAATTCCTGGCACGCAGCGGAGGCGAGGCGGCCAAGCCGACGGGGCGGCTCGTCGCCGATATGGATCCGGAACGGAATTTCGGGGCAAAACTGCTGTGACGGCGGATCGCGCGCGATGAAGATCGTCATCTTCGGCGGCACCGGCTTTGTCGGCCTCAATGTTGCGGAGGCGCTGCTCGCGCGCGGGCATGACGTGACGCTCTATGACCGCAAGCAATTGCCGGCGGGAGCGGAGCGATCGTTTGCCGACTATGGTGAGCGGTGTACGGTTGTTCAGGGCGAGATCACCGACATCGAAAGGATCGACGCGCTTCTAAAGCAGAGGTTTGATACGATCGTCCTTGGCGCCGCCATAACCGCCGGGGATCACCTCGAACGAACCACCACCTCGAGTATCCTCGAGATCAACGTGATGGCTCAGATCCCGATCTTGAGCGCGGCGGTCCGCCGTGGCACTCGGCGCGTGATTAATCTCTCATCCGCTTCCGCTTATGGCGCTGCGGGGCAGCGTCATGCGGTGCTGGACGAGGAGACGCCCTGCGATCCCGTCTCTTTCTACGCGATTAGCAAATTCGCCTCGGAACGATCGGTGGCTCGGCTCGCCGAGTTGTGGGATGGTGACTTTCTCAGTGTGCGTTTAAGCGCCGTGTTCGGTCCGTGGGAACGGATCGGGAAGGTGCGCGAAACGCCGAGTCTTCAGTTCCAGATTCTCGCCGAATTCGCGCGCGGCGAGCCGGCCCTCCTCCCTGCGCCTGGTATCAAGGATTGGACCTACGCGCCGGACGCAGCAGAAGCCGTTGCCGTGCTGATCGAAGCCGAGCGACCGCGCCATCGGCTCTACAACATCTCCAGCGGGGGAACGTGGTCCGCGCTGCAATGGGGCGAGACCTTTGCGGCGTTGCATCCCGGCCTGCAATGCCGGCTGGCGGCACCGGGAGAGAAGACGTTCATCAAGCTGCACGGTGGAGATCGCGCGCCGCTGTCGGTCGCGCGGATGGCTGAGGAATTCGGTTGGCGTGCGCGGTTCGGGTGTATCGAGTCCGCCGCAGCCATGAGCGCCTGGTGGACGCAGCACAAGGAGAGTCTCTGATGCGGCTGCAAGGGCGCACGGCCATCATCACGGGAGCGGGTTCGGGCATCGGCCGCGCCAGTGCAATGCTGTTCGCGGAAGAGGGCGCGGATCTCGCTCTGGTCGATCGCGATCCTGCGGGCCTTCAGGAAACGTTGAGCTTGGTGGGCGAGGCAACGACCCATGTCGGCGACGTCGGCGATGCCGGTTTCGCCGAGACCGTCGTCGGCGATGTCGTGGCGCGACACGGCCGGCTCGATGTCCTGATGACCGCCGCGGGATTTTCCTGCGGCGGCACCGTGCTGACGACGGACCCCGCCGATTGGGACGCGGTGTTCCGCACCAATGTCGGCGGCACCTGGCTGTGGGCGCGGGCCGCCGTGCCTCAGATGCAGCGGCAGAAGGGCGGTTCGATCATCACGCTGGCGTCGCAGCTTGCGATTGCCGGCGGCAAGGGCAACAGCGCCTATATCGCCGCCAAGGGCGCGATCGTCAGCCTGACCCGGACCATGGCGGTAGATTTCGCGGCGGACGGCATTCGCGTCAACGCCATCGCGCCCGGCGCGATCGACACGCCGATGCTTCGCCGCAGCTTTGCCCGTCACGCCAATGCGGACGAGGTGCGGGAAACCTCCCGCAACCGCCATGCCATGAAACGGTTCGGCCAAGCCGAGGAGATCGCGCAAGCGGCGCTGCATCTCGCCAGCGATGCGTCCTCGTTTACCACCGGCACCGTGATGGTGGTCGACGGAGGCTGGCTCGCGGCATGAGTGATGCGCTGACAGAGCTCGAAATGAACGTGCGCGCCGATCTCGCGCGGATCGCGCATCCTGGTGCCGCCTGGCTCGAACCGAAGACGGGACCGGACGGCAAACCGGCGCTGGATGTGCTCGTGATCGGCGCCGGCCAATCCGGCATCGCCATCGGCTTCGGCCTGATGCGCTCCCGCGTCAGCAACATCCTGCTGCTGGACAAGGCCGAGGAGGGGATGGAAGGCCCATGGCTCACCTATGCTCGCATGCCGACGCTGCGCAGCCCGAAGGACTATACGGGACCTGACCTCGACATCCCCAGCCTGACCTATCAGTCCTGGCATGAGGCCCGTTTCGGCAAGGAGAGCTGGCAGACACTCGACCTGATCCCGCGCGGGCATTGGGCTGAGTATCTGCTTTGGTTGCGGCGCACGATCGGCCTGCCCGTGCGCAACGGCTGCGAGCTCTTGGAAATCCGGCCCGCGGCAGATGGTTTGCTCGCCGCACGCGTGAAACGTGGCGATGGAGTCGAGACGCTCCATGCGCGCAAGATCGTGCTGGCGACGGGACAGGAGGGGATGGGGAACTGGATGATCCCCGAGCCGCTGAGCCATCTGCCCGTGAGCTCGGTCGCAACCGTCGCCGACGACATCGATTTCGAAAGTCTTCGCGGCAAGCGCGTCGCCGTGATCGGCGCCGGCGCATCTGCCTTCGACAATGCGGCAACCGCGCTGGAAGCGGGCGCAGCGGAAGTGCATCTGCTGTGTCGTCGTGCGCAGATCCAGTTGATCCAGCCCTATCGCTGGCTGACCTTTCGTGGCTTCCTGCGCCATCTCAGCGATCTCGATGATGCCTGGCGCTGGCGCTTCATGCGCGCCATCCTCGAGATGCGCGAAGGCTTTCCGCAGGCCACTTACGATCGCTGCGCACGTCACGCCAATTTCACATTGCAGGAGGGCGCGCCGATCGAGGCGGCCGGCGAGACCGATCGTGGCGTGGAATTGCAGACGCCGCGCGGCATCATCGCAGCGGATTTCGTCATCTGCGGCACCGGCATCGACATGAACTTTGCCGGCCGTGGCGAGCTGTTCGCATTTGCCGGCAATATCGCAACCTGGGCCGACCGCTACCAGCCCCCGGAGAGCGAGCGCAACGCGCGGCTCGGCCGCTTTCCCTATCTTGCCGACGACTACGCCTTCACCGAGCGTGTCGCGGGCGAGACGTCGTGGATCTCGAATATCCATCTCTTCGCCATCGCCTCCACCATGAGTTTTGGCCCGTCGGGATCGTCGATCAACGCGATGACGACCGCGGTGCCGAAGCTGGTGAATGGCCTGACGCGCGGCCTGTTCCGCGCCGATGTGGAACGGCACTGGGCCTCGCTCCGCGCCTATGACGTGCCGCAGGCCGTGGTCACGCGGCCAGCGCGAAAAATGGAGGAATCGCGATGATCGTCCATGCGCAGCCGCGACAAAGCGTCCACAAGAGCGCATCATGAGACTGGCGCGCAACTTGCTTCTTTCTTAACCTGTCCTGCTGGCGTTCCTGTCGAAAATTTTGGGGAAAACGAATGCGTTTTGTGTCTTTCAGATCGGCATCCTCCGTGCTCGCCACCACCGCGTTGTTGCTCGTCGCCACTGCGCCTTCGCAAGCGCAAACCAGGGCGGAGACCTTGCGCTATGTCACCGGCGCGTCCGTCAACACGCTCGATCCCAACATCCCGGGCTCGACGCGCGAATCCTTCGCGCTGAGCATGAGCACCTACGACCGCCTTGTCGCGTTCGGCCGCAAGCAGCTCAACGGCAAATGGGTGTTCGATCTCGACAAGATCACCGGCGAACTCGCCGAATCCTACGAGGTCAGCCCGGACGGACTGAAGCTGACGTTCCGTCTGCGCAAGGATGCCAAGTTCCAGGACGGCTCGCCCGTGACTGCCGAGGACGTCAAATGGTCGCTCGATCGCTGCGTCACCGCGCCGATCCTCGGCAAGGCGCAATTGCTGACGGGATCGCTGACGTCCGCTGACCAGTTCAAGGTGATCGATCCCCTCACGATCGAAGTGACGCTGCCGAAGCCCGACAAGCTCGCGCTGCCGAATCTCGCGACGGTCTACCCGCTGATCATCAACTCGAAGGTCGCCAAGGAGCATGCGACCCCGGAGGATCCCTGGGCCACCGCCTGGCTGAAGGAGCACACCGCCGGCAGCGGTGCCTATGTGATCGAGAGCTTCAAGCCTGGCGAGCAGGTGATCATCAAGCGGAACGAGGACTGGAACCGCGGCTCGCCCGACAAGCCGGCGTTCTTCAAGCGCGTGATCGTGCAGTCCGTGCCGGAGCCCGCGACCCGCGCCAATCTGGTCGAGCGCGGCGACGCCGATCTCGTCGTCGATCTCCAGGCCAGCGACGTGCAGTCGCTCGAGGCCAAGGGCAAGCTCAAGGTGGTCTCGACGCCGCAATACAATTCGATCACCTTCGTCTCGATGAACAACCAGATCCCGCCGTTCGACAACGTCAATGTCCGACGTGCTATCGCCTTCGCGCTGCCCTATGAGGACATGTTCAAGGCTGCCCTGTTCGGCCGCGGTGCCCCGCTGTTCGGTGCGACTTGGCCCGATGGCAAGCCGCTGAACGGGATCTATCCGTTCCAGGCGCCGGTGAAGACCGATCTGGACAAGGCGAGGGAATATCTGAAGGCCGCTGGCCTCCCGGAGGGTTTTTCGACCACCTTCAGTTTCAACGTCGGCCAGGCCTCGACCGCGGAGCCTATGGCGGCTCTCGTGAAGGAATCGCTTGCCAAGATCGGGATCAAGGTCGACATCCAGAAGCTGCCGGATGCGCAGATGTCGACGCAGATCAACGAGAAGAAGCTGCCCTTGTTCACGGAAGGCATTGTCGCCTGGCTGCCCTCGACCGATTACTTCTACCGCAACTTCTACACCGGCAATCAGCGCTGGAATTACAGCTCGATCAACAATCCGGAGCTGGCGACGATCGCGCAGGAAGCGCGCTTCGAGCCCGACAAGGCCAAGTACGAGGAGGATGGCCGCAAGCTCAATGCGATCCATTTCAGCGAGATGCCGCAGATCCCGCTGTGGCAGCCGAACCAGGACGCCGTGATGGCGTCGTCGATCGAGGGCTATACCTACGAGTTCCACCGTCAGGTCGATTATCGCGACGTCAGCCGCAAATGATGTCCGCAAAATTGGAGGAGCTCTGAAAGGTGATGACCGGTCTTGGTGCGACCGTGACGCGGGCGGCGAGGCGACTTCTGTCGTCGCTGCCGGCCTTGTTCGGCGTGCTGGTCTTCACCTTTCTCCTGATGCGGGTCCTCCCCGGAGATCCCGCGGTGTTCTTCGCCTCGGGGCCCAATGCCGGCAAGGAGGAGATCGAGCAGATCCGCAAGCAGATGGGGCTCGATAAGTCGGTGCCGGAGCAGCTCGTGTTCTATCTGTCCGATATCGGCCGAGGCAATCTCGGCCGCTCCATGATGACGGGACAACCGGTGCTCAAGGATCTGCGCGAACGGCTGCCGGCCTCGCTCGAACTCACCTTCACGGCGCTCCTGATCGCGCTGATCGCGGCGGTGCCGCTCGGCGTGGTTGCAGCCTTGAAGCCGGGATCGCTGGTCGATCACGGCGTGCGGCTGTTCTGTGCGCTCGGCGTCTGCGTGCCGACCTTCGTCTCGGGCCTGCTGCTGATCTATGTGTTCTATTATCTGCTCGGTCTTGCGCCTGATCCGACCGGGCGGATCGACGTCTTCACCTCGCTGCCGCCGCAGCGCACCGGGTTTCTGTCGGTCGATTTCCTGCTCGCGGGCGACATCGAGGGCTGGTGGGCGGCCTGCAAGCAGTTGATCCTGCCGGCAGTGAGCATGGCCCTGTTCGTCATCGCGCCGCTGGCGCGGATTACCCGTGCGTCGATGCTGGTCTCGCTCGGCAGCGATTTCGTGCGCACCGCGCGCTCGGTCGGATTGTCCTGGCAGAAGGTCGTCGTCACCTATGCGCTACGCAATGCGATCCTTCCCGTCATCACCATTGCCGGCATCGTGTTCTCGACCATGCTTGGCGCGAATGTCCTGGTGGAGAAGGTGTTCTCCTGGCCGGGCGTCGCCTCCTATGCGCTCGATGCGCTGCTGTCGTCCGATTATGCGCCGGTGCAGGGTTTTGTGCTGCTGATGGCTGGCATCTTCGTGCTGGTCAATCTGGTCGTCGACATCTGCTACGGCATCGCCGATCCCAGGGTGTCGATCGGATGACGAGCGCAACCCTCCGCCATTCGGTCTGGATTTTGCGCGGCAACCCGCTGACCGGGGTCGCCGCGGCCGGTGTCCTCCTGTTTGTCCTGGTCGCGATCTTCGGACCCTGGCTCGTGCCCTATGATCCCGTCGTCTCCAATGTCTCGGAAGCCTTGCAGCCGCCGAGTGCGGCGCATCTCGCCGGCACCGACCAGCTCGGGCGCGACGTGTTCAGCCGCCTCGTCGTTGCGGCCCGCCTCGACCTTGCCATCGCGGTCTCGGCGGTCGGCATCTCCTTCGTGATCGGCGCCGTCGTCGGTTCCTTCTGCGGCTATGCCGGCGGCAGGCTCGATCGCTCGGTCGGCCGCTTCGTCGACGTCATGATGGCCTTTCCGCTGTTCGTGCTGGCGATGGCGATGGTTGCGGCGCTCGGCAACCGGATCGAGAACATCGTGATCGCGACCGCGATCATCAATCTTCCGTTCTACATCCGCTTCGCGCGCGCCGAGGTCAACGTCCGGCGCAATGTCGGCTGGGTGGAGGCGGCGCGTTCCTGCGGCGAGAGCCATTTCTCGGTGGTGCTGCGCTTCCTGTTGCCGAACATCCTGCCGGCGATGGCCGTGCAGATCTCGCTCAATCTCGGCTGGGCGATCCTGAACGCAGCCGGCCTGTCCTTCATCGGCCTTGGCGTCAAGCCGCCGACACCGGAATGGGGCATCATGGTCGCGGAAGGCGCCCGCTTCATCTCGACTGGGCGGTGGTGGCTGGTGGCCTTTCCGGGCCTTGCGTTGATGATGGCCGTGCTGTGCTTCAACCTTCTCGGCGACGGGATGCGGGACATTCTCGATCCGCGCATGCGCACATGAGCGAAACTCTCCTCGAGATCGACAATCTCCACGTCTCGTTCTCAACCCGGCGTGGACTGGTCGAGGCCGTCCGCGGGGTCACGCTCACGGTCGAAGCCGGCGAGATGCTTGGCCTCGTCGGCGAAAGCGGATCGGGCAAGTCGGTGACCGGTTTTGCGACGACGCGGCTGCTCGATGCGGCCGGGCGCGTCACTGGCGGAAGAATCCTGTTTCGCGGCCAGGACGTCACAAAACTCAGGGGCGATGATCTCCGTCAGCTCCAGGGCGCCGCGATGTCGATGATCTTCCAGAACCCGCGTGCGGCGCTCAATCCGATCCGCGCGATCGGCTTACAGATTGCGGACGCGATTCTCACGCATAAGCGGATATCGAAGGACGCCGCTCGCGCCGAGGCGCTGGAGCTGTTGCGCGCCGTCCAGATCCGCGACCCCGAGACGCGGATGAACGCCTATCCGCACGAACTCTCCGGCGGCATGTGCCAGCGCGTCATGATCGCGATTGCGATCTCCTGCAATCCCGCGCTCTTGATCGCCGATGAGCCGACGACCGGACTCGACGTCACCACGCAGAAGGTGGTGATGGACCTCCTGGCGGAGATTGCCGCTGCGCGCGGCATGGCGACGATCCTGATCACGCACGATCTCGGGTTAGCGGCGCGATATTGCCGCCGTATCGCCGTGATGGAACGCGGCCGCATCGTCGAAGAGGCAAGCCCCAGGACACTGTTCGGCGCGCCGCAGCACGCCTATACTAGGCGTCTGGTGGCGGCGTCGCCGACCGCGACCTCCGGGATCGCAGACCTCGTGACGGAAGAGGAGCGGGAAGGCTACGCGGCTGTCGTCAGCAGGCCGAGGCAGGAGCCCGTTCACGGGACTCCGCCGCTGCTGGAAGTGCGCAAGCTCGCAAAACGCTTCGACGAGGGTGCTGCGGCGGTGGCGGACTTCTCGATGACGATGGCCGGCGGCGAGAGTGTCGGCCTCGTCGGCGAATCCGGCTCCGGCAAGAGCACGACGTCACGCATGATTTGCCGCCTGATCGATCCGAGCGAGGGCGAGATCGTGTTCGACGGGCAGTCGATCGGCCACGTGGCGTCGCGCGACTTTCATCGCTCGCAGTTCCGCAAAGACATCCAGATGGTGTTCCAGGACCCGAACGAGAGCCTCAACCCGCGCTTCACCGCCTTCGATTGCATCGCCCATCCCCTGATGCGGCTCGATCGTATGCGTGGGGGCGATGCACTGCGCAAGCGGGTGGAAGACTGCGCGGAGCGTGTGGGGCTGCCGCTGGATCTGTTGCCGCGCTTTCCGCATCAGCTCTCCGGCGGCCAGAAGGCGCGCGTCGGCATCGCCCGCGCCATCGCCTGCCGACCGCGGCTCCTGGTGCTGGACGAGCCGACCGCTGCGCTCGACGTCTCCGTTCAGGCGGTGGTGCTGCAACTGCTCGATCGCCTGCGGCGCGAGAACGACATTGCGCTGCTGTTCGTCAGCCACGATCTCAACGTGGTGCGGATGCTCTGCGACCGCACCATCGTGCTGCGCAATGGCGGCATCGTGGAGCAGGGCGAGAGCCGGGCGCTGTTCGACAATCCCAAGACCGACTACACGCGCAAGCTGGTCGAGGCGATCCCGCATATCGAGACCGGGCCGGTACTGGCGGCTGCGCTTTGAGGTGCGCGACCGGCCCAGATGGTGCGGATATCCCGCTGACGAAGGTGCGGAGTGGCATACCATTTGCACGCCAATGAGCTCTGGTTTCACCTGTTCTTGGCCAACGATGGCCGGCATCACGGCACTATTGGGAGGATTTCATGGATCGCAGGACCGTATTGAAGGGACTTGCCGGCGCGGGCGGTCTGGCGTTGAGCGGCCTTTCGGCCCCGGCGATCGCACAAGGCGCCTCCGCGCGCACCCTGCGCTTCGTGCCGCAAGCAAACCTCGCCAATTTCGACCCGATCTGGGGCACGCAATATGTCGTGCGCAATGCCGCCGCGCTGGTCTGGGATACGCTCTACGGCGTCGATTCCTCGCTGCAGCCGCAGCGGCAGATGGTCGAGTCCGAGGAAGTGACCGACGATGGCACCACCTGGACGTTCAAACTGCGGCCGGGGCTCAAATTCCACGACGGCGAGCCGGTTCGGAGCAAGGACGTCGTTGCGAGTCTCACACGCTGGGCGGCGCGCGATCCGATGGGGCTGATGCTCAAGGCACTGCAGCAGGAGCTCACTGCTGTCGACGATCGTACCTTCAAATGGGTGCTGAAGCAGCCGTTCCCGAAGATGCTCTATGCGCTCGGCAAGAACAATTCGCCTTGCGCCTTCATCATGCCGGAGCGCATTGCGCAGACCGACCCGTTCAAGCAGATCGGCGATTATGTCGGCTCGGGGCCGATGAAGTTCACCAAGAGTGAGTGGGTCCCCGGTGCGAAAGCAGTGTTCGAAAAATTCGCCGATTATGTGCCGCGGCAGGAGAAGGCGTCGTGGCTCGCCGGCGGCAAGCAGATGCTGCTCGACCGCGTCGAATGGATCGTGATGCCCGATCCGGCGACCGCCGCGGCCGCGTTGCAAAACGGCGAGATCGACTGGTGGGAGAACCCGATCGCGGACCTCGTCCCGATCCTGAAGAAGAACAAGAACATCAGCGTCGACATCGGCGATCCGCTCGGCAATGTCGGCTCGTTCCGCATGAACTTCCTGTACCCGCCCTTCAACGACGTGCGGGCGCGGCGCGCGGTGCTGATGGCGATGAGCCAGGAAGACTATATGCGCGCGCTCGTGGGCGACGACAATTCGCTGTGGAAGCCGCTGCCGGGCTACTTCACGCCCGATACGCCGCTCTACACCGAGGCGGGCGGCGAGGTCCTGAAGGGCAAGCGCGATCTCGACGCTGCCAAGAAGCTGCTTGCCGAGAGCGGCTATTCCGGCCAGCCGGTGACGTGCCTCGTGGCGCAGGACCAGCCGATCACCAAGGCGTTCGGCGATGTGACCGCCGATCTCCTAAAGAAGCTCGGCATGAATGTCGACTTCGTCGCGACCGATTGGGGCACGGTCGGCTCCCGCCGCGCGCAGAAGACTCCCCCCGGACAGGGCGGCTGGAACATGTTCCACACCTGGCATGCGGGTTCGGACTGCATCAATCCGGCGCCCTACACCGCCATTCGCGCCAACGGCGACAAGGCCTGGTTCGGCTGGCCGAACAGCCCCGGCACGGAAAAGGAGGTCACGTCCTGGTTCGAGGCCAAGAACCTCGACGAGGAGAAGGCCGCGGTCGCTCGCCTCAACAAGGTCGCGCTCGAGGACGTCGTCTACGCGCCAACCGGCTTCTTCCTCAGCTACACGGCCTGGCGCAAGAACGTCTCCGGCATCACGAAAGGGCCGCTGCCGTTCTTCTGGGGCGTGTCGAAATCCGCATGACCCTGCGCTGAAGCCAGATGCTCTCCTACATCCTCCGGCGTATCGCCTCGACCTTGCCCGTGATGGCGATCGTCGCGCTGTTCGTGTTCAGCCTGCTCTACATCGCGCCGGGTGATCCCGCCGTGGTGATCGCAGGCGATCAGGCAAGTCCGGAGGATGTGGAGCGCATTCGTCAGAGCCTCGGCCTCGATCGACCCTTCCTGATCCAGTTCGGCAGCTGGGTCTGGCGCATTCTGCACGGCGATCTCGGCACCTCGATCTTCACCAATCTGCCGGTCTCGACGATGATCGGGCAGCGTCTCGGCCCGACGCTGTCGCTGATGATGGTCACGCTCCTGCTCACGATCGTGGTCGCGGTGCCGCTCGGGGTGCTGGCGGCGTGGAAGGCGGGAAGCCTGATCGACCGGGCCATCATGGCCTTTGCCGTGTTCGGCTTTTCCCTGCCGGTCTTCGTCGTCGGCTATGTCCTCGCCTACGTCTTCGCGCTGGAGCTCGAATGGCTTCCCGTGCAGGGCTATACGCCGCTCGCTCAAGGCTTCTGGCCCTGGCTGCAAAACCTGATCCTGCCGTCGATCGCACTCGGCTGTGTCTACATCGCACTGATCGCGCGTATCACGCGCGCCACCATGCTCGAAGTGTTGCAGCAGGATTATATCCGCACCGCGCGCGCCAAGGGGCTCGGGCAGGGCGGCATCCTGTTCGTCCACGCGCTGAAGAACGCGGCGGTGCCGATCGTCACGGTGATCGGGATCGGCATCGCGCTCCTGATCGGCGGCGCGGTCGTCACGGAGAGCGTGTTCGCGATTCCCGGACTCGGCCGGCTCACCATCGACGCGATCCTGCGCCGCGACTATCCCGTCATCCAGGGCATCGTGCTGCTGTTCAGCTTCGTCTACGTCCTCGTCAATCTGATGATCGACGTCATTTATACGCTCGTTGACCCGAGGATCCGCTATTGACCGACACGACCGTCAATCCGCAAGCGCTGCCGGCGGGCTTCGTCCTCGCGCCGCAACTGCCCGAGATCCTCCGGCCGGTCACGATCCGGCGCGGCTTCATCGGGCTGCTGCGCGGCCATCCCACCGTTGCCATCGGCGGCATGTTGCTGCTGTTGCTCGTCCTGATCGCGATCTTTGCGCCTTATCTTGGAACGGTGGATCCGACCGCACTTGCGCCGGCCAAGCGGACCCGCGCGCCGTCGGCGCTTTACTGGTTTGGCACCGACGTTCTCGGCCGCGACATCTATTCGCGCGTGCTGTTCGGCGCACGGGTCTCCCTCACGGTCGGCTTGTCCGTTGCGATCTTCGCCTCCGCGGCCGGTCTCGCCATCGGCATCGTCTCCGGCTTCATCCGCTGGGCCGACGGCATCCTGATGCGCTTCATGGACGGCCTGATGTCGATCCCGCCGATCCTGCTGGCGATCGCGCTGATGGCGCTGACACGCGGCAGCGTCGGAAACGTCATTCTGGCGATTACCGTTGCCGAGATACCGCGGGTTTCCCGTCTTGTCCGTAGTGTGGTGCTGTCGCTGCGCGAGCAGCCTTACGTGGATGCGGCGGTAGCCTGCGGCACGCGCACACCGATGATCATCCTGCGCCACATCCTGCCCAACACGCTGGCGCCGATGCTGATCCAGGCGACTTACATTTGCGCCAGTGCGATGATCACGGAGGCGATCTTGTCCTTCATCGGCGCGGGGACGCCGCCGACCATTCCGTCCTGGGGCAACATCATGGCCGAGGGGCGGGCGCTGTGGCAGGTCAAGCCCTACATTGTGTTCTTTCCGGCGGCCTTCTTGTCCGTCACCGTGCTCGCCGTCAACCTGCTCGGCGACGGCCTTCGCGATGCGCTCGATCCGCGCATGGCCAAGAGCCTCTGAAGGTGAGGGACTGATCGCGATGGCACTGCTCGAAGTCGAGAATTTGCAAACGCACTTCCGCACGCCCAGCGGCATCAACCGCGCGGTGGAAGGCGTGTCGTTCCATGTCAACGAGGGCGAGACCCTCGCCATCGTCGGTGAGTCCGGTTGCGGCAAGTCGGTGACCTCCATGTCGCTGATGCGGCTGATCCCGGAACCGCCGGGCAGGATCGCCGGCAGCATCCGCTTCGCGGGCAAGGACCTGTTGCAAATGTCGGATCGCGAGATGCGCGCGATCCGCGGCAACGACATCTCGATGATTTTTCAGGAGCCGATGACCAGCCTCAACCCGGTGCTGACCGTCGGGCGTCAAATCCGCGAAACGCTGATGATCCACCAGGGCCTCGACAAGGAGGCCGCGGAGGCGCACGCCATCGAGATGTTGATTCTGGTCGGCATTCCCGAGCCGAAGCGTCGCGTGCGCGAATATCCGCATCAGCTTTCCGGCGGCATGCGCCAGCGCGTCATGATCGCCATTGCACTCGCCTGCAATCCAAAGCTTCTCATTGCGGACGAGCCGACCACCGCGCTCGACGTGACGATCCAGGCGCAGATCCTGAAGCTGATGCTGGACCTCAAGCACCGGGTTGGCGCGGCGATCATCCTGATCACCCACGATCTCGGCGTGGTCGCCGAAATCGCGGAGCGCGTCATGGTCATGTATGCCGGCCGCAAGGTCGAGGAAGCGCCGGTGGCGGACCTGTTCCGATCGCCGCGTCATCCCTATACGCAGGGTCTGCTCGGTGCAGTGCCGCGGCTCGGCTCGTCGCTAACCGGCACCGCGAGGCGGCTGGCAGAGATTCCCGGGCAGGTGCCTGATCTGCGCAAGCCCATCGTCGGCTGCGTCTTCGCCGGCCGTTGCGCGCTCGCGACCGATCTCTGCCGGCAGTACGCGCCGGGGCTCGAAGAGAAGGGGCCACGTCACGTCGCGGCCTGCCACTATGCGGCCAAGGGAGCGGTCGCGGCATGAGTCCCCCATTGCTCCAGGTCAACGACCTCAAGAAGCACTTCCCGGTCAAAAAGGGCCTGTTCAGCCGCAAGTCTGAATGGGTCTATGCGGTGGACGGCGTGTCGTTCGAGATCGCGCGCGGCGAGACGCTCTCGCTGGTCGGCGAATCCGGCTGCGGCAAATCGACGGTCGGCCGCGCCATTCTGCGCCTGTTCGACATCACGGCAGGCCAGGTCATCCTCGACGGCCAGCGCATCGACGACGCCCATCCGAGCACGATGCGCCAGATGCGCCGCCGCGTGCAGGTGGTGTTCCAGGATCCGTTCTCGAGCCTCAATCCGCGCATGCGCGTGCGCGACATCCTGGCTGAGCCGATCCGCAATTTCGGCCTCGCCAAATCCGCGATCGATCTCGAAACCCGGGTGACGGCGCTGATGGATACCGTGCGCCTGCCGCGCGAGGCGCTGAACCGCAGGCCGCACGAATTCTCCGGTGGCCAGCGCCAGCGCATCGGCATCGCGCGGGCGCTCGCCGCCGAGCCCGAGCTGATCGTCTGCGACGAGGCGGTCTCGGCGCTCGATGTCTCGGTCAAGGCCCAGATCGTCAATCTGCTGCAGGATCTCCAGCGCGAGTTCGGCCTGGCACTGCTGTTCATCAGCCATGACCTCGCGATCGTCGAGCACATGACCCATCGCGTCGCGGTGATGTATCTCGGCAAGATCGTCGAGGTGGCGCCGCGCTACGAGATCTTCGCCGCGCCAAAGCATCCTTACACCAAGGCGCTGCTCTCGGCGGTCCCGCTGCCGGAGCCGGGGGCCCAGCGCAATCCGATCATCCTCAAGGGCGACGTGCCGAGCCCGATCAACCCGCCGAGCGGGTGCCGCTTCCACACCCGTTGCCCGCTCGTGTTCGATCGCTGCCGGACCGAGGAGCCGACATTGCGTGCGGCTGGACCCGAGCAGTGGGTGGCCTGTCATCTCGAAGGTAGTGCAGCGGTGGCGAGCGGCTAGCCGTTGGGCCGGCGGCAATCCTCTGGATCGAGGCGTAGGCGCGACAATCGGGCGATGATGCCACTCTGCTCCTGTTTTGCCCGACGAGTCAAAGACGTCTACGACGAAAATTCATGTGCAAAAACAACATCGTTCTACTGTGCATGGGGTTGTTTTCGCGTTTTTTGTTTAGCGGCCTTCAACCTTGGCGGCGCAGGAAGCCGGTGATCGTGACCTTGTCCCAGATGCCGGCCGCCGCAAACGGATCGGCTCGGTTGAAGGCCTCGACGTCGTCACGGCCCGCTGCCTCGATCAGGAACAGGCTGCCGATCATCCTCTCGCCGTCGTCGGAGACCAGCGGTCCCGACATCACGATCTTGACGCCGAAGCGGGAGGTGTCGCTCAGGAAAGCCTTGTGGGCATCGTAATTCGCGAGCCGGGTCGGCAGCGCGCCGTCGCGGTCGAGAGCGTGAATGGCGAACAGCATGGTGGTCTCCGTTTATGTCTCGTTTTCTTGGGACGGCCGCGACAGCGGCCGTCCGGGCTTGTTGTGATGGGTGCGCCTGGTTACTTGCCGCCGAGCTTGCTGGCTTCCTCGAACGTCGGGCAGCTCCGTTGCTCCAGCGGCACGTCGAACGGCTGGTAATTGTCCTTGGTGATGACGGTCGGCTTCAGCACGATCTCGGCGATGACGGGCTGGTTGCGCAGGGATCGGATCGCCATCATGGTGCCAAGGCATCCCTGAAAAAATCCGTTGTAGTCGCCGCTCGCGAGCAGCTTGCCGGACTTGATCGCGTCGATCGCTTCCTTGGTGCCATTGATGCCGATCACCTGCGCCTTGCGGTTGGCGCCGTCGAGCGCCTCGATCGCGCCGACGGCCATGGCGTCGTTGGCGGCGAGCACACCGTCGATCTGCGCGTTCGACTGCATCAGATTTTCCATTACCTGCAGCGCCTGGAGCCGCTGGTAATTGCCGGGCTGCGAGGCCAGCAGTTTCGCACCGGCATTTTCCTTCAGCGCGTCGTTGAAGCCGCGGACGCGGTCGACATTGGTCAGCGAGCCCTTGACGCCCTCGATGATGACGATGTTGCCCTTGCCGCCCAGCGTCTTGAGCAGGAAGCGCGCGGTCTCGAGCCCGAGGCTGTAATCGTCCGCGCCGACGAAGGACAGGAACTTGCCGCCGGCGGAGCGGTCGGTGATGTTGACGACGGGGATCTTGGCCTCGTTGATCTTCTCGACACCCGGCACCATCGCCTTGTAGTCGACCGGCGTGAAGACGATGGCGCTCGGTTTCTTCACCACGACGTCCTCGATCTGGCTGAGCTGCTCGGGAATGCTGTCGGGTTTGGTCGGGATATACTGCAGCGTCTTGGCGTTCAGCGTCTTCGCCATGTTGTCCGCGCCGACCCGCACCGTCTGGAAGAACGGGTTGGTCTGGTTCTTGGTGAAGACGGCGATGGTTTCGCCGTCGGCTCGCGCTTGCGTGGTGAACACGGCCGCCATCAGCAGCGGCAGCGTCAAATAACCCAGTTTCTGTTTCATGTTGCCTCCATCCCTCGTTTTGCTTGTTGGTCGTTCAAGAACTCATTGCGCGCGGCGGCGGGTTTTCATATCGAGCCAGACCGCGAGAATGACGATGATGCCGGTGACGAGCGGCTGCCAGTTGGCGCTGACCGACAAGAGGTTCATGCCGTTCAGCACCAGCGTCAGGATCAGTGCGCCGATGAAGGTGCCGAAGACAGTACCGACGCCGCCGAACAGGGAGGTGCCGCCGATCAGCACGGCGGCGATCGCGGGCAGCGTCAGGCTTTCGCCGATGTCGGCCTCGGCCGAATTGAGTCGCGACAGGAAGATGATCGAGGCTAGCCCGGCCATGGTGCCGGAGACGGCGTAGACCAGCAGCAGGCGGCGCGCGACCGGAATGCCGGAGAGCCGGGCCGCGACCGGATTGGCGCCGATCGCATAGATCTCCTGGCCCCAGATCGTTCGCTGCGCAAACAGCGTTCCAATCCCGAGGAACACCAGCAGCAGATAGACCGGGATCGGCAGGCCGAACAGATAGCCGCTGCCGATCTGGCGAAAGCCGGCCGGGAAGCCGTGAAGGGTCTCGCCCGCCATGTACCAATAGGTGAGGCCGTTCAGCACCCAGAGCATGCCGTAGGTGGCAATGAAGGAGGGGATGCGGAGCGCGGTGACCATCACGCCGTTGAGGAGGCCAACGAGGCCGCCGCAGGCAAGCCCCGTGAGGATGCCAAGCGCCGGCGAGCCGGTCTTGTGGATCACGGTCCCGGCGATGCAGGCGGACAGCGCGACATTGGCGCCGACGGAGAGATCGAGGCCAGCGGTCAGGACCACCAGCGTCAGGCCCGACGCGATGAAGAAGGTCAGGCTCGCCTGCCGGAGCACATTGAGGATGTTGCCGAGGCTCAGGAAGGAATCGCTGAGCACGGCGAGCGCCGCGCAGATCAGCAGCGCCGCAAGCAGGCGATAGAACAATTGGATCGCGTCCTGCGACAGGAACGAACGGGGCGGCGCGATGGCCTCTTTGCTGATGTCGGTCATGCGCGGCTCCGCAGGCCATCCAGGAACAGCGCCACGATGACGAGCACGCCGACGCTTGCGACCTGCACCGAGGACGGCAGCGAGATCAGGTTCAGCCCGTTGCGCAGCACGCCCACCGAGAGCACGCCGAGCACAGTGCCGAGCAGCCATCCATTGCCGCGCTCGAACGATGTGCCGCCGACGGCGACGGCCGCGATCGCATCGAATTCGAGACCGAGGCCGGCGGTTGGATGCCCGGAATTCATCCGCGCCGTCATAAGCAGGCCGGCGGTGCCGGCCATGGCGCCGCCGATCGCATAGACCGCGATCAGTAGCCGGTTGGGTGACAGGCCGGCATAGCGGAGCGCCTCCCGGTTGCCGCCGAGCGCGAAGATATAGGTGCCGAAGCGGGTGTGATAGAGCAGGCCATGAAAGGCGGCATAGGTGACGAGTGCCATCACGATCGGCACGGGCACGCCGAGCAGCGTCGCCGAGTAAATGTCGCGCACGCTGTGGGGAATGCCGACCACGCTCTGGCCGTCGCTGACGATCAGCGACAGGCCCTGCGCCATGCCGAGCGTGCCCAAGGTCGCAACGAACGGTGGGATGCCAACGATCGCGACCAGCCAGCCGTTGGCGAAACCGAAGGCCGCGCCGACGAGGAGTCCGGCGCCGAGGCCGAGCAACATCGAGTGGGTGGCGAGCGAGACGATGGCGACGCAGAGCGAGGTCAGCGTCAGCACCGCGCCCATCGACAGGTCCAGCCCCTCGGTCATGATGATCAAGGTCATGGGCAGCGCGAGCATGGTCAGGATCGTCGACTGCACCAGCACGTTGGAGAGGTTGGCGACCGACAGGAAGCCGGGCGCGATCGTGCTGAACAGCGCGATCAGCAGCACCAGCACGATGGCAACGCCGGGAATGCGTTGCAGCGGATTCGGTTGAGAGACGACCGCGGCCTCACGCATGATGCATCCCCAGTCGCACGATGTTCTCCTCTGTCAGCTCGTTGCGCGCGAGGTGCCCGGCGATGCGACCCTCCCGCATCACATAGGCGCGATCGCAGACATGGCAGATCTCGACCTGTTCCGACGAGATCATCAGCGCCGCCGCGCCTTCCGCGACGAGGCGGTCGATGAGGGCGAAGATTTCGGCCTTGGCACCGATATCGATGCCCCGGGTCGGCTCGTCGAAGATGAAGAGTTTCGAGCCGGCGGCGAGCCACTTGCCGATCACGACCTTCTGCTGATTGCCGCCCGAGAGCAGGCCGACGATCTGGCGCGCGCTGGGCGTCGCAATGCGTAGCTGACGGATCAGGCCGTCGGCAGTGCGCTGCGCGCTGCGCTGATCGAACAGACCGCTCGGGAACAGTTTTCGCAGCGCCGACACCACCAGATTGTCCCCCACCGACCGCAACAGCGCCAGGCCCTCGCTCTTGCGGCTCTCCGGGATCAGCGCGATGCCGCGGCGCGCGGCAAGATCAGGCTCGCCGGAGATAGTCTTGCCGTCGAAGACGATCTCGCCTGAGGTCACGGGATCGGCGCCGAAGATCGCGCGCGCGACCTCGCTGCGACCGGAGCCCACCAGCCCACACAGGCCGACGATCTCGCCGCGGCGCACCTCGATGTTGATGTCGGAGATTCCGGTGGTGGCGCTCAGGCCCTTGACCTCGAGCAGCACTTCGCCGGGCTTGTCGGCAAAGTTGCGCGGATAGGTCATGTCGACGTTGCGACCGACCATCATGCGGACGAGTTGGTCCGGCGTGACGTCGGCCGGGCGAACGCCGTCGATGCGACGACCGTCGCGCAGCACGGTGATGCGGTCGCCGAGCGCGAACACCTCCGCCATGCGGTGCGAGATGTAGACGATGGAGACGCCGTCGGCTTTCAGTCGCGCGATCAGTGCGAACAGCAGCTCGGTCTCGCGATCGGACAGCGCCGCGGTCGGCTCGTCCATCACGAGGATCCGGGCGCTCTGGCTGATCGCTTTGGCGATCTCGACCATCTGCTGCTGCGCCACGCCCAACTTGTCGACGATGGTGGACGGATCGATCTCGAAGCCGATCGTGCCGAGCACGCGCGCGGCGTCGGCGAGAATCTTGCGGCGGTCGATGGTGCCGGGGATGCGGCCCTTCGGCTCGCGGCCAAGAAAAATGTTCTGCGCGATATCGAGATGGGGCACCAGCGAGAATTCCTGGAAGATCACGGCAATGCCGAGCTTCTGCGCGTCCACGGTCGAGTTGATCGCGGCCGGCTCGCCCTTGTAATAGAACTCGCCGGCGTCGGCGCGATAGGCGCCGCACAGCACCTTCATCAGGCTCGACTTGCCGGCGCCGTTCTCGCCCAGCAGCATATGGACCTCGCCGGGGAAGACGGCAAAGGACACGTCATCCAGCGCCTTGACGCCGGGAAACTCCTTGCTGATGCCGCGCAGCTCCAGCAGCGGGACAGGCGAGGAGGGCTCGACGGCCAATGCGGCGGTGCTCATGCCTGCGCTCCGCTTGCAAAGATCTTTCCGGGATTCATAAGGCCGTGAGGGTCGAGCGCGGTCTTGATCGACCGCATCACATCGACGGCCTCGCCGAGCTCGTCGGTGAGATAGTCGATCTTGCCGAGCCCGATGCCGTGCTCGCCGGTGCAGGTGCCGTCCATGGCAATGGCGCGGGCGACCATGCGGGCCTGGAGCGCCTTGGCGCCTTCGGCTTCCTCGGGCCTTGCCGGGTCAATCAGGATCAGCATGTGGAAATTGCCGTCGCCGACATGGCCGACGATCGGCGCCGTAAAACCATGCTCGTCCGCGTCGCGGCGGGTCTCCGTGAGGCATTCCGCGAGCCGCGAGATCGGCACGCAGACATCGGTAATCACGGCACGCGCGCCGGGGCGGAGGCCCAGGCCCGCATAGAGCGTGTTGTCGCGGGCGTGCCAGAGACGGCTGCGATCCTCCGGTGCCTTCGCCCATGCAAAGCCATGTCCGCCATGGTCGGCGGCAATGGCCTGTGCGGCTTCGGCCTGCTCGGCGACGGAGGTCTCGGAACCATGGAATTCGAAGAACAGGGTGGGGGCTTCGCGATAGCCGAGCTTTGCATAGGCGTTGATGCCGCGCATCATGACGTCGTCGAGCAGCTCGATACGCGCCACGGGGATCGCGGACTGGATCATGGATATCGCGCTGTCTACGGCGTTGTGCAGGGTGTCGAAGCTGCAAACCGCGGCCGAGATCGCCTGCGGCACGGGATGCACTTTCAGCGTGACCTCAGTGATCAGTCCGAGGGTGCCCTCGGCACCGACGAACATCCGCGTCAGGTCGTAGCCGGCGGCTGACTTGCGCGCGCGCCGGGCGGTCCGGATCACGCGACCGTCGGCCAGGACCACCTCCAGCGCCATGACATTGTCCTTCATGGTGCCGTAGCGCACCGCCATGGTGCCGGAAGCACGCGTGGACGTCATGCCGCCGATCGAAGCGTCGGCGCCGGGATCGATCGGAAAGAAAAGTCCGCTGCCGCGCAGCTCCGCATTGAGCTGCTTTCGCGTGATGCCGGGCTGCACGACGACATCCATGTCGCTCTCGTGCACGGTCAGCACCTTGTTCATGCGTGCGAAGTCGAAGCAGACGCCGCCCGCGACCGCGGCCGCATTGCCTTCGAGCGAGGTCCCGGCGCCGAACGGCACGATGGGCATATTCGCGCCCGCGCACAGCTTGACGATCTCCGCGACCTCCTGCGTGGTTTCAGGAAAGACGACGATGTCGGGCGGCAGGCTCCGATAGTGCGACTCGCTCTGCCCATGCTGATCGAGCACGCCACGCGCGACGCTCGCGCGCGGGCCGATCATGCCTGTGAGGCGATCGGCCAATATGCCCGTGCTGACCCGCGGTCCCATCCTTGCTCCCTGTCTGCCTTGCTGTCGGACTCTTGTCTGGTCCGCCGTCGCTCAGCTTAAGCGGCTCTTGCGCTGCTAGCGACCTGCTTCAGGCCGAAATCATAGTTGAGGTGAAAATACTCGCTGTCCACCATGCGACCATCGGGCGCACGGCCAGGCGGGCAGCGCACAAATTCTCGGATCAAGCTGTCCTTGACGCCGAATACCACGTCGCTGTCGAGATACTGGTCGCCGGCCACGAACACATGGGTCACGAGTTGCTCGAAGCCGGGCGCCGAGATCATGAAATGCACGTGCGCCGGGCGCCAGGGATGGCGGCCCTGGACCTCCAGCATGTCGCCGACCGTGCCGTCATGCGGGATCGGATAGGCAGCCGGCTTGATCGACCAGAAATTGAAGCGGCCATTCTGGTCGGTGTGGAAGCGCGCCCGCATCGCAAGGTCGCCGATCTTGTCGAGCTGCTGCACGTCGTAATAGCCGTCGTCGTCGGAATGCCAGACGTCCACGACGGCGCCGGCGAGCGGCCGTCCGTCGATGGTCGACACCGAGCCGGTGACGAGCATCGGATCGCCCTTCATGGGACCGGAGATGTCCTCGCCGTTGCTTTTCTCGGGCGACGCCTGCACGAAGAACGGACCGAGCACCGTGGTTTCGGTCGCGCCTTCCGGCACCGGATGGTTGATTGCGTCGACCAGCATGGAGACGCCGAGCGCGTCCGACAGCAGGATGAACTCCTGGCGCTTGTCGTCGCACATGTGGCCGGTGCGGGTCAGGAAGTCGATGCCGTAGTCCCATTCCTTCTGGCTCGGTCGCACCTCGCGGACGAAGGCATGAAGGTGGCGCACCAGCGCTTCGCTGACCTGCTTGATCCGCGGGTCGGTCGCGCCCGCGATCCGCTCCAGCACCGCGTCCGTGATCGTGTTCTCGTTGAAATTGCGCATAGCTGTCTCCGTGAATCAGAGTTTCGGTTCGCCAAGCCCGGACAGCCGTTCCAGATGCTTGACGGTCGCGATGAAGTCGGCGTCACCGTCGCCTTGCGCGACCAGCGCGCCATAGGTCTCGCGCACTTGCGCTGCGAGCTGAAGCGGCACGCCGACGGCGTGGCCGGCGCCGAGGATCAGGTCGAGATCCTTGGCCATCTGCCTGCAAGAGAAGGTCGAGTCGAAATCGCGGTCGCGCAGCGGAGCGGTCTTGTACTTCACCATGGGTGAGGCGACCGCGCTGTCATCGAGAACTTTCAGAATGTCCTGCCAGCCGATGCCGCCCTTGCGCGCGAGCGCGAGGCTCTCCGCCATCATGGCGGCCGACACCGCGATCATCAGATTGACCGCAAGCTTGGCATATCGCGCTTCCTCGCCGGGCCCGAGATAGGTCTGGGCGCGGGTGAAGGCGGCGAGCAGCGGCTTTGCGTTTTCGTAGGCGGCCTTCGGGCCCGAGACGAAGCAGCTCAGCGCGCCGGTGTGAACGATACTGGCATTGCCCGAGACCGGCGCACGCAGGTAGAAGACACCGCGCGCCTGTGCGGCGGCGTCGACCTCTGCGGAAGCCTCGACGCTCACGGTGCTGGTCTCGATCAGAACGGTTCCAGCAGCCATCGTGGCGATGAGGCCGGTGGGGCCGAGCAACGCTCCGCGCAAGGCGGCGTCATCGGGCAAGGACGTGACGACCGCGGCCTTGTCGCCCACGGCCTCGGCCGCTGAAGCGGCAATCGAAATGCCTTGCGCGCGCGCCTCGTCGAGCCGTGCGGCGCTCCGGTCGAACGCGGTCACGGCGTAACCGGCCTTGGCGACGAGCGCCGACATCGGCAGGCCCATCTTGCCGATCCCGATGAAAGCGATGTGTTTCGAAGCGTTCGTCATCGTTGTTGTCCTTGACGCCCTTAGGCGGCTTGTCCCTGTCGTTCGATGTCGTGCACCAGCCGCCGGCCGGATTGCACGAGCAGTTGCTTTTTCGCCTCCAGACCGTCGGCCAGCAACCGTGCATTCCGCTTCTTCCACACGCCGCCGATCATCACGGCCTCGATATTGGCAAGGCTCGTCTGCATCACCACGGTGGAAACGGGATCGTGCACCGGGACGAGGTTGAGATCGGAGCAATCGATGATGACGAGGTCGGCGAGCTTGCCCGGCGTCAGCGAGCCGATCTGGTCCTCGCGGCCGAGCATGCGCGCGCCTTCCATCGTGATCCAGCGCAGTGCCTCGCGGGCGGGGATTGTGGTCGTTGCCGGAATGGCGCCGCTGGCCTTGCGCGACTCCGCGTTGTCGAGTGCCCTCTGCATCGAGAGTGCAACGCGCGCGGCGGATAAGAGATCGCCGGCGAGCACGGATTCCAGATCGATGCCGATGGTCGGCCGCACGCCGCGCTTGAGCAGCCGTCCGGTGATCGGAAAGCCGTGGCCCTGGATCATCTCGTTCTCCGGCGTCACCGAGAAGGAGACGCCGAGATCGACCATCCGGTCCAGGAGATCGTCAGGCAGGTCGTTGCCATGGACGATGTTGGTGCCCGCGCCGACGAGGCCGGCCCCGATCAGCTTCTCCCAGCCACCGGGCGTCTTGGCGGGACCACCGCCCTGATGCATCGATGCGATCAGCTTGAACTCGCGCGCCAAGCGGAAATCGTGCATGGCGACGTCGAGCGTCGAATAATGCGGGCCGAGGATCGCGAGCCCAAGCGTGACGAGGCCGTCGCGGTCGGCGAGGGGCCCCGCCAGCAGTCGCTCGACCTCATGGCGTGGATGCGGGATCTCCGAGAAATGCGGCTCGCCTGGTTTCGGCTCGGGCTTGGGCGAGCCGTGGAAGAAAGCCGCCCGGATACCGCTTTCGATCAGGCCGCCCACGGCGGCGTCGGTATGATCGGGCGTCGGATTGTTGTGGCACCAGTCGACCAGCGTGGTGGTGCCGTGGTTGATCTGGTTCAGCGCGCCCACCAAAGTCGCGATATGAATGTCCTCGGGCCGGAACACCGTTGCGAGCCCGGCATGCATGCGGCGGAAATATTCCAGCAGCGTCCAGTTGGCGGCATAGCCGCGCAAGCCCGTCTGCCAGGTGTGCATATGCGCGTTGATCAGGCCGGGGATGACGATGCGCCCGGTGCCGTCCACGATCTCGGTCTCGGCCGCACTGCCGCCGACGTCGATCGATGGACGCAAATCAACGATGCGGCTGCCCTCGATCAGCACGTCGCCTCTGGGAAAATCGCCGATCGCGTCATCCATGCTGATGATGACAGCGGATTTGATGAGCGTGCGCCGCATCGAATCAAGCCACCGCTTTGGTGACGCCGGGCGGCTCGCCGGCCCAGGCGCGCGCGATCAGATCGCGGATGGCGTCGCGTTCGAGCGGGCGCGGGTTCCAGTAGGCGTTGGTGACCGCGAGATCCGCAGCCTTGTCGATGCCGCCTTCGGGCATGCCGATGTCGCGCAATGCGACCTTCGCACCCAGGCGCTTGGCGAGCTCGAAAAGTCCTTGCGATGCATCGGCGGCGCCGATGGCGCGCGAGATCCGCGCCATCGCATCGGGCACGGCGGGCGCGTTGTAGGCCAGCGCGTGCGGCAGCACGATGGTGTGGGTCTCGGCATGCGGCAGGTCGAAGGTGCCGCCGAGGGTGTGGCAGAGCTTGTGATGCAGCGCCATGCCGACGGTGCCGAGGCAGACGCCGCACAGCCAGGCGCCATAGAGCGCTTCGGTGCGAGCCTCGCGATCGTCGCTCTTGGCGGCGATAGCGGGCAGGGCACGTGCCAACGCGCGAATACCTTCTTCCGCCATCAGCGACGTGACGGGATTGGTGTCGCGCGCGTAGAGCGCTTCGACTGCGTGCGCGATCGCGTTGATGCCAGATGTTGCGGCCAGGCTCGCCGGCAGCGTCAAAGTGAGATCGACATCGTAGATCACGGTCTCGGGCAGGATGGCGGCGTCGCGTACCGTGGTCTTCAGGCCGTTCTCGGTCTGGCCGACGATCGGTGTCATCTCCGAGCCGGCATAGGTGGTGGGAATGCAGAGTTGGTTGATCCCGCTGCGCAAGGCGAGCGCCTTGCCGAGGCCGGTCGTGGATCCGCCACCGAGGGAGACGACGCAGTCGGCATCGCACGCCTTCATCGCCGCAAGCGCCCGCTCCGTGACCTCGACCGGCGTGTGCATGGTCGCGCCCGGAAAGATGCCGGCGTAGAGCGGACCGAGCGCCGCGCCCAGGCTTTTGCCTTGCGCCTCCTGCTGCGGCGTGGTCAGTACCAGCGCGCGCTTGCCGCCGAGCCGCTCGATCTCGGCCTTGGCGCTAGCTAACGTTCCGCTGCCGAACACGACGCGGCAGGGCAGGTTTTCAAAGGTGAACGTACCGATCATGCGCCGGTCTCTTTGATGGGATAATCGACCTGGAAGCGTCCGATCCGCAAGTCGCCCAGCGCCTCGCGCACCCGCAAATGTTCCGGGTGGGTGGCATAGGCCGCGAGCGCAGCGTGGTCCGTGAATTCGGAGAACAGAACGACGTCGCAGGCGTAGTCGACATCGCTGACATCGAGGCCGACCTCGATATGGGTGAGGCCGTCGATCCGGCCGCGCAAGTCCTCGAACAGGGACTTGACCTTGGCCCGGGCGGCGGAACGCTCCGCGAGCGTCTCCCAGCGCAGCCGCCACATCACGATGTGCCTGATCGGGCCCGACATTTCCCTGTTTCCTCGCCTGCTATCTTGCTTGTGTTTGGGCTATCTTGACTTGCGGGATACGGAAATAAAGGTCAATAATCGTAAGTCTCTTTTCCTGATTGCGAAACAATGGACCGCCTGCTCCAGTTGGAAGTGTTCGCCAAGACGGCCGAGCTCGGCAGCCTGTCCAAAGCTGCCGAAGCCCTGCGCATGTCGAATGCTGCCGCGAGCCGCCATCTCAGCGCGCTCGAGGAGCGCCTTGCGGTGCGGTTGATCGAGCGCAACACTCGTCGGCTGTGGTTGACGGAGGCGGGGCAGGAACTGCTGGAGCGCTCCAGTCGCGTCTTGAGCGAATTGGCGGAGGCCGAGGACATCGTCAGCGATCGCGCGCTGTCGCCGCAGGGCACGCTGCGGGTCACGAGTTCGCTGTCCTTTGCGGTGATCTATCTGGCGCCGATGCTGCCCGCCTTCCGCGCGCGCTATCCGAAGCTCAACATGCAGATCACCACCGCCAACCGGTACTCCGATTTCATCGAGGCCGGCATCGACGTGGCGATCAGGACGCGCGAGCAGGAGCCGGATTCGAACATCATCGTTCGCCGTATCGGCCAGATGCGGCGTGTGCTCGCTGCTTCGCCGTCATATCTCGCAAGCTGCGGCGAGCCGGAGCAGCCGGTCGACCTCGCGCGTCACAACATGCTGGTCTACAATCTCGCCAACGATCCCTATTCGCTGCGCCTGCGCAAAGGCAACGGCGCGCAGACTGTTCGCATCACGCCGACGCTCGACAGCAATGACGGCCAGGTCATCCGCGGCGCCGCGCTGGCGGGGCTCGGCATCCTCATCCAGCCGCTATACATCGTGCAAAGCGATATCGCGGCGGGCCGTCTTGTCCCGGTTCTGATGGACTGGGAGCTGCCGCTGCTCACGATGAACATCGCCTACCAGAACCGTGCCGGACTGCCCGCCAAGATCAGGGTGTTTTCCGACTTCCTGGTCACCCACATCCGCGAGCATTCGCAGCCGGGGATCTGGATCGACGCGGCGAAGTGAGCGACATTTTCGAATTCAGGCGGCTTTGCAGAAGGCAGATCCATTGAAAGCCAGGACATCCGGCACCGCATGGCGGCATGCCAACATCGGTCGGCTGCTCAACAACGCGGTGCGGCGCTTCGAAGGTCGTGTGCTCGAACTGATGAGCGAGAAGGGACATGGCGAAACGCGGATCGCGCATGTCGGCCTCACACGCAATCTCGACGTCGAGGGGACCAGACTGACGGAGCTCGCCCGCCGCGCCTCCATGAGCAAGCAGGCGATGGGTGAGCTGGTCGATCAATGCGCCGAGCTCGGTCTGGTCGATCGCATCGCCGATCCGACCGATCGGCGCGCGCGCATCGTCATGTTCACGCCGACGGGACGCAAATGGCTCGATGCGTTCCGCGACGCCGTCGACGTTGCCGAGCAGGAGATGCGCGCCGAACTCGGCAAGGCCACGATGGACACGATCCTCAAGGGATTGGCAGTCTACGGCGCGCAATTCGACACGCTCCACGAGCCCGAGTAGTCAGGCTACTTGACGATATCGTCAGGCGTCCTTACCATGCAGGATAATGCTGGTAGGGAGAAGCGTCTTGGAAACATGTCTGACGGCCTCGGTGCTCATCGTGGGTGGGGGGCCCTGCGGCCTGATGCTCGCCAACGAGCTCGGCCGGCGCGGCGTGTCCGCGATCCTGGTCGATGAAAAGCCGGGCACGGCATTCAATCCGCAAGCCAATGCGACGCAGGCGCGCTCGATGGAGCACTATCGGCGGCTAGGTTTTGCCGACGAGATCCGACGCGAAGGTCTGCCTGCGGATTATCCGACCGACGTTGCGTATTTCACGCGCTACACCGGTTACGAGCTGGCCCGCTTTCAGTTGCCGTCATCGTCACGCGCGGGCGAGCTCGTCCGGGGCATGTCGGGCTCCTGGAGCGCGGCGGAGCTGCCGCATCGCGTCTCGCAAAAATATGTCGAGGCGGTGCTGCGCCGTCACGCCGAACGTCTTCCCGGAATACGGCTCAGCTACGGTCATCGTCTGATCAGCTACACCGAGAGCGATGACGGCGTCGTCGCCCAGATCGAACGTCTCGATGACAACAGCCGCTTTGAGGTCCGGGCCGACTTCCTGGTCGGGGCCGACGGGCCGCGCTCGCAAGTCCGGCAGTCGCTCGGGATCGTCTACGGCGGCGAAACCGGAACGCAGCGCGATTTCATGGGCGGCCGCATGCTGGCGGTCTATCTCCGTTCGCCCGGATTCTACGCGAGTATCCCGCACGCCAAGGCGTGGATGTACAATTGCTTCAACGGCGACCGCCGCGCCTTCATGGCATCCGTGAACGGTCGCGACGAGTTTGCGTTTCACACGCAGCTTCGGCCCGATGAGAACGAAAATGCCATCACGATCGACGAAGCCAAAGCAGCGTTCCAGCGCGCTTGCGGCGCGCCGATCGACTGCGAAGTGTTGTCGTTCCTGACCTGGACCGCCGGCCACGCGCTGGTCGCGAATGGAATGCAGCGGGGCAGGGTGTTCCTCGGCGGCGATGCGGCGCATCTGTTCACGCCGACCGGCGGGCTTGGTTACAACACCGCGATCGAGGATGCGGTCAATCTCGGCTGGAAGCTCGCAAGCGTCGTCAAGGGCGTGAGCCCGGCGGGGCTGCTCGACAGCTATGAGGTCGAGCGGCGTCCGGTGGCGCTGCGCAACACCGATTATGCGCGTCGCTTTGCCGACTCGCTCGGTCTGTTCGCTCCCGCGCCTGACATTGAGGATGCCACCGACGCCGGCGAGGAGGCGCGGCGGATCGCGGGCATCTATCTCGAACAGCACGCCCGCGCCGAATTCAACATCCCCGGCGTCACTTTCGGCGGGCGCTACGACGGCTCGCCGATCATCGTTTCCGATGGCAGCCAGCCGCCGCCCGACGCCGCGAACGTCTACGTTCCGAGCGCCTGTCCCGGCGGGCGCGCCCCGCATGCGTGGTTGGACGACGGCGTCTCCTTGTACGATCTGTTCGGGTTCGAGTGGACGCTGCTCCAGTTCGGCGAAGTCATGACCGCGCATGCGTCGGTCGCTGAGACCATCCGCCCGATCGGGGTTGATGTGAAACTCGTCACGCTGCCGAAATCCCTGCGCGATCTCTACGAGGCGGATCTGGCTTTGATACGTCCCGACCAGATCGTGGCCTGGCGCGGCAGCGCGTCACAGGCTGGCACGATCGGGCGCGTCCTGGCCCGAGCACTCGGACACAATGCGAGCGACGGCGCACGGCTGGCAAGCTGATCGACTCTCGCCGTCGCATCCGATCAGCGGTTGCGCGGCCAATAATAACAAGACAACAAAAACGACAAATGACACCGGAGGAGGAAACCGTGACGACAAAAGCATTGGAGGACTACGACGATCATGTTGCGACCGTCGTCACTGCCGAGCAGACGGCGAGCAGCCGCCGGCGTATCCTGATCGCCGGTACCATCGGCACCGCGATCGAATGGTACGACTTCTTCATTTACGGCCTGATCGCGCCGTTGGTGTTCGATCAGCTGTTCTTTCCGAAATTCGACCAGCTAACGGCGACCATTGCGGTGTTCGCGACGTTCGCCGTCGGATTTTTGGCGCGTCCGCTCGGCGGGCTGGTGTTCGGTCATTTTGGCGACCGCCTCGGCCGAAAGTCCGTCTTGCTGTGTACGCTGCTCATGATGGGACTTGCGACCATGTCGATCGGATTGTTGCCGACCTACGCCAGTGCAGGCGTGGCTGCGACCGTCGCGCTCGTGGCGTTGCGGTTCGTCCAGGGGTTTGCGCTCGGCGGCGAGTCGACCGCGGCGATCCTTATGGCGATCGAGACGGCGCCCGGGCACCGGCGCGGCTTCTCGGCCGCGGTGATCCAGGCCGCAGGACCCGTCGGTGTCGTGCTCGCCTCCTTCGCGGCGCTCACGATTTCGCGGCTGCCGGAAGCGGACCTGTTGTCATGGGGCTGGCGTGTTCCGTTCCTGATCAGCGCGGTGCTGGTCGCGCTCGGCGTCTACATGCGCCTGCGCATCGAGGAGAGCGCGACATTCCGCGAAGCAAAGGTGACTGAAGTGGCGCCTGTGGTCGAAGCAGTGCGGGAGCACTGGCGGCCGATCCTCATCGTGTTCTTTGCCGAGATGGCACAGACATCCTATTTCTATCTGACGGCCATCTTCACCATCTCCTTCGCGACCCGTCAGCTCGGCGTCCAGAAAGACGTCATCACGCAGGCCGTGCTGTTCGCCAATCTCGTCGGGCTCGTTGCGATGCCCCTCATCGGCGCCTGGTCCGACCGTATCGGACGAAAGCGTCTGTTCCTGGCGGGCGTGGTGCTCGCAGCCATCTCGATGTTTGCATTCTACGGTGTGGTCGCGAGCCGTGACACGATGCTGGTGACGGGTGCGGTAATCCTCGCCGCGGGGGTGATCCATCCGCTGATGTTCGGGAGCGAAGGAAGCTATTTCCCCGAACTGTTTCCGACCCGCATTCGCTTCACCGGCGTGTCGATCGGAAAGCAGCTCGGGACGGTGCTGGGCGGCGGCATCGCGCCGCTGGTCGCCACCAGCCTGTTTGCGCAGACGGGCTCCACCTATGCGATCACGGGATACTACGTCGTGCTCGCGCTCGCGGCGATGATCGCGCTCGGCTTCGCGCATGAAACCGGCAAGTCGCGCCTGCTCGGCTAGAGCAAGCGCCATCACCAACATCAGGGAGGTTTTCATGGACGTCAGTCTTCTCGTCAATGGCCAGGATCGGGCCGCTTCCGGCGGCAAGGTGTTCGAGCGCCGCAATCCGCTGTCGCAGGAGGTCGCAACCCGCGCGGCCGCCGCGACCGCTTCCGATGCCGACGCTGCGGTGGCGGCTGCTTCCGCGGCATTGCCAGGATGGTCGGCACTTGGCCCGAATGCGAGGCGAGCCCTGTTGCTGAAGGCCGCAGATGCGCTCGAGGCCAAGCGCGACGCCTTCATCCGGATCATGATGGCCGAGATCGGCACGACGGAGATCTGGTCGGCTTTCAACGTCAAGCTCGCGACCGGCATGCTGCGCGAAGCGGCGTCGCTCACCACGCAGATCGCCGGCGAGGTGATCCCGTCGGACAAGCCTGGATGTCTCGCGATGTCCGTCCGGCAGCCGGCCGGCGTGTGCCTCTGCATTGCGCCGTGGAACGCGCCGATCATTCTCGGCGTTCGCGCCGTGGCGACGGCGCTTGCCTGCGGCAATACGGTCGTGCTCAAGGCCTCCGAGATCTGTCCGGGAACGCACCGGCTGATCGGAGAGGTGTTCGGGAACGCGGGCTTCCCGCCCGGTGTCGTGAACGTCGTGACCAATGCGCCGGCCGATGCGCCGGCGGTGGTGGAACGTCTCATCGCCAATCCGGCCGTGCGGCGGATCAACTTCACCGGTTCGACCCGCGTCGGCCGCGTCATCGCCGAGCTCGCCGGCCGCCACCTCAAGCCGGTGCTGCTCGAGCTCGGCGGCAAGGCGCCCCTGGTCGTGCTCGACGATGCCGATCTCGATGCCGCCGTCGCCGCCGTGGCCTTCGGCGCCTTCATCAACCAGGGCCAGGTCTGCATGTCGACTGAGCGCGTGATCGTGGATGAGGCCGTCGCCGATCAGTTCGTCGCGAAGCTTGCCAAGAAGACAGGCGCGCTTCCGGCCGGCGACCCGCGCCGCGGTCCGGTGGTGGTCGGCTCGATGATCGACGAGGCGCCGGCCAAGCACGTCGTTGCACTGATCGACGACGCGATCGTCAAGGGCGCCGTCAAGCTCGCGGGCGGCGACCGGGTTGGCACGGTCGTCCCGGCCACCGTGCTCGACCGCGTGGTGCCCGGCATGCGCATCTACACCGAGGAGAGCTTTGGTCCCGTCGTCTCGGTGATCCGCGCGCGTGGCGTGGACGACGCCGTGCGGCTCGCCAACGACACGGAGTATGGCCTCTCGGCCGCCGTGTTCGGCCGCGACGTCGCGCGTGCGCTGACGGTGGCGCAGCGGATCGAAAGCGGCATCTGCCACGTCAACGGCCCGACTGTGCATGACGAGGCGCAGATGCCGTTCGGCGGTTGAAGGGATCGGGCTACGGCCGCTTCGGCGGCCAGGCCGGGATCGCCGAGTTCACCGATCTGCGCTGGATCACCATCGAGACCCAGCCGCAGCACTATCCCTTCTGACCGCGCAGCAAGCGAAGCCCATCAGGACGCCATTCATGAATTCGAAAGTTCTCACGGTTCGGGAAGCGACCCTCGGTGTGCTTCACTCGTTTGGCGTCGATCGCGTTTTCGGCAACCCCGGCTCGACCGAGCTTGCCTTCCTCGGCGATTGGCCCGACGACATCGACTACGTGCTCGGTTTGCAGGAAGCCTGCGTCGTCGGCATGGCGGATGGCTATGCGCAGGCGACGGGGCGTCCGGCGTTCGTCAATTTGCACTCGGCGGCCGGACTCGGTCATGCCCTCGGCAATCTCTTCACAGCGTTCCGCAACAAGACGCCGATGGTCGTGACAGCCGGGCAGCAGGCGCGCAGCCTGTTGCGGATGCGACCCTACCTCTTCGCCGAGGACGCCGCACAGTTTCCAAAGCCCTATGTGAAATGGAGTGCCGAACCGGCGCGCGCCGAAGATGTTCCAGCGGCGATTGCGCAGGCCTTCCTCACCGCCATGCAGCATCCGCGCGGTCCGACATTCGTGTCGGTCCCGTCGGACGATTGGGCGCGGCCCGCAATCGCTCCGTCGGTCCGCCACATCGCGACGGAGTTTGCGCCGGATCCGGCGGCGATCGTTCGGCTCGGCGCGGCGATCCGAGCCGCCAAAAAACCTGTCTTCGTTGTCGGGCCCGAGATCGATCGCAACGGCTGCGTCGACGCGATGGTCGCTGTGGCCGAGCAGGCGAGCGCGGCCGTTTGGGCAAGTCCGATGTCGAGCCGTTCGAGCTTTCCGGAATTGCATCCGCTGTTTGCCGGCTTTCTTCCGGCAGCACCAGGTGGGCTCGCCCGCGCCCTGCGCGGCGCCGATCTGATCGTCGTGGTCGGCGCGCCGGTGTTTACTTTCCATGTCGAAGGACAATGCGAATTGCTCGACGACGGAACGCCGGTCTGGCAGATCACGGATGATCCGACGGAAGCCGCATCCGCTTCTGCCGGTGACACCATCATCAGCACGCTCCCGAAGGCGCTGGCTGGGCTGCTGTCGGCGATGCCTGACATCGCGGAGCGCGAGGTGCCGGCCGCGCGGATGCGGCCTGCGGCTCCAGCGGTACAAAATCCGATTCCACCGGCCTATGCGCTCGCCCGGCTCTCGGCGTTGATGCCGGGCAATGCGATCGTGGTCGAGGAGGCGCCGTCGCATCGCCCCGCCATTCAACAATTCCTGCCGCGGCCGGGCGCGGACAGCTTCTACACGATGGCGAGCGGCGGACTCGGTTACAGCCTGCCGGCCTCCGTCGGCGTGGCGCTGGCGCGGCCCGGTCGCCGCATCGTCGCCCTGATCGGTGACGGATCGGCGATGTATTGCATCCAGGCAATCTGGACCGCGGTGCAACGCCGCTTGCCGATCACCTTCGTGATCATGAACAATTCAGGCTATGGCGCGATGCGCGCCTTCAGCCAGCTGATGCAGGCGCATCGCCCGCCCGGAATCGACCTGCCCGGGCTCGACTTTGTGGCGCTCGCAAGGGGAATGGGTTGTCCGGGGCGGCGCGTGACCGATGCCGGGGATGTCGACTACGCCTTGACCGAAGCGTTGGCATCGAGCGGCCCGGCGCTGGTCGATATCGCCGTCGACGACGCCACGACCGACCTGTTCAGCCATCCGCGCTAGCTGGTAGAGGGACTGGTTCGCGGCGACAAAACAGCCGATGGAAATTTGCTGGTGAAGGCGCGGGTCTTGGGTTGGACACGCGATCCGTCGATCACCTCAAGCCGGCCGCAGCGGTTCAACGTGTGCAACTTCCTGCCAGGCCATGCTGGCCCTGGCCGCAGAGAGTGGCGGACGATCTGCTTGAACGTCGTCGGCGACAGTTCGACGATTTCCGCCAGCGCGAGCGCTGCGCCGTATCCGCCGGCACAATCCTGGACCGGCCGCCACAATTTGTCATTGATGGTGACGAAATTCCCCGCAGGCCGCGTGCTCGCGCGGTCGATGAGGACGGGGTTGCTGGCATGCGGAAGCCACGGGCCCATGAGGTGCTCGGCGTAATAGATCGCCAGCGAATCCGAATATCCGCCGGTGCCGTCGCGCCAAGCCCCGAACAGATAGTTCAGGCCGTTGTGCCGCGTGATCGTCACATCGGCGAGTTCAAGTCCTGAAAGCAGCGTCGCGTGGCGCTCCCATTTGTCCGGGAACCGAACGCATTTATAGATGGCGACGTCCCCGTTGGTCGAGCTCTCCGGGATCATCCACAACGCGCCATCGTCCTCGATCAGGAACGGATAGGAGAGGTGCCAGGGCTCGTCCAGCACGGGTACGACCTTCCCGACCGGGCCCGCGCCGTCGAACTCGATCGCGGAAATGATTCCTTTTCCAATTCGGTGATCGAGATCCTCAAAGAAGACGAATGTTCTTCCCTGCCACGTGATGGGGAAGGGATCGGCGTAGAAGTGGTTTCCGGGATCTGCAAGGACGTTCCAGCGAGGCCCTGATAGATCTCCGGTCTGCCAGACGCCGGCACCATCATTGCAGCGCCATCCGACATGCCAATGCGGGGCATAGCAGCAGAGGCGATAGATCTCCTTGGCGATCGATGTCGCTAGGCCGCGCGCGACGTACGCCGCCGGCGGGCTGCCGTTACCAATTCGGGCCGGTCGTGGCAGCTGCGGCACGATGCGCGGTCGTCCCGACAGGATGGCCGCCACCATGGTCAGGGTTCGCGCCATGACGGTTTCCAGTCCGCCGCTCAGACCGGCCGCGATTTCGGCGGAGGGGTGGCCGCGATCGAGGACGGCACCGTCGACCTCGTCGACGATTTCGATCACCGGCAGATCACCGGCGAGAATGGCGGCAAGGGCTGCGTTTTCGCCTGCGGCTCCATTGAACAGCGGGCGGAGATACTGCCGGGCCGAGCAGTTCGGATCCCGCGCGCCACCGGTGAAATCGACGATGACGTCCGCCGTGCCGGCGCGAGCCTGCATCCGTTCGGGACTGATCTTCAGCCTGTCGGCGCCGCAGTGTTTGCCCTTGTGCAACACCAGGCGTTCGAGCTCGAACAGCATGTCGAGAGCCGTCGGTCGCGGCTCCGCTGTTGCCGTCCATGCGATCTGGACCGGTACATCCCGGCCGTCGATCGACAGCGTCTCGCGGCCCATCCATCGCCGCGCATGTTCAATTTCACAGCGAAACTCGATGGTCATGTCGAGCCGATCCGTTTCAATGCGCCCCGATCAAATGACCTGGCCGAGAATTCGAACGTATTCCTCCACCATGGCGTCCACTGAATAGCGCAGCTTCAGACCTTTGGCGTTTTGTCGCAGTTCGTCGCTCAGTTTTTGGTCGGTCAGGAGCCTGGAGACGGCGGCCGACAGCTTGGTATGATCGGAGGCATCGACGAACAGCGCTGTCGGTTTTCCTTCGACGGACAACACCTCGCGCAAGACCGGGAGATCGGTGACGACGGAGGGAACGCCGGCGTTTGCGGCCTCCACAGCGGCGAGGCCGAAGGTCTCCGCCTGCGTCGGAAATACGAACACGTCGAGAGCGGCGAGAAACTCCGCCATCTGGCGCGGAGTAATTTCGCCGAGCAGATGCAGCCTGTCCGATACTCTCAGCTCATCCGCCAACTGCCGCAGCCGGGCCTCGTCGGCTCCCTGGCCAGCCAGTGCGAGGTGCCAGGATGGTTGATCCGGCAACAGACGTATCGCCGCGTCGAGCCGCTTGTGCGGGTGCAATCTTGCTGCGCAGCCGAGCAGGGTGCGATCCGGCGGAAGATTGAATTTCTGTCGCGCGGCTTGCTTCGTCAGGGTGAGCGCCTTGTCGTCGAAGCCGTGCGGGACATGCACCATCCGCGCGCGATAAGCCCTGGGGTAGCGCGAATACTCACGCTGCATGTCCAGCGAGTTGAGCGTGATGCGGTCGAAGAAGCCGAGGCTGCCCATGACGATGTCGGCCATACGGACCGGCCAGCTCATCGACAGCGCGGATGAAACCTGATTGGCGATGACAGGCGCACGGCAGATCAGGCGCGCCACACCGGCGCCGATGACATTGCCGAAGTGCTGAAACGTCAGAACGGCGTCGGGCCTGGTGGTCCTGATATGGCCGCCGAGCGTCCACAGCATTTGCAGCAGCGCCAGCGGATTTCCCGGCCGGCTCGACGCGCAATAGATCGTGTCGGGCGGCTCATCGAACGAATCCGACTTGCGGAAGAAGAACAGATTGGTGACCCGATAGCCGCGGGCGGTCAGCCCGGCGCCAAGCAGGCGCGAGATTTCCTGCGCGCCGGCATTCTCGGCCTGGGTCTGTACGAGAACCACGTGCAGCTTTCGTCCGCCACCGTTGGGCGGCGAGAGTGCTGTCGCAGTCGTCTCGCCCAACGCCTTGTCTGGCTGGTAATGGAGCACGGATCCCGACCCACTAGAGAAACGAATTCTTCACATTCTTAACCCCGTGCTTACCATGGGGGCCTCGCGCGGACACCGACTAGCAATAAACGGAGTTAATGCGCGCCCTGCCGCAAGGGCATCGTTCGCGAATGAATTCCGCTGGTTCCCGACGAAGCGAGGCGCGCGCGTTAACCAATTGGTCACGGCCGCGCCAGGCGCGGGTAACCGCGGATTAACCATAGATATTTACGTTGGAGCAGGCACTGAACAGTGTTCGCAGTTGAATCCGAGTAAAATCCATGACGTTCGGTCGCCGCGCAGACCCGACAAGTTCCGGATCGACCGGTGCCGCCGCGTCGTGGCAGACGCGACAGGCGTCGAACGGCGAGTCGCGCGCATCCGCCGCACGCTTGGGCGGTGCGCTCACGGCCGCGGGTGCGCTCTCCTTCATGCGGGACAACGCTCGCCGCATCCTGACGCTCGCTCTCGCGATTTTTGCCCTTGGCGTCGTCGTTCTCCTGGTGATCCCGGTGCGATTTGCGGCGACCGCGCTGGTCGTGGTCGATCCCCGCGAGCAACGCGTGACCTCGGAGCAGGACGTTCTGCCGGGCATCGGGCAGGATAGCGCCGCGCTGCAGAGCCTGGTCGAAGTGGCGAAGTCCGACGGCTTTCTCGAGCCGCTGATCCAGCAGCTCAAAATTCGGGACGACCAGGACATTTCCGGGGGACATACCGACCCCGCGCGCCTTCTCGAGAGATTCCGCAACCGCCTCGACATTTCCCGGCGCGGGCTGACCTATGTCATCGCCATCCGCTTCACGTCGAACCGGCCGGAGCGGGCGGCCTACTACGCCAATGCCATCGCCGAGGCGTTCGTCGCCAGCCAGGGCCGCAGCCGCACCGATGCGACCGACGAGGCCGCCGACTGGCTCAGTGGCCGGCTCAAATCATTGAACGAACGGTTGAAGGCGTCAGAGGACGCCGTGGCCACGTTCAAGCTCGAGCACAGGATCGTCAACGCGGGCAAGGATTCCACCACCCAGCAATTGCGGGTCACCGAACTGTCGCAGCAGGTTGCCGCTGCGCGCGCCCGGACCGAAGAGGCGAAGGCCCGCTACGAGCAGGCACAGCGGGACGTGAAGGCGAATGTCGACAGCCCGGTCAAGCAGGATCTGCTGAGCGCCCTGCGCGCACAGCGATCGGCGCTCAATGACCAGATTGCGCAGAAGCGGGCGGTGTTCGGCGATCGCCATCCCGACCTCGTTATGTCCTATAGCCAGTTGACCGATCTCAACAGGCAGATCGAGGTCGAGCGGACGAAGGGCATCGATACCGCAAAATCGGAATACGAGGCCCAGCGCGAACAGCAGAAGGCGCTGGAAGGCCAGATGAAGGCGGCGGAATCGCAGCTTCTGGTCGACGGCCAGGCTCTGGTCCGGCTCCAGGAGCTGCAGCGCGACGCCGAGGCCAACAGAAACATCTACGAACAGTTTCTCTCGCGCTCCAAGACGACGAACGAGCAACGCCTCTTGCAGAGCTCCCAGACCAAGATTGCGTCGTCCGCCATTCCGCCGTTGCGCTCGACCCTTCCACCGCTGTCTTTACTGCTCGCCGCTCTCGCGATCGGTTCGCTGCTGACATCGACGGCGATTGTTGCCGCCACAGGACGCGGATCGGACAGATCGGCGCCTGATATCCGCGACCCCGACCCGGCTCCGCGCCAGCCCGCGACGTGGTCACGTCCGCCCGTGTGGGCCCGCATTCCCGACCTGACGCCTGGCGAAGTCCCCAGAAACATCTGGCAAGGTCCGGTGTCTGCGACGGCCGAACTCGATCTCGGTCCCCATCTGCGTCCGCTGCTGGAGCGGCTGGAGAAGGTGCCGGGACCTCGTGGCAAGGTCGTCCTCGTGATGTCGGTCGGGAAGCGCGCCGGCGGCAACACTGTCGCGCGGTCGCTGAATCGATGGGCGTTGAACACCGGGAAGCTGAGCGTCCTGATCCGGGTCGAGCCGGACCTCGGCGGTGCCGGGGCCGGCCTTGCCAAGGGGCAGGCCGACGGCATGACCACCGCGGACTTCCGCAGCGTCGATGAGCTCCTGAGTGCCAGCAAGCGGCCCGGGCCGCCGCCCGCGGACGATATTCGCTCGGAGTTCGATCTGATCGTCGTCCACGCCACCTCCCTGGCCTTGCAGCCGGAGGCGGCGGCGCTGGCTGCTCACGCCGACCTTGTCATGCTGGTCGCGCGCGAAGACGCAGTCGACTCGGCCGCAATGCGCAGAGCCATCGCTGCGCTCTCCCGGTTTGCCGGAGTGCCGACGGGCATCGTCGTCAATCGCGTGCCTGGCGGCCCCTCGGCGTCGCGTCGGGGCGAAGTGCTGGGGCTGGCTGGTTGACGCCACCCGGCAACGGATTGCCGAGCCGCGCCATTGCCTCGGCTGAGCAGAGGTCTATTCGCCGGAGTCCGCGCCACGGACGGCGTAGGCGCTAGGCTTCGATGGCGAGAAGCGCAGAAGCCCCAGAATCGAAGGATCGACTCCGGTTCGCCGGCGACAGAGGATGTTGAGAGCGATGGTCGCGAGCGCCAGCGACACAGTGGCCGAGATCGCTGCGCCAAGAACGCCGAGCCAGGGAATGAGGACGAGAAATCCGACCAGCCGCAGCGCGACGTTCCCGGCAATCACGGGGACATACTCGCGCTCATAGCCGGTCAGCTGCAAGATCGCCGCAGACGGACCGCCCGCCGCTTGGAACGCCGTTCCGATCGCGAGCACGATCAGGACCCAGTGTTGCGCAGCGAAATGCGGCCCAAATAGGTTGAGCAGGTGGGGGCCGCCAACCCAGATCAGGAGAAGTCCGCTGACCACGCACACCGCGGTCACTTCCGCCATGAGCCGCAACGTTCGCTCGAATTCCTGATGGTTCTTGCTGAAGTACAGCGACGGAAGCCGACGTGCGCCAAAACTGTACAGTGCGGCCGACAGCATGGCGAAGATGTTGGCCAGCCGCGAAGCGGCAAAGTAAATTCCGGCGGTTGCCGGGTCCAACATCCAATAGACCAGAATGACGTCGAAATACTGGTTCGCGGCTTCGAGGATGGATGCGACCCAGAAATGAAGCGCGCTCGATCTCCAGCGCGACGTCTCGGACCTCACCGCCGTGCCGCGGAAATTCGGCAGGGTTCGCGCAATCGCGATGATCTGTGCAATCAGTCCGACCGACATGGCAATCGTCATTACGGCGATCAATTCGGCGGGATCGAGCTGGCGATGGCCGGACATGATTGCGAGCAGGAACAGCACGACGCTGACGCGCCAGAAGAACTCCCTGTTTCCTTCGCCCATGAGAATGCTGACCAGCGAGCGTGCGATCTGGCTGCCAAGCATCAGCCCCGCATTCACGGCCGTGTAGGCCGACACCGCGATGACCAGCAGCCACGAGGCCCCTTTGATGTTCGCGCCGATCGCCATTGTGCCGATCGCAATCAGCATCGCGACCGAGGAAATCTTTAGGCTCGATAGCAGCACGCCTTTGGTGAGGTCGGGCTGATTTCCTACCCGATACTCGTTTAGAAATCGCACCAGCAGCGATTCCTGGCCCACCAGACCGACGACTGCTGCCATCTGGGCCACCGAAAGCCAGGTCGCAAAGATGCCGAACCCATCGGGCGACATCGTTCGTGCCGCAAGCGAAAACAACGCGAACGCAAGCGCGCCGCTACCAACCTTGAGAAGGATGGTTCCGGCAACACCGCGCGTCACGTCGCGCCGCATGAACTGGATGATGGATTCGATCATGGAAATTTAAGGGGCAACTTCCCCTGGAGAGACATTTTCCGATTACCTGCGACAGCCTAGCATGCCGAAAAACCGCGAGTGTTAATGGACGGCCTCCATGATCCTGCCGGCCGCGGCGACGTCGCGGCCATGCCCGTTGCTTCACTATGGAACATCGCTGACCCCATTGTCCCAGATAGAGCAAAGTGCGGCCTGATCGCGTGGCGGCATAGCGCCGCATCGACGGCCAATCAGGCGATATAAGCCGCTGGAATGCGGACCGGCTCGCCGGGAACGACCATCCAGAGCAAGGCGCGTGCCGGTTCTCATCGGGCCGGGCAGTCTCCGCTGCATTAACCGAGATATCGAGAAATGATCGCGTTTGGTCCTGCGATGCGACATCAGGCGAGAGAATTGCACGGGCAATCATAGTTGACCGTGGGAGCCTGGACCATGACGGCGGATAGCAACGTGCCCGAGCCGAACGCCGCAGCCGGCCCTTCGACGATCGTCGCCGACATCGCGATCGTTGGCGGCGGCCTTGCGGGCTCGCTGGCGGCGGCCGTGCTCGCGCGGTCAGGGCATCGTGTCGCTCTCGTCGACAAGCGCGCGGTTCATCCGGACGAGTTCCGGGTCGAGAAAATCGGCGGCCATCAGCTGGAGATGTTGCGCAAGCTGGGCTTCCTCGACGCGCTCGATAGCGTGGCCAGCCGATATGACCAGGTGCTCAATATCAGGGAAGGCAAGGTGGTCGATGTCAGCGTCGGCCGGGCTTACGGACTTCCATATGCCGATCTCGTCGCGATGGCGCGCAGCCAACTGCCTGATCCGTCCAGCCTGATCGTCGACGAAGTCACTGCCGTCAACTGTAGCGACGATATCCAGCATGTCGAGCTCGCTTCCGGACGGAGCGTAACTGCACGCCTCGTCGTGCTGGCCACGGGCATGGCGGGAGTTCTCGGCTACAAGCTCGGCATCAAGCGGCGGGTGCTGGCCGAGCGTCATTCGGTCACGTTCGGATTCACGATCGCGCGTCGGGACGATGCGCCGTTCGATTTCGAAGCGCTGACCTGTTACGGCGAGCGCACGACGGACGGCATCGATTATCTCAGCCTGTTTCCCGTGCGTGCCGGCATGCGGGCAAACCTATTCATGTTCCGCGACCCGTCCGATCCTGTTATGCGCGAGCTGCGCCGCGAACCGCAAGCGACGGTTCTGCGCCTGCTGCCGGGATTGCGGCCTTACCTTGGCGATTTCCACGTGACCGACCGGGTGCAGAATTGGGTGATGGACCTGTCCGTCGTGGAAGGACATCTCCAACCCGGCGTCGTGCTCATCGGCGATGCGTTCCAGACCAATTGCCCTGCCGCCGGCACCGGCGTTGCCCGCCTGCTGGTCGACGTCGACCGCCTCTGCAGTGAATATGCGCCGCGTTGGCTCGTGACCGAAGGCATGAGCCGGGAGAAGGTTTCGGAATTCTATTCCGATCCCGACAAGGTCGCGGCGGACCAGCAGTCGCTGAAGATGGCGCGCTTCCGGCAGGCTCTGACGTCCCGCAACGATATCGGCTGGGACGTGCGGCGGCGCCTGCACTTCCTGCGACGCAGTATCACCCACCGGGTCGATCAAATGCGGCCAGGCTGGCTCGCGCATGTTCGAAGCGCGCTGCGGGCCTGAGAGCCGCGTCTGTCGGGGCCTCGCCGGTCAGCGCGTGGGCGTTGAGGTCCGGGTCGGCAGGAGCCGGAACTCCGACATTCGCTTGGCGGCCAGTTTCAGCCAGGGAGCCTGTTTCAGTGCGAACAGGGAAATGGCGCCCACGGTGCTGCCGGCCTGCGTGACCGCCCACATCGGCGAGGGCTGCGCGCCGAACAGTTTCTTGTAGGGCTCGTCACCGATGGTGAAATCGAGCATCTGATCCCCGCGCTCGATGCAGTCCTTCGCGACCTGCTCGAACATCAGCGCGCCCAGGGACTGGCTCTTGTATCCCGCAATGTCGAAGGCGCTCATGATGACGAGGAAGCTGCCTTGATGGCAGAGCCCGAGCACGGCGGCAATCACCTCACCATCCATCTGCATGGCATAGAGCCGGACAAAGGAGCCGAGGCCGCGCTGCGCCATTTCGGAATAGAAGCCGTAATATTCAGGGCGCTGGAGCAGATCGCCGTCGCCTTGAGCCTGAAAGCGCGGCCCGCGAAATTTCCGCATCACGTCCAGCGCCTCGATCACGGAGGCGCTGTCGCCGCAGCATGAAAAACTCAGGTCGCCCTTCTTCTGGAGCTGCCGGGATTTTTTTGCGAGCTCCTTCTGGTAGGAACGGTCCATCGCGCTGGCGCGCCATTGCTCGAACGGCGCGACGAGAACGGTCGCATAGGCGTTGGTGTCCATCGCGACGCGGCGAGGTGTAGCCAGGAGGTTCTCGATCGGAAGCCGTCCATCCGGCAGCTTGGTCATTCGGAGCAGATCGAACGGGCGGACGAGGTACCGAATTTCTGCGCACGCACTCTCGTCCTTGAGCAGCTCGGAAAATACCTGCGGGCTGCACACCGGCGCCAGATAATCGGAGACGCGGAGGTCGGCGAATTCGACGGTCCGTATCGGGCCGCGCCGGATCCGCAGCAAGGGCAGCACCATTGCGAGTGCGCGCGTTGCGCGGTGGCGGACCACGACAACCAGAGGAGTTGCGCCTGCATGAGACGCGAGCCTGGTGTAGAGGGTGTCCAGCCAGAGCGGATGCTGGAACGCGGTGGCGGCCGAATTGTCAAACAGCTCCGCGTAATCAGGCGACAGGAAATCGAATTCCTGCTCGATGGCGATGTCGAACGTGTTGCTAGCTTTGTTCATGCACAACCAGGGAAACCGGATAGCTCGGGACGGGGCGCTCGAGCCGGATCTGCGCTTTATAGCAGGGTCGTTACGGGCGAGACACCGGCGGCGTGCAGTTTGCATTAATGCCTCGCGCAGGGCTCATATCGTGACCAAATCGTTAATTTCGCAATATCGCCACGACGCAGCGATGGAGATCGACCTGCGCTAGCAAATTATTAACCGCGCTTAAGGAAGGTCATCTCATGGCCAGCCTGCAGACCGAGGTGGATTCCGGGACACCCGGGAGCGCGATCTGGACGACGCGCAGCGTTGGCGTCGAGAAGATAGCCAGGTTCGCGATCAGCTGTTCGATCACCATCAACGTGGTCGCATCGATGGGCATCTTCAACGCCGCGCTGCTGCCGGCGGAGCTGAGCTTTCTGCAGCAGGCCATAGCGCTTCTGATGTGGGCTGTCCTGATCTACGCAAGTGCATTCGTGCAGCCGCGCCTGCGGTTGCAGGTCAATCCCGATCTGGTGGCGCTGGTCGCATTCTATGCCTTCGCTATTGTCTCGGTGTTCTGGTCCAGCCTGAGCGTCGCGGCGATCATGAAGAGCGCGGCGCTTGCGATGACGACGTTCGGCGCATTTTGCCTCGTCACGCGCGTCGACGTGGACGAGATCGTGAGAGCCACGGCCCTTGGGCTTTTCATATTGGTCGCCGCGTCGGCTGTCTGTGCGTTGGCCGTGCCCGACATCGGGATCGATCACAGCTGGATGCACAACGGTCAATGGCAGGGCGTCTACGAATCGAAACAGACGCTCGGCTTCGTCGGCGCGTATCTGATGTTCTTGGCCTGCTATCGAAAGATGACGGGGCAGGGGTGGCCGGCCTTCCTCGCCGTGTTCCTGCTGGCGTCAACATGTGTGCTCGCGTCGGAATCGCGTGGCGCCGGCGCTGTCGCCCTGGCCGCTTGCGCCATGCTCGTGACCTCGATGTGGTCGGTCAGCTGCATGAGGCTCTATGCGCTCCTGCCGTTTGTCATGTGCATTCTGGCCGGCCTTCTGATCCTCTATTTCTACGCGACGGGATACGACGCGATCCATATCGGCGATGCCAGTATCGATTTCACCGAACGGACCTTCATCTGGCACTACGCGATCAGCCATTTCAACGATGCGCCGCTGCTCGGCTTCGGCATCAACGGCTTCTGGACGATCCCGTCGATCTACGATTATTTCGAACAGAATCACGGCTGGGTGCTCGACAATTATCACAGCGGCTACATCGCCATCCTGATGGAGACCGGATTTCTGGGCTATACGCTCTTTACCGCGAGCGTCCTCCTGTTCTCGCACAAGATCCTCCATCTGATTTCCGCTCGCACGATCGATCGGTCGCACTGTGCTCTCATCATCGGATTCGTCGTCCTCAGCTTTCAGACCAATTTCACGGAAACGACATTCCTTCGTTCGACGATGTTCACATCGGTGCTCCTGGTGGGGTTTTTCTTCGCGACTTGCAGGCCGGTGCAGCCGACGGAAGTCCAGGCTCCAGGAATGGAAGCAGTATGACCTCCATGCGCGCGCGTTGGCCGAGAAGCTTCAATCTTGCGGCTACGGCGGTTTTTCTTGTATCGCTGTTCTCCCACGCCGATGGGGCCGAGCAAGCCGCCGCCCGTGACACGCCAAAACTGGGTCGCGGTATCAACATTCTCGGCTACGATGGAATCTGGGAAGGCGGCCAAAACGCGCCATTTCGCCTGGAAAATCTGACTGCGATCAAGAAGGCCGGGTTCGCGCATGTCAGGATCAATTTCTTCGGCTTCAAGTTCATGGGCCCGGGGAATGTCCTGGACGAGATCGTCCTGAGGCGGCTTGACGCCGTCATCGAGGAGGTTCTCGCGAGGAAGCTCGTTCCCATCGTCGACGAACACGATACCCACCTTTGCCAACGCGACGTTTCCGAATGCGCCGAGAAGCTCAAGGCGTTCTGGCGGCAGATCGCCGAGCGCTATGCCGGCAGATACCCGGCACTCGTCTTCGAGGTGTTGAACGAGCCTGGTGGAGAAATGACGTCCGCCAGCTGGAATTCGCTCCTCAATGAATGTCTCGGCATCATCCGTCACACCAATCCCGAACGGCCGGTCATCGCCGCCGTTCTCAACACCGATGAGATCCCTGTGGAGGAGCTGGTTCTGCCGGCCGAGGACAGGCATCTCATCGTCACGTTTCATTATTACGCGCCGATACGGTTCACCCATCAGGGCGCGCCGTGGTCTCCGACGTTTTCCCGGATCGGGCCCCTGGACTGGGGCAGCCCGGAGGATGAAGCCAAGGCTGCCGCCGACTTCAGGAAGATGAGCCTCTGGACGGAGAAAGAGCAGCGCCCGGTTTATGTCGGTGAGTTCGGAGTGTACGAGCGTGCGCCATCCGGCAGCCGGCATCGGTATTTGTCATTCGTGGCGAGAAGCGCCGACCGGCTCGGCTGGTCATGGGCCTACTGGCAGTTCGATCACGACTTCGCAGCGTTCGACAGTGCGCGCCAGGCCTGGAAGCCGGGTATCCTGCGTGCGCTGATGCCGCCGACGCGTTGAAATCGCGTCCCGAGTCCGCTCATTCCGCGGAAGGCGTGCCGGGTCAGAGCCGTCGGGCAAAACACCCGCCATCCCGTCAACCCCTTTCGGTAAATATATTCCGCTTTACCGAAATTCGGAATTGGCTTATGTGTCGCCCATCCCGGCTCATCCTCGAGGGGCGATCTTGTGGTCGTCACGTTCGCGAGCCGGACTTGCGGTGGACGCGGCAGCGTTCGGGTGCGAGAGGCGTGGGCAGGGCGGATTGCTCTCCGTGAGCCCAAGGCTTCGTTCCGACGAGCGGCGCTGTCAGGCTTCGTCTCGTCTGTAAGTTTCCGGCTCCGTCGACAGGGCTGGAAAAACTGCGGCGAAATGGCGGGCCGTGCGTACGGCAAAACCGTGTGGTCCTGGCCGTCGTTGCTACGGTCAAGCCCCGGCGAATGCGGCATCTGCGTCAACCGGCGCGGTGTCGGTGAATTTCGTTGGGACGAGGGAGGCCAGCAGGAACTCGGCTCCCGGGAGATCACGGCATAAGCCGTCCAACCATCGCGCAGGGAAGGCCGAGTGATTGGCTACACCTGTATGCTGCTGTGCGGTTTTCCTGCGTGTGCTTTTCGCGCAGCGGACCGCGGGTGCCAGCCGGCACCCGGCCTTCCCTGCGCCCTCTTGGGTTTGAGGGTGAAGTGACCAAGCAAAGCTCGGGCGAAACGCGCCGCGAGAACGCAGGGGTGCGTCCGCCTCCCTCGAGATCCCGGTTCGGGCGCCGATGTCTTGTCCCTAACGCTAGGGACAGACACGTTGCTGCGGTCCACTTAGCATGGTCCGCCTGGTTGCTCGGGACCGCAGGAGGACGCGCGTAAGGCGGACGACATGCCTTCTGAGGAGCGACGGTGCCTCGTGGGGAGCACCTGCAAGCTCAAGCCGGGGCGCCCGATGCAGCCGGCGGAGTCATCAAAGCGGACAGGGAGGAATAGGACATGAAGATCGGTTTCGCGCGAGCCTCGCTTCTTGTGGCATGCGTCCTTTACGGAAATGCTGCTCACGCGGACATCAAAATTGGAATTGTGATTTCGGCAAGCGGCCCGGGATCCGCATTGGGACAACCGCAGCTCAAGACGGTTGCAGCTCTTCCGAAAGAGATCGGTGGAGAGAAGGTCACCTATATCGTCCTGGACGACGAGTCGGATTCGACCAAAGGAGTCCAGAACGCACGCCGGCTGGTGATCCAGGACAAGGTCGATGTGCTGGTCGGCTCCTCTCTGACGCCGGTGACCATGCCGATGCTGGATGTCGCGCTTGAATCGAAGACGCCACTGCTGTCGCTCGCCGCCGCTACCGCCATCGTTCAACCGATGGATGAGAAGCGCGCCTGGGCTTTCAAGGTCGTTCCCAATGACGACCTCATGGCGGCCGCCATCCTCAAGCATATTGCGAATTCAGGCGTGAAGACGCTCGGCTATATCGGCGTTTCGGATGGCTACGGCGAGGGCTACTACAAGGAGGTGAGCCGCCTTGCGCCCGGGCTGGGGCTGACCGTGACCACACACGAGGTCTACGCGCGCGCCGACACCAGCGTCACCGGTCAGGCGCTGAAGGTGATGTCAACCAATCCCGATGCCGTCTTCATCGCGTCCGCAGGAACTCCAGCGGTCTTGCCGCAGCAGGCGCTCCGCGAGCGCGGATACGCCGGGAAGATATTTCAGACACACGGCGTGGCCAGTGAGGAGTTCATCAAGCTCGGTGGCGCGAACGTCGAAGGTGCCGTATTCGCGGGCGAGGCTTTTACCATTGCCGCCGATCTTCCCACGGGAGATCCGTTCCGTCGCTCCACGGAGGAGTTCGTGACCGCGTATGAAGCGGCGAACGGGCAAAAGCCCAACATGTTCGCCGCTCACCTCTGGGATGTCGTGGCGCTGATCGGAAAAGCTGCACCGGATGCGCTGAAGATGGCAAAGCCTGGCACAATCGAATTTCGCGCGACTCTGCGGGATGCACTCGAGCGTGGCCAGAACATCTATCTCAACAATGGGCTGTCGAACATGAGCAAGACCGATCACAACGGCTATGATGAGCGCTCGGCCTTTCTGATCAAGGTCGAAGGCGGCAAGTTCCGCCTGGCAAAGTAGCGGCGCGTCATTGCACGATCTGGTCAGGTCCGCCTCAGACCCAGCCGCCATCGACGATGTAGTGCTGGGCTGTGCAGGCGGAAGCCTCGTCGGAAGCGAGGAAGACGGTGAACTTCGCGACCTCGTTCGGCATGAGCTTGCGCTTCAGGCATTGTCGCTGCATCAGTTCGACCTCGCCCTCCGGCGTCATCCATTTATCGAGCTGGCGCTCGGTCATGATCCATCCCGGCGCTATCGCGTTCACGCGGATGTTGTAGGCACCGTAATCGCGCGCCAGAGAGCGTGTGAGACCGATCACGCCCGATTTGCTGGCGGTGTAGGCGGCCATGCCGCCTTGTCCGGCGATCCACGATACCGAGCCGAAATTGATGATAGCGCCGGCGTTCGCCGCCTTCATGTCCGGCAACACGGCCTGCGCAGCAAAGAACTGGTGCTTCAAGTTGACCGCGATGCGGTCGTCCCAATATTCCGGAGTCATTTCCTCGGTGCTGTGCCGCTCGTCATGCGCGGCATTGTTGACGAGGATGTTGATCGCGCCGCGCGCGCTGCGCGCCTCCGCGACACCGGCACGTAGCGCGGCGATATCGGTCAAATCGACACGCATAAAACGCGCGCTAAGACCTTGATCCGATAGCTCGCGTGCCAGGGATTGGCCCTCGTCAACTTTGATGTCGAAGAACACGACATTGGATTTCTGCTGGGCGAAGCGCCGCACGATCGCAGCGCCAATTCCGGATGCGCCTCCGGTGACGAGAACGACCTTGCCGGCGAGGTCGGAATAAACGGCAGCCATGGATATCCCTCGATTTGCGTTGGGGCAGCGCGAGGCGCCGCCCGACTCTCCCGCGCAACTTAGCGATCTCCTTCGTGAGGTGCATAGATCAGAATTTCAGTTGCGTACCTCAAAAATCGAAGGCAGGATTGCACCAAAGAATAAAAGCCGCTGGGAGGAATGTGATGAGACTGCTCGGGAAACTGGGACTGGCTGTTGTCGCATGCCTGTTCGGAGCGAAATTGGCTGCGGCCGATACGACGGTGAAATGGCTTCACATCGAGGCCAACCCGGCCCAGGTCAAAATCTGGGAGGAGGTTGCGCGCGCCTATGAGGGGTCGCATCCGGGCGTCAAAGTCGAGATGCAGTTCCTCGAGAACGAGGCTTACAAGGCCAAGCTGCCGACCATCCTGCAATCCAAAGACCGGCCCAACATCATCTACAGCTGGGCCGGCGGTGTCCTGAAGACGCAGATCGAGGCCGGCGTGCTCGACGACATCACCGATTCTGTGAAGGGTTACAGCGACAGTCTCACACCCGCGGCGCTTGTCGCCTTCACCAGCAACGGCCGGGTTTATGGTCTGCCCACGGCGCTCTCGCAGGTCGGCTTCCTCTGCAACAAGGAGCTGATGGCCAAGGCGAAGGTCGATCCTGCCGGGATCAAGAGTTGGGACGATCTGCTTGCTGCCGTGAAGACGCTGAAATCCGCTGGCGTGACCCCGATCGTGGTCGGCGGCGCTGACAAATGGCCGCTGCACTTCTACTGGACGCATCTTGCGGTGCGCATCGGCGGCAAGGCGGCGTTCGATGCGGCGTTGCGTGGCGAGAACGGCGGCTTCGCCGGGGAAACCTTCCAGAAATCCGGCGAGCTGTTCAAGCAACTCGTGGATCTCCAGCCGTTCCAGAATGGCTTCCTGGGTTTCAAGAACCCGCAGGCGGTCGGTTATTTCGGCGACGGCAAGGCGGCGATGACGCTCGCGATCAGCACGGTCTATCATCTGCAGCGCGCGCTCGCCGCGGACAAGGTCGGATTGACCGAAGACAAGATGTGCTGGTTCGATTTTCCGGTCGTGACCGGCGGCAAGGGCGCGCCGACCGATACGCTCGGCGGCATCACCGGTTGGCTGGTTACGAAGGGCTCGCCGAAGGAGGCTGTCGATTTCCTGAAATACTTCGTCTCCAAGGAGGTGCAGACGCGGCTTGCCGCCGGAAACTTCATTATCCCGGTGGTGCAGGGCGCGGACGTTGGCCTCAACAACGCCTTCATGAAGCTGATCGCAGCCAATCTGGCGAAGTCGAACTACCACCAGAACTTCTATGACCAGAGCCTGGGTCCGTCGGTCGGCCGCGTAGTCAACGACGTCACCGCCGAGATCGCCGGCGGCAGCATGAGCCCGCAAGAGGCTGCCAAGGCGATCGAGGCGGCGTGGAAGCAGGGCAACTGAGGGTGGCGCGGCGGACCGCGAGCGTGTCGGCGATTGGTGCTGCTGGCGAGATGCTGCCCCAGGTCACGGTTCGTGGTCCGAGTTGGGACGGCAGGCTCACGGTGCTCATCCTGTTCCTGCCACCGGCGCTGCTATTGTTCACGTTGTTCGTTGTGTTGCCGATCGGCGAAGCAGCCTGGTATTCGGGCTTCAATTGGAATGGGTTCGGCAGGCCGACCAACTGGATTGGCTTGGACAATTACCGCTTCGTGCTGGAGACCCGCGCCTTCTGGCTCGCGCTGCGGAACAACGGGCTGATCATCGCTGTTTCGCTCGCCGTCCAGCTGCCGCTTGCGCTCACGCTGGCCTTGGTGCTGGCCGAACGCTTTCGCGGGGCCGTGGCGCTGCGCATGCTGTTCTTCATGCCCTATATCCTGGCGGAGATCGCGACCGGACTGATCTTCAGCTTCGTCTATGATGGCGACTACGGCCTTGTGGCCTCGATCTGGCGTACCTTCGGCGCCGAGCCTCCGCATCTACTGGCCTCGACGGATACGGCGATGCCGGCGGTGTTGATCGTAATCGTCTGGAAGTACTTTGGCTTCCACATGATGCTATTCATCGCAGCGCTCCAGAGCCTCGACAAGAGCCTGGTCGAGGCGGCACGCATCGACGGCGCGACCCGATCGCAAGCCTTGCGACATGTGGTCATTCCATTGCTCTATCCAACCATAAGGCTCTCCGTGTTCTTCGCCATCGTCGGCTCGCTGCAGCTGTTCGATCTCGTCATGCCGCTGACGCGCGGGGGGCCAGCGGACTCCTCGAACACGATGGTGAGCTTTCTCTACAACAACGGCATATCGCGCATGCGGGTCGGCTACGGCAGCGCCATCGGCGTCATCCTGTTTGCGATCTGCGTGACCTTTGCTTTCACGTACAAGCGATGGTTCATGCGCGATGAGTAACGCCAAGGCCACCCGCGCGCCGTTCGATCCCTCGATGCTGTTCAAGATCGTGTTCCTCGCCGTCGTTGCCACTATCGTCATGGTGCCGCTGCTCGCGACCTTGTTTGGTGGCTTCAAATCGCTCGGCGAACTGCGCGTCAATCCGTTCGGCCTGCCACGTCACTGGGAGTGGCAGAACTATGCTGACATCCTGTTCTCGGCACGTTACTGGCAGCTCTTGCGCAACTCGCTGATCATCTCGACCCTCACGGTCGCCCTGACCCTGATCGTCGCTTCGATGGCGGCGTTCACCTTCGCCCATATCAGGTTCTACGGCAGCTCGATGCTGCTGAGCTATCTGACGCTGGGCCTGCTGTTTCCCGCCGCGACAGCGGTGCTGCCGCTCTTCATCAAAGTGCGCGATTTCGGATTGCTCGACACATATTTTGGCGTTGCCCTGCCTCAGGCGGCCTTCAGTCTTGCGATGAGCGTGCTGCTGCTGCGGCGTTTCTTCAAGGACATCCCGTACGAACTGCTGGAGGCCGCGCTGGTCGACGGCTGCAGCTATGTCAAATTCTTCCGCTATGTGACCTTGCCTTTGTCCCGGCCGATCCTGGCGACCGTCGGTACCATCACCTTCGTTAACAGCTGGAACGCCTATCTGCTGCCGCTGGTGATGCTCAACACCGACGCGCTCTATCCCTGGCCGCTCGGTATCATGGTTTATCAGGGCGAGTATTCGTCCGAGTGGCATCTGATCCTGGCCTTCATCACGTTGACCATCTTGCCGACGATCATTCTCTTCCTCCTGGCGCAGAAACACATCGTCGCGGGCCTCACCGCCGGTGCTGTCAAGGGATGAGCGGTACCTCACGGAGATCACAATGAGAAAAGTCGGCATCGGCATCATCGGTTGCGGCAATATCAGCACCGCTTATCTGAAGGCAGCCCAGCGCTTCGCGGTCATGGAAATCAAGGCGCTCGCCGACATGCGCAGCGACGTCGCGGAGCGGCAAGGTGCCGCCTTCCGGCTGCCGGCGATGCGGGTTGATCAGCTGCTCAAGCGAGACGACGTCGAGATCGTGATCAATCTGACTGTGCCACTCGCCCACACCGACGTCAGCCTCGCAGTGCTGAACGCCGGCAAGCACGTTCATTCCGAGAAGCCGCTCGGCATCAACGTCACGGAAGCCCGCAAGGTGATGGACCTCGCCGCGCAAAAGGGTCTTCGCGTTGGTTGCGCACCCGATACGTTCCTTGGCGGCGGGCACCAGACCGCGCGCAAGCTGATCGACGATGGCGCGATCGGCACGCCCGTGGCCGGTAGCGCGTTCTTCGGCTGCCCCGGCCACGAGCGCTGGCATCCGGCGCCGGGTTTCTATTATTTGCGCGGCGGCGGGCCTATGCTTGACATGGGCCCGTACTACATCACCGATCTCGTGCAGTTGCTCGGCCCCGTGGCGAGCGTGATGGGCTCGACCGCGCGTCCGAAATCCGAGCGGCTGGTCACCAGTCAGCCGATGAACGGGACGTTGATCCCGGTCGAAGTTGCGACCCATATCGCCGGCACGCTCGAATTTGAGAGCGGGGCGGTCGTCTCGATCGCAATGAGCTTTGATGTGCCGAAGCACCGCCATGCGCCGATCGAGATCTATGGCGACAAGGGCAGCATGCTGGTGCCGGACCCGAACCGCTTCGGCGGCGAAGTACAGGTGGCCAAGACCGGCGGCGAATGGGAGCCGGTGCCGCTGACCCACGGTCATGTCGATGGCGAGTTCCGTTCCATCGGTGTCGCCGACATGGCCTCCGCGATCCTGAACAACCGGCCGCATCGTGCCAGCGGCGCGTTCGCTTTCCACGTGCTGGAGGTGATGGAGGCGTTCCAGGTCTCTGCCGACGAAGGCCGGCGCGTCAAGATCGAGAGCCGCGTCGAGCGGCCGGCGATGCTGCCGGCCGGGCGTGAAACCGGACAGATCGACTGAGGGAATGACCATGCGCAAGGCAATGATTGTATGGGGCGGTTGGCCGGGGCACGATCCCGATCTCTGTGCTTCGATGATCCGTGGTTGGCTGAAGGCGGAAGGCTTCGAGGTGCGGACCGAAACCACCACCGCCGCGTTCGCCGATCCCGCGATTCACGACCTGTCACTGATCATCCCGATCTACACCATGTCGAAGATCGAGAAGGCGGAAGCGCTCAATCTCTGCGCTGCGGTCCGGAGCGGCGTCGGGCTCGCCGGCCATCATGGCGGCATGGGCGATGCGTTCCGCGATTCCGTCGACTACCATTTCCTGTGCGGCGGACAGTGGGTTGCGCATCCCGGCAACATCATCGACTACAAGGTCGACTTGACGAAGCCGGATGATCCCATCATGAAGGGTCTAGAGAGTTTCGAGCATCGTTCCGAGCAGTACTACATGCATGTCGACCCCGCCAACGAGGTGTTGGCGACCACGACCTTCACTGGCGAGCACGCGCCCTGGATCGAGGGCGTGGTGATGCCCGTGGTCTGGAAGAAGCGATACGGCGCGGGCAGGGTGTTCTACTCCTCCCTCGGCCACCGCGCTTACGAGCTCGACGTACCGGAGATCCGGACGTTGATGACCCGCGGCATGCTGTGGGCGGCGCGCGAATGACAGCCGTTGCGACCCAGTCGGTGGTGCGCGCTACGCTCGAGGACGTCGCACGCACGGCGGGTGTTTCGCTCGCCACCGTCGACCGCGTCGTCAACCGACGCGAGGGCGTGCGCGCCAAGACCGTGGCGCGGGTCGAGGCCGCGGTGGTAAAACTCGGCTATCGAGCCGACGTCGCGGCCGCTCGGCTTGCCCGGGGGCAGACGTTCCGCTTTGCCTTCGTGCTGCCGACCGGTAGCAACAGCTTCATGAGCAACCTGACCGAGCAGGTCCAGCGCACCGCGGACTGGCTCGCCGGCCAGCGCGGCTTCATTGATATACTCCGTGTTGACGTGTTCGATCCGGACGTACTCGCCGCCGCGCTGGAAAGTCTCTCGCCCGCCTATCAGGGCGTCGCCGTGATCGCGCTCGACCATCCCAGGGTGCGCGCGGCGATCGACGAACTCACCGCGCGCGGGGTCGCTGTGGTGACCCTTGTGTCGGACGCGCCGAGCTCGCGCCGGCTGCACTATGTCGGCATCGACAACCCGGCGGCAGGCCGCACCGCTGCAACGCTGATGGGACGGTTCCTCACTGGTCGCGAGGGGACGGTGGCCGTGATCGCAGGATCGTTGTCGCTGCGCGATCACACCGAGCGGCAATTCGGTTTCCACCAAATCCTGTCCAGCGAGTATCCGAACCTGCTCGCGCTGCCGGTGATCGAGGGCCGCGACGACAGCGAGCGCACCCGGGAGCTCACTGCGGCACTGCTCGCGCGCCATGCCGATCTGCGCGGCATATACTGCTGTGGTGCCGGGAACCGTGGGATCGCCGACGCGCTCGAGGCCTCGGGACGCGCGCGCGAGGTGGTCTGGATTGCCCATGAGCTGACTCAATACACACGGCGTTTCCTGGTCCGCGGCGCGCTCGATGCGATCATCAACCAGGATCCCGGCCACGAGGCACGGTCTGCGGCGCGAGTCCTGCTCGCGCATTGTTCGGGTGAGCCCATCAGCCCCGACCAGGAGCGCATTCGTATCGATATTTTTCTGCGGGACAATCTGCCGTAACTTCGAGTCGCTTGCGGAGTGCATCAGAAGCTCGCGGCCATTGCTGCCAGGCGTTGATGGGCTCGTTCGCGGGCCGCCTCAATGGGCTCTGGCGGTCCGGTGGTTGGTCCGATTGGAATGAACCGGACATTGTTGATACCGACAAAACGCAAAATTTCGCGCAGGTAAGGCGTTGCCATGTCGATGCGCCCGCGGTTCATTCCGGTGGCGAAATCGCTGCCACTGGCAATGATGACGATGGTCGGCCGGTCCTTCAGCAGCGGAATATACCCTAGCGAAGGGTCGAACCGAAAGGTGAGCCCGGGCTGGACGATGACGTCGAACCATTGCTTGAGCTTATAGGGAATGCCGAAGTTCCACATCGGCGTCGAAATCAGCACCCGCTCGGCGAGCGCTAAGCGCACCGCCATCCGCTCGGCTTCCGCGAAGCTGTCCCGCTGCGCGTCGTTGAAGGCTTGCGCCTTCATCCGTGCATATTTGGCTTCGACAATCGGGCCTGAAAATTCCGGCAGGCGCTCGCGCCAGAGATCCATGACGTCCACGTCCCAATCGGGCCGGGCTCGGCGAAAGCCATCGAGGAAAACGCGTGCGCCGGCGCTCGACCAGGAGTCGTCGCGGGGCGAGCAGGACAGGTGCAGGAGCTTCGCCACCGCTCATCCCAGCGCTTTGATGACCGCATCGGCCTTGGTCACGACGGCGACGTTCTGCATGGCGAAGTTGATCGACGCAGCGTGCCAATCGGCATTCATGGTCGAGCAGCAATCCTCGGGAACGATCATGAAGTAGCCCTTGTCGGCACCCGTCCGCGCCGTGTGCTCGACCGACATGTTGGTCCATGCGCCGGTGTTGATGATCATGTCGCGGCCGGTGGCTCTCAGGATCGTTTCGAGCCTCGTGCCTTCCCAGGCGCTCATTCGCACCTTCTCGACCACGAAGTCGCCGGGCCGTGGTTCCAGACCTGATACCGGTGCCGCGCCCCAGCTTCCGCGCACCATCGCCTTGCTGTCGACGAGACCCTCGAACAGCGGCGAATTCAGCGTCACGCCGGGCGCGCCGGGCTCGACGACGAACCAGACATGAATGATAGCGACGCCGTGCGCGCGCGCAGTCTCGGCCAGGCGGCGGACATTCTCGATGACATGCTGCTCGCGCGCATGCCCGGGCGCGCCGGAATCGGCGAATGCGCCCCCGTCCATGATGACGTCGTTCTGGAGATCCTGGATGATCATGGCACAGCGTCGCGGGTCGATCTGCATCTCGGCAACGACGGGTGCAGCGGAAGCAGAGCCGGCGGCCGCTGTGCCGCCGCCTCGCTTGCCGCTCATATAGGGCTCGTGGTGCGGTCCGACCTTGGTGGGGATGGCATAGACCGAGTGCGTCGAAGTCAGGTACAGCGTGCGGAAATCCGGCCCGCCCCAGGTAAGATTGGCGACGAGTTCGGGCAGGCGGAGCTTGCCGAGCAGCTCGCTCCGCGGCGAATAGACCCAGACCCCGCCGGGTGCCGTGACCCAGACGTTGCCGTGCTGGTCGCACTTCATGCCGTCGGGCAGGCCGGGCTCGAGCTCAGAGCGGATGCCGCTCGCGAACACCCGCGCGGTCGACAGAGACCCGTCGGAATTGACATCGAACACGCGGATCAATGCCTGCACGGTGTCGTTGACATAGAGCAGCCTCTCGTCCGGCGAGAAGCACAGCCCGTTCGGCTGGTCGAACAGATTGCGGTCCACGACGAGCTTCGGCTCGGCGCCGGGCAGGACTCGATAGACGCCCTGGAAACCGAGCTGCCTTGGCCGCTCGACGCCATAGACCGGCATCCGGCCATACCAGGGATCCGAGAAATAGATCGCCCCGGAGGAGTGCACGCAGACGTCATTGGGGCTGTTGAGCTCCTGTCCCCCAAAGTGCGAGGCCAGCACCTCGCGCCGCCCATCCGGCCGCTCGCGGATCAACGACGATGTCGCGTGCTCGCAAACGATTAAATTGAGCTCGGCGTCATAGGTCATGCCGTTGCATTTGTTCGAGGGACGCTTGACCTCGGCGACGCCGCGCCGCGCATCCCAGCGCCGGCGTACGTCGCCCGGCATGTCGGAGAACAGCAGATAATGATCGACTGGATGCCAGATCGGTCCCTCCGTGAAATCAAAACCGGTGCCGACTTGGGCGAGCGGTGCGTAGGGGTCGATCAGGGTCTCGAATTCGGAACGCAAGGTGACGTGCGTCATCGGTCGATCCTCTGGCGTCTAGGCCGGAAACCAGTTGCGCTGGGGCAGGGATTGCACGATCGGTCCAGGGACCTGGTCGTGCAGCCGGCCGACGACGTTGCCGCCTTCGATCTTGGCGGGTCGGTCGTGGACTGGCAGCAGATAGCGCGAATTGCTGAGCAGCTTCTTGATGGCAGCCTTCTCGGCGCGCTTGGTGGTGCCGTGGTTGCCGGTGGTGCGTGGCTCCCAGTCGTGGATCTCGTTGAAGGGCGTCACGATCTGGTCGTTGAAATCGTAGATCACGTCGCCGCAGATGGTGGCGATGCCGTCGGCGGTTTCGACGATGATGTTCATCGAGCCCTCGGTATGCGCATTCGCGGCGTCGCAGTAGACGCCCGGCATCAGCTCGATGGGACCTGTGATCTCGAGGTCGAGAAAGCGCAGCGCACTCTTGGTGTGCAGACGGTCGATCAGATGCTTGATATCCGGCGCCGGATATTGCGGATGCATCAGGCCGGACACGGAATATTCAAGCTCTCGGCGGTTGAGGACGACGGTCGTGTTCATCGGAAACAGATCGTCCTTGCCGGCGTGGTCGATATGCAGATGGGTGTGGCAGACGAAACGCACATCTCCCATCCGCACGCCGTGCCGCGCAAGCTGGTTCTCGATCATGTGCTCGTGATACTGCAGGCCGCGCATGCCCAGCGTTTCCATGATCTGGTTGGAGCGGTAACCGGTGTCTACCACGACCGGATATTTGCCGCCGAGGATCAGGAAGCCGAGGGTGAGGACACGGCGGGTGCGGCCGCAGTCGTGGCCGAGAACCAGAAAACTCGATTCCAGCTCGATATCGCCGTAGTCCAGGATCTTGATCTCCAGCGGCATTCCGTCCCTCCCAGTGTCTGTTTTCGTTCGTTTCCTCAGGCTCAGAGCCGATAGACGCGCATGGCGGTGGTTCTGAAAACGGCTTCGCGCTGATCATCTCGTAGCGGCGCCGCTGCGGCACGGAACGCATCGATCAGCTCGCGATAGCTGGTCCACAATTTCTCGATTGGGAAATTCGAGCCGAACAGGCAGCGTTCAGCGCCGAAGATCGCGATCGTATCGACCAGGACGGATGCGATATGCGCGGCCTCGTTGCGGTGGATGAAGGTTCCGAGCCCCGACAGTTTCGAAACGACGTTCGGGCAGGCTGCGAGGCGGGCCATCCCGGCGCGCCACGCGGCGCGGCCTGAGGGTGAAAGGTCCTCCAGCATGCCGGCGTGCTGCAGGATAAAGGTCACCTTGGGGCAGGCTTCCGCAAGGTGTGCGGCATCCGGCATCTGGGGTGTGAACACCTGAAGGTCAAAGCTCCAGCCATAGCCCGCAAGGCGGGCGATGTTGCGCTGGATCACGGGATCGGTGCAGAGATCCGGCCGCGCGGCAAAGCGATATAGCGGGTTCTTGTGCCAATGCAGTTGCATGCGGACGCCGCGTACGAGGGAATAGCGCTTCAGGCGGTCGAGCTGTGGACGCACGTCGTCCACTGAAAAATCGGCGTAAGCTACGATGGCATGCGGCCAGCCGTGCGCCTCGGCGGTCTGCTGCACCCAAGCCGCCTCGTCCTCGAAGCGGTCATTGGCCCAGTTGGTCTGGACATAGACCGAGCGGGTGACGCCGCTGCCTTCAAGGTCGCGGAGATATTCCTCTATCGGGTAATCGCGCCGGATCGGCTCGTATGGACCGAAGATGCGCGGCTGCATCGGACCCACCAGCCAGGGCAGGTCGGCCTGGCGCCAGATATGATGGTGCCCATCGACGATGTCGGTCACGCAACTCTCCTTTGTCCCAGCGCCAGCACGTGCGCGACGATCGACGCGCTCGATCCTCCATCGACGAGGTCGTCGACGAAGCGTTCGATCGCGACCAGCGCTTCGGTCTGCGGGCGAAAGCCGGGACCAGCCGCGAGCGGCGTCAGCCAGCTCACGCGCCACGCACGGCGCGATAGTTTCGCGACCGCATCGCGCAGCACATCGGGTTCGCCGCGCTCCAGGCCGTCGGAAACGATGATCACGGCAGCGCCCCGCGCGTATCCGCTGAAGCGGGGCACGGCGAGAAAGGCCTGGAGCGCGTCGCCGATCCGGGTGCCGCCGTCCCAGTCGCTGACCGCATAGGCTGCGGCGTTGAGCGCCTGCTCACGGCGTTTGAGACGCAACGGGCGGGTGATGCGGGTCAGCCGCGTGCCGAAGGTGAAGACCTCGACGGTGGGCGCCGCCTGCACTAGCGTGTGCGCGAACTTCATGTTCTCTTCGGTGCGGGTCTTCATCGAGCCGGAGACGTCAATCAGAAGCAACACCTTGCGTGGACGCTGCCGCCGCTTCAAACGTCCCAGCCGGAGGATTTCGCCGTCGCTGCGCACGGAGTCGCGCAGGGTGCGGCGCAAATCCGCGTAGGGACCGCTGCGTGCCCGCATGCGGCGATGGCCGCGCCGCTTCGGCAGGCGCCTGGACGCCTCGCGGGACAGCCGGCGCAGCGCATCGGTGGTCGAGAGCTGCGCAAAGCGGCGCTCGACCAGAGCTTCGGTGCGCGCAGCTGCGAGACCGGACTCGTTGGCCTCGTCCGACAACAGCGGCTCGTCGTTTCCACGGGCCTCCTCCTGCAGCCGAACCGTCTCCTCGTCCTCGCCATCATCGACGCGCTCGATGGCCTCGTTTCCGCGAAAGTGCAGATCGAACAGCCGGTCGAACGTTGCGCGACGCTCCGGTGGAGGGGCCAGTGTCGCGAGGGCTGCCTGCCGAATGTCCTCCAGGCTGCGGGGACCGAGCAACTGGATCGCGGCCAGGAACGAGGTCGTCTGTTCCGGTGCGACGGCAAACCCGTTCGTTCGCAGGAGCCCCACGAACGAGATGAAAACACGCGCAGCGCGCGGCAGTTCGGGTTCGGCGCTCATGCAGAGGCCTCCGCCAGCAGGGCGTCCAGCCGCGGCGAAATGAAGTGCAGATCCTCCTCGTCTTTCAGGGCAACGCCGATCGAGCGCCTGAAGGCATCGGGCCACCGCGCGCCGCCCTTGTGCAACAGCGTGGCGGCCTCAGCCCAGTCGACGGCCTCGGCAATCCCTGGCGCCTTGCTGAGCGGCTCGCGCCGCAGCTTCTCGACGGCCGCGACGACGGCGCGCGCGGTCCCCTCCGCAACGCTGGAGGCCCGCATCATCACGATGCGGGCTTCGCGCTCCGCCGAGGGATAGTCGATCCAGTGATAGACGCAGCGCCTCCGCAACGCTTCATGAAGATCCCGCGTGCGGTTTGAGGTCAGGACGACGACCGGACGCTCCGAGGCACGCACCGTACCGCGCTCCGGGATCGAGATCTGGAAGTCGGACAGAAACTCGAGCAGGAAGGCTTCGAACTCCTGGTCGGCGCGATCGATTTCGTCGATCAGCAGCACAGTTGAGTCAGGCGCGCGGAGCGTCGCCAACATCGGTCGCTCGATCAGAAACGTTTCGCCGTAGATGTCGATGCTCTCATCGCCGGCCTGGCGGATTGCGAGCATCTGGCGCGGATAGTTCCATTCGTAAAGTGCGGCGGATGCGTCGATGCCTTCGTAGCATTGCAGGCGGATCAGGCGGCGGCCGAGGACGGCGGCAATGGCTTTGGCGGCCTCGGTCTTGCCGACGCCCGGCGCGCCCTCCAGCAGCAATGGCTTGCCGAGTGCGAGAGCGAGATAGGCTGCGGTCGCCAGCCCCTCGTCGGCGAGGTAATAGGCCGCCCGAAGCGCCTTCTCCAGTGCTTCGGGGCTATCGATGCCGACGATGTTGCTGCGGACGGCCATCGCGCCCTCAGCGCCGCGCCTGAGGGCGCGCGCCGCCCTCAGCCTTGATCGCGCGCAGCACCTTCTCCGGCGTAATCGGCAGATCGTCGATGCGGACGCCGACGGCGTTGAAGATGGCGTTCGCAACGGCCGGCAATACGGGATTCGCGCACATTTCGCCGGGGCCTTTGGCGCCGAAAGGGCCATCGGGCGCGGGGCGTTCCAACACGGCGATGTCGTGCGGGCAGATGTCGCCAGGACCGGGCATGACATATTCGACGAAGTCGCGAGGGCCGTGGACAGGGTCTGGATAATAGGGTTCAGGCGTCTCGTAGAGCGCGTGACTGACGCCCATCCAGGCGCCGCCGACGAGCTGTTGCTCGACCAGACGCGGGTTGAGCGCACGGCCGAGCTCATAGGCAGAGTCCATGCGGATCATCGTGACCTCGCCGGTCTCGTCGTCGACCTCGACCTCGGCGACGAGACAGGCATGGGCATAGCAGGTCGCCGGCGACATCTCGCCAGTTTCCGGATCGACGTTCGAGAGCGGCACCAGGAAGATGCCACGGCCCGAGATGGTCTTGCCCTGTTTGAACTGCGCCGCGATGGCGACGTCCTTGGTGGAGATCGAGCGGTGCGGCGCACCCTTGACGTGGATGTTGCCCCGTCCGTCGGTTTCGAGATCGGCGGCATTGACCTCGAGTTCCTCTGCGGCCGCCTCCATCATCACGCCGCGCGCCTCGCGCGCCGCCGCCATCACGGCATTGCCGACGCGGTGGGTGCCGCGCGAGGCAAACGAGCCCATGCAATGCGGGCCGGTGTCGGAATCGGCGGTGTCGACATAGACGTCCTCGACGGGTACGCCGAGTGTCTCTGCGCAAATCTGTCGCGTTACCGACTTCATGCCCTGACCGAGGTCGATCGAGGATAGCGCCACGGTGAACTTGCCGCTTGGATTGGAATGAACCAGGGCTTGGCTGGGATCGCCGCCGAGGTTCATGCCGATGGGATAATTGACCGAAGCGATGCCGCGTCCGCGATGTCGGGTCATCTCAACGTCTCCTGGTGCCGAACACGGATGAGAAGCGGCCCGCCCCATGCGCCGGCGATGCCGGCCGCGGTGGCTGCGGCGAGGGCGGAGTCGGTGGTGGGGGCTCGCGCGGTGGTTCCCGTAACCCGGCCGTCGGCAGGCGATCATAGCTCGTGCGCTGCTGCGCCGGCGCAGCTGTCCGCGCTTTGGTATCGGCAGGCGTCCGCGGGATGGCGGCGCGGCTGCCGCCACCGTCCTTGCGGGAGGAGGCGCGCTTGAACTCGTCGCGGATCGGCCATTTGGCTTTCTCCGCTGCGACCTGGACACACTCGATCAGCGCCGTGTTCTTGGCCTCGCGCCGATGCGCCTTCATGTCGCCGTCGCGATAGGCATTGAGGATCCGGAACTCCATCGGATCCATGCCGACGAGATTCGCGAGCTTGTCCATCTGGCACTCGATCGCAAAATCCATTGCCGTGACGCCAAAGCCGCGCATCGCGGTTGCCGGCGTACGGTTGGTGAAGACGCAGTAGACGTCGCCATAAACGTTCGGGATGGTGTAGGGGCCCGGCAGATGGGCTGCGCATTTCACCGCGGCATAGCTCGATAGCCGCGTATATGCGCCGCTGTCGAAATATGCGCGGACCTTTCGCGCGACGACCCGGCCGTCGCGCATCACGCCGTCCTTGATGTAGATGCGCTCGGCGCCGCGCGGCGGGCCGTATTGCATCTCTTCTTCGCGTCCGAACACGTAACGCACGGGACGTCCCGTCAGCATCGCACCCAGGATGCATAAAGGTTCGGTCAGCGTGTCCACCTTGCCGCCAAAGCCGCCGCCGACCGTGCCGCCGATGAAATGGAAGGTGTTGGAGGGGACGTCGAGGATCTTGGCGCAGGTGTCAACCGAGAAGAACAGCGCCTGCGTCGACGTATAGACGACATAGCGGCCGTTGGTGTCGGGCGCTGCGATCGCCCCATTGGTCTCGGTCGGCGCGTGCTCGATAGGCGACATCTGGTAACGCTGTTCGAGCACGTGATCGGCGGTCGCGAGTGCGGCATCGGCGTCACCAAAGCGGAGCTTCTGGTGGTCGTATGCGTCGTGATAAATGAAGGCATTCTTCGGATACGTATCGTTGACGACGGGCGCGCCGGCCTTCAGAGCATCTTCAACGTCGAACACGGTCGGCAGCGGCTCATAGTCGATCCGCACCTTTGCGATTGCCTCGAACGCCTCGCGCTCGCTGTCGGCGACGATGGCCAGGATCGGCTCCCCCTTGTAGCGGACCTTGTTGACAGCCAGCGACGGCTCGTCGTCCCTGCCGAAATTGATCAGGCTCAAAAGTGTGTTGAGGTTACGGGGCACGTCGGAGCCGCGGATGATCCGGCGCACGCCGGCTGAGCGCTCGGCGTCCGCGGTGTCGATCCGTCGGATCCTTGCATGCGAATGGGTCGAGCGGACGACTTTCAGGTGCAGCATGCCCTGGAGCTTGTGGTCGTTGAAATAGCTCGATGTGCCCGTGACATGGCCGAGCATGTCCTGGCGCTGCGTTCCCTTGCCGATCTCGTTGAGATTGTCGTCGCGCTCGTCGGCGAAAATATCCTTGCGCAGTTCCAGCATGAGGTGGTCCTTCAGGCGCTCACCCGGCCGCCGGAGGCGGCGAGGATGGCGTTGATGATCGGCTCGTAACCGGTGCACCGGCAGATGTTGCCGGAGATCGCCTCGACGATCTCGGCGCGGCTCGGGGAGGGATTGCGATCAAGCAGTGCCTTGGCAGCCATCAGCATGCCCGGCGTACAATAGCCGCACTGGGCAGCAAAGTTCTCGGCAAAAGCGTGTTGCAGCGGGTGGAGGTTGCGTCCTTGCTTCAGGCTATCCAGCGTCTCGACGGAGCGGCCGGCGACGGTCTCGGCCAGCGTCAGACAGGAGAGATGGAGCTCGCCGTCGATCAGGACGCTGCACGTGCCGCAGCCGCCCTGGCCGCAGCCGAATTTCGGCGTCATATCGCCGATCAATTCGCGAAGCGCGACGAGCAGGTTGGTGCCGCCATCGACGAAAATGGCGACATCGCTGCCGTTGTGACGAAATTGCAGGGCAGTCTTGGCCATACGATCTATTCCTGATCCAAAAGAAGACGACGCAGGTGTACGCCGACGATCTCGCGGCGATACCAGGCGCTGCCGAGCGCATTGTCGGACGGCGATGTTCCTTCCGCGGCTGCGGAGGCGGCGGCCGCAACGGTCGCGGCATCGAGCGAGCGGCCTTCCAGAGCGCGTTCGGCCGCCCGTGCACGTATTTGCGTCGGCGCCATCGATCCCAATGCAATTCGTGCTCCGGCGATCCGTCCGCCACTGATTGGCAGATGTGCGGCGAGCGTGATGACCGAGCCGCCTTTGGGCTTGATCCGTGCGATCTTGCGGTAGCGGAAAGCCTCCGGGCTTGTTGGTCGTGTGCACGACACCGACAGCACGAGCGTGCCCGCCTGCCTTTCACGCGACTGCAAAAACTCCTCAATTGGAATGTCGCGCGATCCAAAACCGCCTTGCAGAGCCACGGTGGCATCGAGCGCAAGCAGGGCGACGGTGAAATCGCCATAGGGATTGGGCGCGAACAGATTGCCGCCCACCGTACCCATGTTGCGCACCGCCGGGCCACCAATCGAGCGGGCAGGGGCGTGCAGGAAAGCGAGGTCGCGCTCGCCCAGAATCCGGGCGAAAGTTACGCTCGCACCCAGTGTGATCCGCGGGCCGGAGGGGTCGATGCGCGTCAAGGCATGGTCATTTGCGCGCACGACGGTCGAGATCGAGATGTCGCCTTCGTTCAGTGCGCGCATCACCAGCGTGCCGCCGCCGAGATAGCGCGCGTTGCGATCGGACGACAGCGCGGCGGCGGCCTCGCTCGAGCTCGTGAAGGTCTTCACGGTCACAGTCATGTTGACACGGCCTCCTTGAGGTGCCGGCGGATCGCGTCGAATCCCGCCTGGTAGATGTCTTCGGCGACCATGTGGGTGATCCGGTCCTTGTCCTCTGGCCGCGTCGAGAAGCGGGATTCCCAGTGCCAGAAGGTGCGGTCGCCGTCGGTCACGGGCAGCAGGCGGACGTGGGCCACGTAGTTGAACATCGGGACCGGCGTATCGAGCAGGCAATAGCTGAAGGTCTGCTCCAGATCCGACAGCGTCAGCAATTGCTCGCGCAGCTCCGAGCCGTCCTGCAGCTTGAAGCGCCTGACGCAGCCGATCTTGTCTGAGGCCTGCGCACGCTCGATCGTGGAGGTCGCGACCGCCGGATGCCAGCGATCGTGCCCGTTGAAGTCGCGCAGCACGGCCCACACGGAGTCGGTCGGCGCATCCAGGATCGTGCTCTTGACGATATGCGGCACCGCGCTCAGCCTCCGAACTGGCGTTTGAGGGCGTCGAAGCCGCCCTGGAACACGCCGCCGCCGATATTCGCGACGAGTTCCGCCTCCCGCTCGGGTGCGCAGTCGAACTCGGCGGTCCATTCCATGAAGGTCTGGTCGCCGTCCGTGACCGGCGTCAGCCGAAGCGTCGCGACGTAGTCCTCGACCCCCATCGGGGATTCGAGGATCGAGTAGGTGCAAAACATGTCGTAATCGGACAGGCCGAGCAGCTTTTCCCGGATACGATCGCCGTTGCGCAGGCGAAAATCCCTGACGCAGCCGATCTTGTCGGAGGGTTCACCGCCCTCGATGCGGCTTTCCGCGATCGCGGGATGCCAGTTCGGCAGACCGTTGAAGTCGCGTACCCGCGCCCAGACGCGATCGTTGCGCGCGTTGACGACGGTTGAGACGTAGACGCGGGCCATGGTGCGACCTCAGCTCTTCTTCCGAGGGCTGCGCTCGGCGGGCGGCTCGCCGTCGGCCGAAGGCGAGGGCGCAGCGGCTGGCTTCTCGCCACCGCCGCCGCCCTTGCGTGCGGAGTCCTTGATGCCCTGCATGTCGCGAGCCTCCCGGATCAGGCCTGGCATCTTGGCGAGGCTGCCGCCTTCGACGCCGATGTCCGCCAGAAGCGAGTCGATCAGCGGCGCCTGGACGCGGTAGCGCAGCGCCGAGTCGATCACCTCGTCGGTCGCGCTACGGCCGCCATTGCCGCCATGGCCGTTGCCGTTGAGGCCATCGACCTGAAGGATGCGGATGCCCTCGATCTTCTCCATCGGCTTGACGCTCTCGCGGACGATGCCTTCGATGCGGTCGAGCAGCTTTCTACGGAACAGCGAGTACCGCGCCTGGTCGGTTAGCACGTTCTCGGCCTCGTTGAGCATACGCTGGGCTTCGGCCTCGACTGCAGCGCGGATCCGTTCGGCTTCCGCGGCAATTCGCGTTTCCTCGGCCTGTTTCTCGGCGATCAGGATTTCCACGGTCTTGCGACGCTTCGCGATCTCGCTCTCGCGCGCGGTGATGACGCGCTCGGTGGCTTCAGTGGCATGCACCCGCGCCTCCTCGGCCGAGGCTTTGGCCGCGGATTCTTCCAACGACTTGAGGTGGATGGCAATCGCCTTCTCCATGAGAACGGTCTCGACCTCCTTCTCGCGATTAATTTCAAGCTTGCGCAGCTCGCGCTCGCGGCCGATACGGGCCTCGTCGAGGCCGCGATCGGAGGCGATGCGGGAGCGCTCGACCTCTTCGCGCGCGGCGATTTCCGCTTCCTGGAGCGACTGGACGCGAGCGACTTCGAGCTGTTCGATCGAACGGCGGCGTTCGATCCGCGCCGCCTCCAGCGCATGCTCGCGCGAGACATCGGTGGTCTCGACCTCCTTGCGCGCGACAATCTCAGCCTGCCTGACCTGGCGGTCGGCGTCGATGCGCTCGGATTTCTTGGTCGAGAGCGCAATGACGCGGTCCTCATCCGCGATCTCGATCGCCTTCTTGTGCTCGATGTTGAGGACTTCGCGCTTCTTGGAGGACGTGATCCGCTCGACTTCGAGCGCGAGATCGACGCCGATGCGCTGGCGCTCGATGGCGTCGCGTCGCTTCAACTCGGCCGCCTCGAGCACGGCGGTGCGCTCGATCTCGAGCGCGCGTGTGTCACGCTCGGCCTGAATACGCTCGGCTGCAACGGACTTCTCCTGCGCGATCCGGGCGGCTTCGATGGCTTCGCGTGAGGCAATGTCGGCTTCCTCGACGGCGCGGTTGCGGGCGATTTCCAGGGAGCGCACGCGTTCTTGCTGGGTGATGCGGGCAGCTTCCGTGGCTTCGCGCGCCGTGACTTCTGCGACCTCGAGCGTCTGATTGCGTTCGATCTCCAACTGCCGGGTATTCTGCTCGACCGCGATGCGCTCGACGGCGAGCCTGTGCTCGCGGGCGATGCGCGCCGCCTCGACCGCGCGCTGCGCCTCAATTTCGGCTTCCTGGATGTTACGCACCTGCTGGATCTCCAGCGCGCGTGTGCGCTCGTCAGACGCGATGCGCTCGACATTGACGATCATGGTCTGGGCGATGCGGGCCTTCTCGGTCGTCTCGCGGGCAGCGATCTCGGCTTCGTCCACAGCGCGGGTCCGGTCGATCTCGCGGCGCCGGGTCTCCTCTTCGTTGGCGATGCGGGCGTCGGTCACGACGCGGTCTTGCTGGATACGCGCTTTCTCGATCGCCTCGCGGGCGGTGATCTCGGCTTCCTCGATGGTCTGCATCCGCTCGATTTCGCGCTGGCGGACCTCGCGTTCGGAAGCGATGCGGCTGGTGTCGATCGAGCGCTGGTTGGCGATCCGGGTCTTCTCTATCTCCTCGCGTGCGAGCAGCTCCTTCTCCTCGATGGTCCGGGTGCGCTCGATCTCCCGCTGGCGGGTCTCACGCTCCGAGGCGATGCGGGCTTCGGCGATTGCCTGGTCGTTGGCGATTCGCGCCTTCTCGATGGTTTCACGGGCGGAAATCTGCGCCTGCTCGGCTTCGGTCTCGCGCAGGGCCCGCTCGCGTGCGACCTCGGTGCGTTGCAGGGCCCGGCGCATCTCGATGTCACGCTCCTGTTCGAGGCGCGCCGTCTCGCTTTCGCGTTCGATCTCGAGAGCCTGCCGCTCGGCCTCCAGGTTGCGAGAGCGGATCTTGATCATCGAATCCTGCTCGATGTCGTTGCGCAGTTTGCGCTTGGCCTCGATGTCCTCCATCAGGCGGGTCAGACCTTCGGCGTCGAAGCGGTTCGAGGGGTTGAAGAATTCGAGATCGGTCTGGTCGAGATCGGTGATCGCCACTGACTCCAGCTCGAGTCCGTTCTGGGCGAGGGCCTCTGCCGCGTTCGCCTTGAGGCGGGCGACGTACTCACCGCGCTGCTCGTGCATCTGCTCGAGCGTCATCTCCGAGGCAACGGAACGAATGGCGGAGATGAATTTGCCGGCGAGGAGGGCGTGGAGCTGTTCGGGCTCCATGGTACGGCGGCCGAGCGTGGCGGCCGCGATAGACACAGCTTCGCGGGTTGCCTGCACCCGGACATAGAAATCGGCCTCGATGTCGACGCGCATGCGGTCACGGGTGATCACGGCATCCTGGCGGGAGCGAACGATGCCCATCGGCTGCACGTTCATGTTGACGGGCGTGTAGTCGTGGATGAACGGCAGCACGAAGGCGCCGCCGTTGATCACGACGCGCTCGCCGAGCAGGCCGGTCCGAACGAATGAGGTCTCCTTGGACGAGCGGTGATAGAGCCAGTTCACGATGTAGACGCCGACCACGATCACCACGACGGCGACGATCAGCCAGAGGATCAATTCACCGACCAGAGTCCCTGACATGTTTCTCTCCCTCGACCTTTCGGCGTTATCGCGCGCCGATCGCCTTGAATTTGCGAACCTGATCCGTCAGCGCCCGTTCGACCGGCAGCCGTTCCATCGAGGAGGCGCCGTAGAAGCCGTGGCAATTGCGTGTATTCCTCATGATGAAATCGGCATCGTCCGGATCGGAGATCGGTCCACCGTGAGCGAGCACAAGAATGTCCGGATTGACGCCGAGCGCGGCGGAGGCCCAGGTGTCGATGTGCGCCGGGCAATCCGTCAGCTTGAGTGCGGTTTGCGCGCCGATGCTGCCCCCGATCGTCAGGCCCAGATGACAGACGATGATATCCGCGCCCGCGATCGCCATCGCGGCGGCTTCCTTCTCGCTAAAGACGTAGGGCGTCGTCAGCAGGTCCTTCTCGCGCGCCTTTGCGATCATGTCGATCTCGAGCGCATAGGACATGCCGGTCTCTTCGAGATTGGCGCGGAACACGCCGTCGATAAGGCCGACGGTCGGAAAGTTCTGCACGCCGGCGAAGCCGAGCGCTTTCAATTGGTCCAGGAAAAGATCCATATCGCGGAACGGATCCGTGCCGTTGACGCCGGCGAGCACTGGCGTCCTGGTCACGACGGGCAGCACTTCGCCGGCCATCTCCAGCACGATGGCGTTGGCGTCGCCGTAAGCCATCAATCCCGCGAGCGAGCCCCGGCCGGCCATTCGGTAGCGGCCGGAATTGTAGATGACGATGAGGTCGACACCGCCGGCCTCCTCGCATTTTGCCGAAAGGCCGGTGCCGGCGCCGCCGCCGACGATGGGCTCGCCGTGCCTTGCCATGTCGCGGAAGCGCTTCAACAGTGCAGCGCGTTCAAACCGGGCCATCGGTCACCTCGCTAATCTCCGGCGCGCCCCAATGCGGCCGAACAATGTTCGGAACGCGCTGACAAGGGTGGAGGCGAACTCGGGGTCATTGATGTTCTTGGGAACGCGAATGAGCTGACGGTTGGCGGTCTGCCGCACGTTGCGCTCCAGCGTGCGGAACAGCGCCGCATCGGCCTCTGGATCCCAGAACGGCTGTCCGCGCGTGTCGAGCGCGGAGACGCCGCCCTCGGGCAGGAAGAAGCGCACCGGACCGTCCATCCGGTTGAGCCGATCGGCGATCCAGTGCCCCATGCGCTCGTTCTCCTCCGCGGTGGTGCGCATCAGTGTGACCTGCGGGTTGTGGACGTGGAATTTCCTGCCGCGGTAGCGCTCCGGGATGGTCTCGGGGGCGCCGAAATTCACCATGTCCAGCGCGCCCGCCGAGCCGACATAAGGCACTCGGCTGCGGATGATGGCGCCAAAGCGGTCGTCGGTGGCCGGGAACACGCCACTCATCAGGAGGTCCCCGACCTCCGTGGTCGTGAGGTCGATGACGCCTGCGAGCTGCCCGGAATCGACGAGCTTCTCCATTGAGCGCCTGCCGACGCCGGTGGCGTGGAAGACCAGGCACTCGAAATCCTCGCGCAAGTCGGCCGCGATCTTCTGCACCGCCGGCGTGGTCACACCGAACATGGTGATTCCGACCGACGGCAATCCGCTGTCGTCGCGATCCTTCCGTGCGTGCTGATCTAGGCGCGCCTTTACCATGCCGGCCAGCGCGTTGGCGCCGTTGGCCAGCACGGCGCGCGAGATCGAGTTGAGGCCCTGCACGTCGGCGACCGAATGCATCATGGTGATGTCCGCGGGGCCGACATAGGGCCCGACGTCGCCGGAGGCGACGGACGAGACGATGAGCTTCGGCACCCCGACAGGAAGCATCCGCATACCGGGCGCGACCAGCGACGCTGCGCCCGAGCCGCCCGCCGAAATCACGCCGGCAACATTGTTCTGGCGCCGCAACCAGCTGGCGAAGGCCTCGGCCATCGCGGTGACGGCGGCGCCGCGGTCGGGTCCGAATACCGCCGATCCGCCGCGACCATGGTTCAAGGCGATCTCCTGGGCGGAGACGTCGCTGGCCGCGTGCCTGCCGCTGGTCGAGACATCGACCAATCGCGTTCGCAGGCCGGTCCCGGCGATGATGTCGCGGATGAAGCGGAGCTCCGCGCCCTTGGTGTCGAGCGTACCGACGACGAGCACGACCGGAGGGCCCTGCGTTTGGGTGGCAACGGGTTCGCGCCGTCGCCGTGCCGTCTCGTCGAGACGCATCACCTGTGTCGAGAACGTGCGGGCGGCAGCCTCGATGCGGGCGATCGGCATAGGCTGCGACCACCGTGTCGGCGGCGTCGGGTTTGACATGTAGATGCGGATCGCGCCGCCTGGCCGCGTCTGCTGCGGAGGAGGCTTCGCTTCCGTATCCGCCGGTGGCACGTCGAGATCGAGCTCGAGTCCGGCGTGGATTCCGACACCGAGCAGGCGCTGCTGCAGTTCGCGATCGGCGGCAAGCCGCACCGAATCGATGATGCGGTTGACGCGACCGTTGACCATGATCGCGACGTTGCGCGACACGGCGGTCGCCACGCCGATATTCTGCTCGATCACGAGCACGGACATGTCGCCGTCCTCGCCGAGCCGTAGCAGCATCTCCTCCACCTGGGCCACGATGACGGGAGCGAGCCCCTCGGTGGGCTCATCCATGATCAGAAGCCGCGGGTTGGTGAGCAACGCGCGCGAGATCGCAAGCATCTGTTGCTCGCCGCCGGAGAGCTGGCCGCCGCCGTGATCTTTGCGCTCGGCCAACCGCGGAAACGTCTTGTAGATGCGCTCGACCGTCCAGGCGCCGCGGCGCAAGCCGGCGGCAAGCTGCAGATGCTCTTCGACGCTGAGTGATCGCCACAGCCGCCGTCCCTGCGGAACGTAGCCGACGCCGAGTCGGGCTATGTGGGCAGGCGGCTGTCGGGTGATCTCATCCCCGCGGATGCGGATCGAGCCGCCGCTGACCGGCACCAGCCCCATGATGGCCTTGCATAGCGTGGTCTTGCCCATGCCGTTGCGGCCGACAACCGAGAACACGCCGGCCTCGAGCGTCAGATCCACGCCCTGCAGCGCATGCGAATGGCCATAATAGACGTCCAAGCCGCGCACTTCGAGGGCGGCGGCCGTACGGCGGACCTCATTCATGGCCGCCTCCGAGGTAAAGCTCCTGCACTTCGGGATCGGACTCGATCTCCTGCGGACGACCTTCCTTGAAGATCCGCCCGTTGTGCATCATCGTGACGCTCTCGACGACGCGCAGGGCGACGTCCATGTCGTGCTCGATGATGATGTAGCCGATATGCGCGGGCAGGGAGGTCAATATTTCGATCAGCTCGGCGCGCTCGGTCGGCGACAGTCCCGCGGCGGGTTCATCGAACAGGACGAATCGTGGCGCGCCGGCAAGCGCAAGTGCGATCTCGAGCTGGCGCTGCTGGCCATGCGCGAGCTCGGCAACGCGCTGATCCTTCACGCCCGAGAGATGGACGGCCTGCACGAGATTTTCGGCCGCGTGCATCAACGCATCGTTCTGGCCGGGGCGGAGAAACGAGAAGCGCCCACGTGAGACGCCACGGCAGGCGAGATAGACATTGTCCTGGACCGTGAGGCCGGGAAACAGCGCGGAGATCTGGTAAGTCCGGCGCAGGCCGCGGCGGATGCGCTCATAGGGCGGGAAGTGCGTGACGTCCTCGCCGAAGAAGCGGATGGTGCCACTAGAAGGTGGGAAGTCGCCGGTGATGCAGTTGAATAGCGTGGTCTTGCCGGCGCCGTTGGAGCCAAGCACGGCGCGCCGTTCGCCTGGGCGGACGGTAATGGTGATGTCGGTGAGTGCCGCGAGCGCGCCGAACAGACGCGTCACGCCGCGCAGCTCCAGCGCCGCGCCGGCGCCCACCACAGAGAGGCGTTGCGCGACGCTATCCATGGTTGGATCCTTGGTTGGATCCATGGCCAGATTCTCGGCCTGGTCGTCCGCTTGAACTCGCCGCGCTGAAGCGTTGGCGGCGGCGCCAGCTCTGCCAGAGCCCGATCACGCCGTCCGAGGACCAGAACACGATCGCGAGGAAGCCGAGACCGATCAGCAGCCGAAAGCGGTTGCCGTCGAGCCCCAGCTTGACCAGGAAGTCGAGTGCGAACGTGCGCAGCAGCACGAAGATCAGCGCGCCGATAAAGGGTCCGATGGGGCGCGTGATGCCGCCGACGACTGCGATGATGAGGATATCGATGCAGGCCCCGACGCTCACGGATCCCGGCGAAATCTGCCGGTAATTCCAGACCTGGAGTACCCCTGCCAGCGCCGCGACGAAGGACGCGAAGACGTAGGCCGCGACGCGATGCGCATTGACGTTGAAGCCGAGCGCCGCCATGCGGCGGGGATTGTCGCGGACACCTTGCAACGCGAGGCCGAACGGCGCGCGGGAGATGTAGTCGACGGCGAAGTAACACAGCGCGGCTACGGCGAGGACGATATAATAGAAAGGAATGTCGGCGCGCCAGTTGACGCCCCAGAAATGCGGCGTGGCAACAGTATTGATGCCAGTATGGCCGTTGAAAATCGCCCAGTTCTGGTTGGTGAAATAATAAAACGCCGCGCCGATCGCGAGCGTGATCATGATGGTGTAGATGCCCTCGGTGCGCACCGCCAGCGCGCCGCCGAGCGTGCCGAAGATGGTCGCGAGCGCAAGCGCCATCGGGACCGCAAGCCACCACGGCCAGCCCAGGCTGATATTGGCGTTGCCGCTGACGCCAAACACCGCGACCATGTAGGCGGAGAAACCCGCGATGGTGAGCTGCATCAGGCTGACCATGCCGCCATAGCCGGCAAGAAACATCAGACTCAGCGCCATGAGTCCGAGAATCAGCGTGGTCGCAAAGATTTCGATCAGGAAGAAGCCGTTGGCGATCAGCGGCATGATCAGAAGAATGGCCGCGACGGCCCAGGCCGCCGGATTGTCGATCTCCGGCCATCCGCGCAATTTCGAGCGCTGCACCGCAGCGGTGGGACGAACCGGGACGCGGGCGTCGTGAGCGAGGGACATGTCAGCGCCTCGCCAACAGGCCCTGCGGCCGAATTGCCAGCACCAGCACCATGATCAGGAAGGTCACGACGATGGCGTAGGTCGGGATGTAGACCGAGCCGAGCTGCTCGGCGAGGCCGATGATGAGCGCGCCCAGCGCAGCCCCCGGGATCGAGCCCATGCCACCGACGATCACCACGACGAGGGAAGCGAGCAGGAAGCGGATATCCTCGCCGGGCGAGAGCGACTGGAACGTTCCGCCAACGACGCCGGCGATTCCGGCGAGGCCGGCGCCGAGCGCAAACACCACCACGAAAACGAGTTGGATCCGTACCCCGGTCGCAGCCAGGATGTCGCGATCGTCGACGCCGGCGCGGATGATCATGCCGATCCGCGTGCGGTTGAGCGCCAGCCACATCGCCACGCCGATCACGACGGACGCGGCGAAGATCACGAGCCGGACCATGGGATAGCGGAGATAGACCGGCTCGCCTGAGGATTTGACCGCCGTGACCAGCGGCAGCTCCACAGGTCCGATCAGCCAGTTCGGAGTCTGGATCTGATAGAAATCGCCGCCGCAGGCCCAGAGCATCAAATCGGCGAACACGATCGAGAGACCGATCGTCACCATGGTCTGGCGCAGGTCCTGGCCCTCCATGCGGCGGAAGACGAGGACCTGGAGCAGGACGCCGACCAGTGCCGTCAGGATGAAAGCGACGATGAAGCTGAGGACCCATGAGCCGGTCGCGGCGCTGATGGCGTAGCCGACATAGCCGCCGAACAAATAGAGCGAGCCGTGCGCGAGGTTGACGTTGCGCATCAGGCCGAAGATTAGCGTAAAGCCGCTGGCAACGAGGAAATAGAGGCCGCCGAGCGTGATGCCGTTGAAGAGCGCGTTGAGGAAGACCCGCTTGCGGCCGAACGCATCTTCGACGCCCTGCGGCCACACCGCGAAAATCAGCCAGAGTGCTACCGCGATCACGATGATGACGATCAGTGCCCAGGCGGGATGGCGTTCGACAAAGCGGGTCATGATAGCCGCTCCGTCGTCACGTCACCCCATCTGCCACCCCGCAAGCAAGGCGGAGGGGCACGCAGACCGTTGCCGGCCGCAAGCCCTGCCATGAACGTGCGCTCCCTATCGCGCGCGATCCTCTTTTCGGGACCGCGTTTGGCGCATCCTAATGCGGCTGTAAGGCAGGCGCTTGATCGTGAGTATCTTTTCGCGCGCGGTCAGGCGCGCAAAACCTTGGCCGCACGGCGATAATCGGTCGGCGCCATGCCGACATTGGCGGCGAAGAAGCGGGTGAATCCGCTCTGCGACGAGAAACCGAGATCGAAGCCGATATCGGCGATCGGCGCTTCGCTTGCTACCAGCGCCTCCAGCGCCTGCTCCATCATCAGCGTGTTGAGATAGAGGTGTGGCGTGACGCCGGTCTGGGTGCGGAAGAGCCGGTAGAAATGCGGCCGGGACAGGCCGGATTCGCGCGCGATGGTGTCGAGCTCGATCTCGGCGCCAGGACTCTCCGACATCATCTTGATGCACTTGCGCACACGAAAATCCGTGACGGAACCGTTTGCGCGCGGATCGCGCGCGGTCGCCGCCTGTTGCCAGCTTTCGTCGTAACAGATGTCGATCAGGCCTCTCAGCTCGCCATCGAGGCTGTTGAGCGAGGGAGCGCCGCACACGAGGGCGGCTGCGTGCCTGATATGCTTGTCCAGCGCAACGGACCGCGTGAACTGGGTGCGGCCGAAGCGCAGGCGGTCGGCGCCGGGCGCATCGGGCGCAAACCACTCCGCATTGACGTAGAGCACGAAGAAAACGGCGCCGCCTTCGAGATCGGACGGCAGGAAATTATGCGGCTCCCACGGATTGACCGCGACGACGGAACCTTCGGTGAGCTCGTAGCGTCCGTCGCTGACATCGATGCATGCGGAACGCCCGCCGACATGGAAGATCAAATGACCTTCGCGATGTGCGTGAATGTTGAAAGGGCGGTTCAACTGATAGACCGTCGCCCGACCAAAGCGGCCGTGGAAGACGGCGAGCGCCCGGCTCATGCCTCTCCTCCCAAAAGCTCCCGGTGTTTTTTGCTAGCGTTCAACAACCGGGGAGAGAATGCAAGGCGCACGTGTCGCGCTTCTGGCAAATCTCTCCCCGGCCGGTCATCGTTCGCGAACGAGACTAGGTCAGTATTTCTTACATTCCGGTACTGTGCGGCTCGGCAAACCGATTTTGGCGAACACCGCGGGATCGTAGCCCAGCGTTTGGTTGACGTTCGGGATTACGTTCACAACCTTTGAGAACAGCGCGCCCTTGCCATCGTCGACAACCTCGGTAACGAAGTTGGTGCCGATCGCTTGGCGGTTGGAGTCCAGCTTGATCTTTCCGTTGGGTGCGTCGAGTTCGATCTTGGCAAGGGCCTCCTTGTACTTGGCTTGATTGTTGGAGAGATCTCCATTGACCTGACGCAGCGCCAGGATCAGCGCCATGGTCGAGCCATAGTAGTTGGTAGCGAGCAGAGATGGGCTCGGGAAGCGCTTGTTGGGCGGGAAGGCGTCCTGATAGTCCTTCACGAACTTCTGCCAACTCGGGTTCTCCCAGGTGTCGGCCTGGCCGCTCGCGGCCAGCGTGCCGATCAGGGCATTCTTGGCGTTTCCCTTGGACGACAGGATGGTCTGGTCGATCATGATCGAGCCGCCCATCAGATGCGCCTTGCCGCCGGCCTGCTGGTACTGATTCAGGAAGTTGACGGCGTCGGCGCCGCCGAGGCCGAGATAGATTGCGTCGACGTCGTCGGGCAGTGCGGCGATAACCGAGGCGAAGTCCTTGGTGCCGAGCGGCACCCATTGCCGGTTGGTGACCTGTCCGCCGGCACCGCAGAACTCGAGCACGAGGCCGAACACCTGCGTATAGATGAACGAGTAGTCTTCGCCGACGGTCGCGATCTTGCGATACTTCTTTTGGTCATAAGCGTATTTGCCGAGGCCCACCTGCCACTGCGCGCCGTCCATGTTGTAGCGGAAAAAGTTCGGAGCGGGATCGACATAGGTCGTTTCCTGGGCACCCGATGCGGCGTTGATGAAGGTCAGTTCGGGATGGGTCTTTGCAAAATTTTTGACCGCGATGCCTTCGTCTCCGGACAGCGGTGACAGCAGGATCTGCACCTTGTCCTGTTCGATCAGCTTGCGCACGGCTCGTACGGCGGAGTCCGGTGTTGCGTCGGTCGAGGCGATGACAAATTCGAGTTCCTTGTCGCCGACCTTCTTGCCGAGCACGTTGAGGGCCGTCTGGAAGCCGCGGATGCCGTCCTCGCCGAGCACGGTGTAGGTGCCTTCGAGCGTCGCGGTGACGCCGACCTTGATCTTCTCCTGTGCGAAGGCGGTGCCCGAAAGTAACAGGCTGCTCAACGCGATCAGTCCTAGACTGCCTTTCAACATTGCTCTCCTCCCTGGGCGCTCTTGTCGCTGTTTTTCACCGCGCCCTGACGCGTCCGCCGCGCGGTGCGGCGTTCGGGCAAGGCCAACGGTTCTTGAAATGGAGGCTAACCGAACTCGCATGCAGCGCACGTGCCGGAGCCGTACGCGGCTTAACGGGCAGTCTCATTTTGAATGTTGCGTCGCGATTAACATCGCGTTGCAACAGGCGTCCGGCTTCCTGAATTTGCATGCGCCTGCCGCCTGGCGGTAGCGGACTGCCGCCGCGTCAATGGGATCGCTCGAAAAGAGGAGAAATAATTCGTAGGCGTTGCGTGATTTCGCCGCGCGCGGCACTCGCTGGTTATGCGTTGTGGCAGGCGATTGTCCTACCGTCCGCACCGGCAGATCGAAGTTGTGGCACTTCGACGAGGCAGCGATCGCTGGCCATTGGACAGCGGGGCGCATATGCACAGCCGCGCGGTCGCGTGAAGAGACTTGGCGGTTCACCCATTTCGATCGCGCCCAGGATCCGCTTCGATGGATCCGGCTTCGGAATTGCTGCCACCAATGCGCGCGTATAGGGGTGGAGCGGATGGTCCAGCACCGTCCGAGTCCCGGCCTGCTCCACGATCCGGCCCATATACATGACAGCAACGCGGCTGCTGATTTGTCCGATCACGCCAAGGTCGTGCGAGATAAAGAGCATCGACAGTCTCAACTGGTCACGCAGATCCATCATCAGATTGAGCACCTGCGCCTGCACCGAAACGTCGAGGGCCGAGACCGGCTCGTCGGCGACGATGATGGACGGGGTGGGAAGAATGGCGCGTGCGATTCCGACCCGCTGCCGCTGCCCGCCACTCAGCTCGTAGGGATAGCGAGCGGCGAAAGACGGGTTCAACCCGACGGCCGTCAAGGTGGCAGCTATGGCCGCGCTGCGCTCGGCGCGGCTCTTGAAGAAGCCGCTGATGTCGGCCGCCTCCGCCACCGAATCTCCAATTGCACGTCGTGGGTTGAGGGATGCGTTGGGATCCTGGAAAACCATTCGGACGCTGAGGCGCATCTCGCGGACGCCGGAGCCGCCGGCTCCGATCATTTCGGTTCCCTTCAATTTGATGTTGCCGCCGTCGGGCTGAACCAGTCCGACGAGGGTGCGGCCCAGCGTGGTCTTGCCGCAGCCGGACTCGCCGACAATCCCGAGGACCTCGCCTTCGGCCAACGACAGCGATACACCGTCCACCGCCTGCACCCGGTATTTCCGACCGGCTCGCCTGGCACTAAACGAGACCATCATGTCCCGGACGTCGAGGATGGCATTGCAGCTCATGGCAGCTCCCCGCCGGCCAGCGGAAACGCACAAAGCACCGCGTGCCCTTGGGAGGCCTCCAGGCGAGGCGGGGTCGCCACGCGGCACTCATCGCGTACCGCTGCGCAACGCAATGCAAACACGCAGCCAGCAGCGACCGAACCTGGCAGCGGCGGCTGACCGGAAATGGTTGGCAGCCGGCGCGCGCCGGAATTTCGCGACGGCATGCAATCCATCAGTCCGCGGGTGTAATGGTGACGCGGTGCGCCGAACAGCGCATCGACTGCAGCGGTTTCCACGATCCGGCCGGCATACATGACGGCGACGCGATCGGCGAGCTGCGCAATGACTCCCATGTCATGGGTGATGAACAATATCGCCATATCCAACCGATTGCAGAGCTCGCGCAAGAGCCCGAGAATCTGAACCTGTATGGTGACATCCAGCGCGGTGGTCGGTTCATCGGCGACCAGCACCTGTGGCCTGCAGGCCAGCGCAATCGCGATCATGACCCGCTGGCGTTGTCCTCCGGACAACTGATGCGGGTACGCGGACAGCTGCATTTTGGGGTCCGGCATACGCACCAGCTCGAGCAGTTCGCGGGCACGGATGAGCGCCGCTGCGCCCGAAATCCCCTCATGTACGCGCACGGCTTCCGCGATCTGATCGCCGATCCGACGTACAGGGTTGAGTGAGGTCATCGGCTCCTGAAAGATCATTGCCATGCGGCCGTGGCCGGCTTCGACACGTTGCCAGGGCTGCAGCTGCGTTACGTCGCAGCCCTCTAACAGGACCCGCCCGGCCCGGACCCGGGGACCGGGCTGCGGCAGCAATCCCATGACCGCAAGCGAGGTCATGCTCTTTCCACAACCGGACTCGCCGACGAGGCCGAGGATCTCGCCCTTGGCCAAGCCGAAGGACACGCCCGCGACGATGTCGACCGGCGCGGTTTCCGGCCCCACTGACACCGTAAGGTCGCAAACTGTCAGCACGGCCTAACCCTTCTCACCGAAGACTTGACGGAACCGCGGATCGAGTCGATCGCGCAATGCATCGCCGACCAAGTTCAGAGAAAATGCCGTCGCCACGATCATCATGCCCGGGAAGAACAGCAGCCACGGAGCGCGGGTGATGAAGGTCCGTGATTCCGCCAGCATATTGCCCCAGCTCGGAATGTCCGGCGGGGCGCCGAGGCCCAGGAAATCGAGTGAAGCCGCGCCGAGCTGCGCGAACGCGAAGACGAAGCTGGCCTGCACGAGAAGTGGCGAGACGAGGTTCGGCAAGATGTGCCGACTGATGAGCCATGCCGCTCCGGCGCCCATGCTGCGGGACGCCTCGACATAGGTTTCCGCGCGCAAGCGCAGTGTCAGTCCGTAGACGATGCGGGTGGTCGTCGTCATGTAGCCGATCCCGATGGCCAGAATGACGGTGGCCACACTCGGGCTCAAGATGACAATCAGGCCAAGTGCGAGAAGCAGAGTCGGAAAGGCCATCAGCACGTCGACCATGCGCATCAGCAGGTGACCCAGCCGCGGGAACAGAGCGGAAAGTACGCCGGCCGGAACGCCGGTCGCGAGAGCGAAGACGACCACGCCCGAACCGATCAGAAGTGCCATGCGTGCTGAATGAATGGTACGCGACAGGGTATCCCGGCCGAATTGGTCGGTGCCGAACCAGTGGGTCACGTTCGGGGGCGTCAGGCGGATCAGGGGATCGATGGCATACGGATCGTAAGGCGACAGCCAGGGTGCGAAGACCGCGGCGAGCACGGTCGCCAGAAGGACCCCGAGTCCGGCCAGCGCGATCGGGCGGGCGATGAACGGCTTGAGCCACAAGATCACGTTGTTGCTGCTCATTGAAGTTCAACCCGCGGATCGAGCAGACGATAGCTCAGATCGACGATCAAATTGATCAGGAGATAAACCACCACGATGACCAGGATGACGCCCTGGATCACAGGGTAGTCTCGGCGAAGGATCGACTGAACGACGAGCCGGCCGATGCCGGGCAGGGCAAACACGGTTTCGGTCACCACCGCTTCGGACAGCAGTGCGGCGAAGGTGAAGCCAAATGCCGAGACGACCGCCAGGAGTGCATTGCGCCAGATGTGGCGGCGCACGACCTGCCACGGCCGGATTCCCTTTGCACGCGCCGTGCGCACGTAGTCCTCGCGGGAGACGTCGAGCATGCTGGCGCGCGTCAGCCGCAGGATCAAAGCGGCATTCGGAGCCGCAAGCGCCAGGCTGGGGAGAACGAGATAGCGGAGATTGATGACACCGCCTTCGAAGATCGATGGATAACCGGAGCTCGGAAACCAGCCGAGCCAGGCGGCAAAGATCAGGATCAGATAGAGCCCGACCCAGAACGTGGGTATCGAGGCCATCAGCATCGCCCCACCGGACAATCCCTGATCGAGCCACGTGCCGTGCCGGACCGCCGCAATCATGCCGATCGGCACCCCGATGACCGCAACCCAGATCATCGTCATGGTGGCGAGTAAGGTGCTGGTCTCAGCGCCATCGGCAATCACCGACAGCACGGGCGCCTGGAAGAAGATCGACCGCCCGAGGTCGCCCTCGAGAACATGGCCGGCCCAAGTGAGATATTGCAGGATGATCGGTTGGTCGAGACCGAGTTGGTGTCGCAAGGCGTCGATCTGGTCGGGAGTCGCGGTATCACCGAGCAGAACGTAAATCGGGTCACCCGGCACGATATGGATGAACGCGAAGATGATGATGGACGCTGCCAGCAGCGTCACCGCCGTCGTTCCTGCGCGCTTGAATGCGTAAGACCACATGTGATTGAGCGCCTGATCAGCGGCAGCGATGCGCGCCGGCGCCGGCGCTCGACAGTCTTCGCGGCCTCATTGCCTGTCCTTACCTCGTGGACACATTCCAGAACACGGGACCGTTTGGGTTGAGCCCCTTGAGCTTGGGAGAAGCAATGTCATAGGTGTAGGCATCGCCTACTTTCATCACGGGTACCTGCTCGTAGATCAGCGACTGGATCTTGTCCCATGTCGACCTGCGCGCGGCTGGATCGGTCGTGTTGATCAACTCAGCCCTAAGCGAGCCGATCTCGGGGCTGTCCCACCAGCCGGGATAGCTCGCATTGAGGAACGTGAGCAGCAACGGATCAGGTGCGAAGGAATGGTGGGTGACAAAGATGTCCCACTGTTCCGGCTGGCCCCGCATCTTCAGAAGGGTCGCCCAATCGACGACCATCATCTGAACATTGATGCCGGCATCGGCCAGCTGGCGGGTGAAGACGGAGGCCTCGTCATAGTGTGCCTGATAGTTCGTCGAGACCAGCAGGCGGATCGGCGTCCCCGTGTAGTCCGCCTCCTTTGCGAGCTCCTTGGCCTTCTTCGGATCGTGCGCACTGTAATTGGAGACGCCTTCGGTTGAGTACCAGGGTGTGCCGTTGGGAAAGATCGATCCCTCGGCATTCCACAGGTCCTTGGGACCGAAGGCGACGCGCAGCGCCTGCGACTTGTCCAGCGCGGCCTGGATGGCGCGGCGGAGCTTGTAATTGTCCTTCAGGATTCCTTGCTTCGAGTTCATGAAGAAAAGGCCGAAGATCGGCGCGTTGGTACGCTGCACCTGAACCGATGGATCTTTGCTCAGGGACTCGTACAGATCGCCGGAGATCATTTCCGCGTAGTCGTAGTCACCCGCCTGCACGCCGCTCACGCGCGTGCCGACGTCAGGCACCGGAATGAACCGGATCTTGTCGAAGCTTGCAACGCGGGCGCCGGCGAAACCGTCGCCCTTTTCCTTCACCGGCTTGTAGCCCTCGAACCTCTCCACCTCGACATAGCGGTTCGGCCGCCACTCCACGAACTTGTAAGGCCCGGTGCCGATATAGTCCTTTTGCTCGATCGGCCGGTTTCCCGCTTTGGCGGCAATGTCTTCCGGATAGATCGCAAGACCCCCATTTACGTCCGCAATGAGAGCCTTCCAGGCGCCGTTCGGCGCGGATAATTTCAGCGTGACTTCATACTTTCCGGTCGCCTCGACCGACGTAGTCGCCGCCATCAGGAGCTTGCCGCGCGCACCGAAACTGCCCCATCGCGTCATCGAGGCGACCACGTCCTTGGCGGTCATCTCCTTGCCGTTGTGGAAGAGGACACCTTCGCGGAGCTTGATGACGATGGTCCGACCGCCGTCTTCCGTGCGATCGCTCTCGGCCAGCATCGGACGCGGCGTGTAGGTCGAGTCCAGGGCATACAGGGTCTCGAAGATGTGGCGGCCGATGACCGATGCGACGTCGGCTGTCGTCAGCATGACATCGAGCGGCGGCGGTTCTCCGATTGTGGCTTCGCGCAGCAGGGTGGCGGCATTGGCCTGCGCAATCAAGAACGACGCGGTGGCCAGCCCCACGACGCTACGCATCAAGACACTTGGACCGTATCTCATGATCGCCCTCCCGCCTTGTTGGACCGCCTGCTTCCCGGTGCAGGGGATGTGCCTTTCAGCTGTTGGGCCGATGGCACGCTATTGCTTGTTTGAAAGTTACATACACAATTCGACGATTATCAAGCGAAAAATGCTATTCTTGATGAGGCATGGCGATATACGTTTGGTCGATACTGAAGGTTTCTTACGGCAGCTTCTTGCCAAGGGCGCAGGTTGATCTGACCTGGGGAAGGGCGGGCAATGGCGCGTGCAAAGCGAAATCACCCGGCGAGAGCCGTTGGTGCAGCAGTCTCGAAGCCGCCCGGCGACGACAATGTCGTGGCCGGCGACATCATCTCCCTCATCAGGCAGAGCGCTCCAAGCCTCAGCCCGTCCGAGCAACGCGTTGCCACGGTGCTGCTGGCCGATATGGAGTTTGCCGTTCACGCCAGCAATTCCGAGTTGGCTCTTCGGGCGCGCGTCAGCGAGCCGACGGTAACTCGGTTCAGTCGCTCCGTTGGTTGCCGGGGCGTCCGCGACCTCAAGGTGAGGCTGGCTCAAGCAATGGCGGTGGGGCGGATTTACGTTGAGCTTCCCCCGCATGTCGGAACCGATCTGGCGCGCCCCGCACTCTGGCGGTCGGTGTTTCAGGAAATTCGTCGTGCGATCGCCGCTGCCGAGGAAGGACTTCGCAAGGAGGACATCGAGAGGGCCGCCGAAGCTATCTCCCGCTGTTCGAAGCTTGCAGCGTTCGGGGTAGGGGGCGGTTCCACTCTTGCGGCGGCGGAGGTTCAGAACCGGTTTTTTCGTCTTGGGATTGCCGTCTCGCATGCCTCCGATCCGAGCTTGATGCGCATGATTGCCGCGACCTTCGGACGGGATGATGTCGTCGTTGCCATCTCGACCACCGGTGCAGCGAACGAGGTGATCGAAGCAGCCAGTATCGCCAAGCAATACGGCGCCTTGGTCGTCGCAATTACCAAGCCGCAAAGCAGGCTGGCCTCGATCGCCGATATTGCGCTTGGCGTACACGTGCCCGAAGCGCCCGACGCGCTCAAGCCGACGGCGTCGCGCTATGCATTTCTCGCCACCATCGACCTGCTCGCAGCGTCAACTGCCTATTGCAAGCCGCTCGAAGCCCAGGCACGCATGCGGCGGATCAAATACGAGTTGCTGAAGGGGAGCGGCGGGGACGCCAAAGGGCCGCTGGGAGACTGAGCGGGCAATTAACGCACCGCGCGCCTCTCGGGACTACGTTCGCAACATGGCCTCGATCTCTTGCGCTGCTTCAAGCAGCGTGCGGTCTTGTCCGCGCGCGGCGATGACCTGAAGGCCGAATGGAAGTCCGCGCCGATCCGTTCCGCACGGCATCGAAATCGCCGGCAGGCGGGCATGATTGACAAAGGGCGTGAACACCGCGTGCGCGCGCGGGCTCGCCGCGCGGCCACCGATCGTCTCGGGTCCGAGCTGGGTGAATGGCCACGCGACACAGGGGACGGTCGGCGCCAACAGCAGATCGACCTCGGCGAAGAATGCCGCGAAAGCATCGGCGATCGCGGCGCTTGCCAGCAGCGCACCGGCAACATCGGCGCCCGACCACGTCAGTCCTCGCTCGATCTGTCTGGCGATGTCAGGATCGAAGACGGTCGGATCCTCGCGGAAGGCGTCTCGATAGAGTGCGGCGAGGCCGGCGTGCTGAAGCGGCATGATGGCCTCTTCCGTAGCGCCCGCCGGCCAGACGGGATCGCGCTGCGCGATGCCGAGGCCTGCGGCGGAGAGACGCGCGATGGCGAAAACGAGCCCGTCAGCGACAACATCATCGACGGCGACGTCGAGCCCCAGGCGCGGCGAAAACGCGATGCGCAGACCGGCGATGTTTTTGGCCTCTTGAGCGATGCCCGCTGAATCCGGGTCGCGCGGATCGACGCCGGCCATGGCCTCGAACGCCAGCGCGATATCGGCAATGTCAGTGGCGATCGGCGCGATGACGGAGAGGCTGAAGAACGGTTCGGCGAAGCCGGGCCCATAGGGGATCGCGCCATAGGACGGTTTGAACCCGGCGACGCCGACATGAGCCGGCGGCCTGCGGCTCGAGCCGCCCGCATCGGTGCCGATCGCTAGCGGCACGAGGCCGGCCGCAACCGCGGCGGCAGGGCCGCCCGACGAGCCACCGGGCGTCAACGTGAGATCGAGCGGATGCCGCGTTGGCCCATACAGCGGCGAGGTGGTCACGCCCTTGCAGGCGAATTCCGACGTTGCGCCGATGCCGACGACGACGGCGCCGGCCTTGCGCAGCCGCTCGATCGCAATCGCATCCCGCGGCGCGACGAATTCGGCGAACAGGCGCGAGCCCTGTGTCACACGCCAGTCGCCGACCCAGATGTTGTCCTTGATGACGACGGGGACGCCGGCGAGCGGCATCGTCACGCCGGCGCGCAGGCGATCATCGACCGCTGCGGCGTCGGCAAGCGTACGCGCGGGAGCGGTCGTCACCACTGCGTTCAGCGCCTTGGCGGCCTCGATGCGCGCAAGCGCGGCCTTGGCGGTCTCGACCGCACTCGTTCGTCCGGCGAAGACGTCGGCCGCAATCTCGCACGCGCTACTTCTTCCCTTTGTCATGGCCTCCCCAGATCAGTGCCAATGTGCCGCAGAGGGCGAGGCACGCCAAGGCGAAGAAGGCGGCACCAAGACTGGCTGCGCCGTCCAGGAGCGACACCAGCGCCGGTGCTGCCAAGAGGCCGGCATAGGATGCTGTCAGCACCGCGCCGGTGGTCTCGCCAATCCTGTCCTGCGGAGCGAGACGTGCGATCTCGGCCACGAAGACACCGTTCCAGCCCGATGCCGTCAGGCCGAACAGAGCTGCAATCGCGAACTGGCCGGTCCGTCCGAGCGATGCGCCATCGAGACTCAGCAGCGCGGCGCAGAAAGTCATGCCGAGGCCGATGACGACGAGAACTCCGCGCGAGGCATTGAGGCGCGTTGCGACGAGGCCCCAGCCGAGCCGGCCGATCAGGCCGCCGGCTTGGGCGCAAGCAAGCGCCATGCCGGCCTCGACATGGCTGAGGCCGAGCTCGCGGGTGCCGAGCGTGACGAAGACCGTATTGAGCGACACCTGCATCGCGCTGAACGGCATCGAGGCCAGCGCCAGCATTGCGATGCGCCGGTCCGCGGTCACCAGTGCCAGCCGCATGCGAAGGCCAAGCTCCGGCTGTGGAATGACCTTGGCGGCGTACGCCGGACGCAGGCGCTCGAACCACGCCATCGCCAGCAGCGCACACGCGCCCACGGCGGCATAGCACCAGGCGGGTCCAAGCGAGATTGCGATCGCGGGCAGAACCAGCGAGCCGCAGATGGCGCCGATCTGGTTTCCGGTCTGGCGAACCGAGAACACGAGTGCGCGCCGCTCGGCCGTCACGAGCCGCGCCAGCAGCGCCGCGCTTGCGGGCGTCTCCGGTCCGAAGGCGAGGCCAAGACAGAGGCCGGCTGCGAACAGGGCCGCCGTCGAGCCGAGCGAAGCCAGCGCCATGCTGGCGACGATCACCGCCGCGCAGAGGCTCGCGATCCGCAGCGACCCGAGGCGAGCGATGAACCCGCCGCCCCAGAACGAGGCGGGAATGCCGACCGCGAACACGGCGCAGGAGAATATCGAGAGCTGCCAGACCTCGATATGGGCGCGCGGTGCCACCACGCCCGGCGCGAACAGAGCCAGCGCCACCAGCGCCTGAAGCGAGGTCATGGCGCCAAGCGCCGGCAACAATGCGGGCGCTGGCCGAACGGCCGTGTTTGCGTCTACCATGGCGCTGCGTTCATTGGAGGAACATTGTGGCAGGCGGCATTTCCATTCACGCGGTCGATGTGGCGAGCGGACGCCCGGCGCAGGGCCTGCGCGTCGAGATCTGGCGGATCGATCCGGACTCCTCGCGCGTCGCCGACGGCAGGCTCGGCGCGAATGGCGTGCTCGATCATCCCATTTCCGAGGGCGCGGGCGTGACGGCAGGCGAGTACGAGGTCCTGTTTCATCTCGGCGAGTTCTTTGGCGAGCGCGACGGTTTTCTCACGGTGACGCCGTTCCGTTTCCGCATCAAGGCTGTTGACGAGCATTTTCATCTGCCGCTGAAATTCACGCGCTGGGGCTACTCGCTGTTCCGCGGCGCCTGATCAGTTGGTCAGCCGCCTCGACAATCCCGTGACGCGCTCCATGATCGCGACCAGCGCGACCGTCGCAATGATCAGCACGCCCGAGAGCGCGGCGATGGTGACGTCGAGCTTGCCCTCGAGGTCCTGCCACATCCGGATCGGCAGCATGTCGGTGGCGGCGTCGCGCAGGAACAGCGACACCGGCACATTGTCGAACGACGACATGAAGGCGATGAAGGCGCCCGCGATGATGCCCGGCCGGATCAGCGGCAGCACGATGCGGCGGAACGTGTAGATGCGGCTGGCGCCCAGCACGGCCGAACTTTCCAGCAGGGTCGGCTCCAGCTGGGCAAGCGCCGCAATCGTGTTGCGCACGACATAGGGCACGCAGACCACGGTGTGGCCGATCACCAATGTCAGCGGCGACACCGGAAGTCCCACCAGCGAGAACAGCATCAATGCGGCAAGGCCGAAGGCCAGCGCCGGCAGCACCAGCGGCGACATGAACAGGGAATCGAGCAGCCGCGCCGAGAGCGTCGGCGAGCGCGAGATCGCGAGCGCGGCGGCAACGCCGAGCACGACGGACAGGCCCGTCGCCCACAGCGCCACAATGAGGCTGTTCTTGGCGGCGAAGTGCAGCTGCCAGGCGTTCCACAATTCGGCGTACCAGCGCAGCGAATAGCCCGGCGGCGGGAAACGCAGAGAGAAGCCGCTAGTGAAGGAGACGATCAGCACCACCAGCGACGGCGCGATGATGACGATCAGCGCGATCACGGCGACCACGGTCATGACCAGCTCGAAGCTGAACGCCTCCAGGGTACGTTTGCGCCCGCTCATGATGCGCCTCCGTAGCCGCGCGACAGGCGGCCGAGCGTGGTGAAGAGCGAGACGACCGCGAGCACGGCGAGCAAAAAGATGATCGAGATTGCGGAGGCAAACGGCCAGTTCTGCAGCGTCGAAGCCTGCTGGTAGAGATACATCGGCATGAACAACATCTGCCCGCCGCCGATCAGCGACTGGGTGATGAAGGCCGTGATCGCGGCGGCATAGGTCAGCGTGCATCCGGCGATCACGCCGGGCAGCGACAGCGGCAGCACGATCTTGAAGAAGGTGCGCCAGCTTCCGGCGCCGAGCGAGCAGGAGGCGTCGTCGAGATTGGAATCGATGCGGCCGAGCGCGGTGATCAGGGGCAACGTCATCAGCGGCATCTGCACCTGCGCCAGCGCGAGCACCACGCCGAACTGGGTGTAGAGCAGCTTCAACGGCGTATCGATGATGCCGAGGGATTGCAGCGTCGCGTTGATGATGCCCTGGCGGCCGAGAATGACGATCCACGCGAAGGTCCGGACCACGACGCTGGTCAAAAGCGGTAGCAGCACGATCAGGATGATGATGGTCTGAAGCCGCGGCCCGACCCGCTGGTAGAGCCATGCGATGGGAAAGCCGAGCACGAGGCAGACGGCCGTCACCTCCGCCCCCAGCAGCAGCGTCGAGCCGAGCACGCTGAGGCTGAAGGGATCTGTGAGGAACTGCTGATACTGGCTGAGCCCCCAATGGAGCGCGGCGGTGTCGTTGTGCAGCGAGAGCCACAGCAATTGGAGCAGCGGCGCCACGAAGAACACCAGGAAGAACAGCGCCAGCGGCGCTGCCAATCCCATCCCGTAGGACGTGACGTCTCGTGACGCCGGCGCTGTGCCCATGGCGCTAGATCTTGATCTCGCGGTTGAAGCGCTCGATCCAGGCCGAGCGCTGCTCGTTGATCTTCTTCCAGTCCTGGAATACGAACTTCTGCTTCAGCTCCGCGGTGTCCTTGGCGAGCACGCGCGCGATCTCGCCGCCCATGGTGACCTTGGAATTGGTCGGAACAATCAAGTAGGGCGGATTCATCAGCGTGGTCTGCACTTCCGGCGTCAACGACGCCTCGATCAGCTTGAAGGCGAGCTCGCGGTTGGGCGAGTTCTTGACGATGTGGATCGTGGTCTTGAAGGCAATGGCACCTTCCTTCGGCGCCACGAACTCGACCGGCACGCCGCGCGCCTTCAGGATCTGGATGGCGTTGAAATTGCCGGGCGAGATGTCGATCTGGCCCTGCTGGAACAGGGTGGCGAGCGCGCCGGGATTGGCGGCCACTGCGGCGAGGTTGGGCTTCAGCTCCTCGATCGCCTTGAAGCCGGGATCGACATTGGCTTCCGAGCCGCCGCGCATCTTGGCGATCTCGACCAGCCAGCCGGTCCCGAGCGTCGAGTTGAGATTGGTGATGCCGACGCGGCCCTTGAACTCGGGCTTCCACAGATCGGCCCAGGAGGTCGGCGGCGTCTTGACGGCTTCCGGATTGTAGGTGAGGCCGACGACCTGAAAGAAGGGGGCAGGGCCCATCAGCTCCTGGGCCTCGGCGATCAGGTCCTTGTAATAGGCGCTCTTCTCGACGGGGTATGGCTCGACGAGATCCTGGCCGATCGCGACCAGGGCTGGGCCGGGATCATGCAGCATGACGTCGATCGGCGGATTGGCCTTGGCGGCGTTCACCTTGGCGATCTGGTCGACAGAGAGCATGGGGTCGAGCACCATCGCGGCGTCCGCGTTGGCCTTGCGAAAGGCCGGGACCAGCACGGCCTTGTGCGCCTCCTCCCAGCTTCCGGTAAAGGTCGCAAACACCAGCGGGCGGGCTTGAGCAAAGCTAAGGCCGGGAAACGCCTTCATGGCGCCGAGTGTGAGTGCGGTCGTCATCAGGCTTCGGCGGTTCATAATCATGTCGAACTCCCTCTGGACAGAGATTGGATCTAAAGCGTTGCTGGAAAAGCGTTGGCGAGCGATGGGGCGAGCGGGGCAAGGCGTACCGCGGCGCCGCTCTCCAGCGTGCGCGTCTCGCCGATGCGCGCCTGGGAAATCTTGACGCCGGAGCCGTCGGCGGTCCTGACCTCGTGGACCACGGTGGCTCCTAACGGCAGCGACATGCCGACTACGCCGGCAAAGCCGGTCTCGTCACCGACGAATTGCAGATGCTCGGGGCGGATGCACACGGTGACGCGGCCGCCTTCGGTGAGAGCGCCGCCGGCGGGGCGCGCGATAATTTCCGCGCCGGCATCGAGACGGACTTTTGCTGCCGTCCGATCCGCCGAGACGACGACGCCAGTCATGCGGTTGCTGGCTCCGACAAACGTGTTGACGAACAGCGTCTGCGGCCGGTCATAGACGTCCGATGGCGATCCGAACTGCTCGAGCTTGCCGTGGCTCAGCACGGCGACGCGATCGGCCATCGACAGCGCCTCTTCCTGGTCATGGGTCACGATCAGCGTGGTGATGCCGGAGACGCGTTGCAGCCGCTTGACCTCGATCTGCATGTCCAGCCGCAAATTCTTGTCGAGCGCGGCAAAGGGCTCGTCGAGCAGCAGGATCGACGGCTTGATCGCCAGCGCGCGAGCGAGCGCCACGCGCTGCTGCTGGCCGCCGGAGAGCTGCCGTGGCAACCGTTCCGACATGGTCGGCAGCTGCACCAAATCCAGCAGCCGCTGCGCTTCGCGTTGGCGGGTCGCCTTGTCGATGCCGCGCGCGGCAAGCCCGTAAGCGACGTTCTCGCTGATGCTGAGATGGGGGAATAGTGCGTAGTTCTGGAACACGATGCCGACCGCGCGACGGTTCGGCGGCAGCGCGTCGACGATGTCGTCGCCGACGATGATCCGCCCTTGCGTCTGCGCGATGAAGCCGGCGATAATGCGCAGCAGCGTTGTCTTGCCGCAGCCGGAGGGGCCGAGCAGGGCGATGATCTCGCCCCCTTTGATGTCGAGATTGATGTTCTCGACCGCGAGCGCGCCGCTCGGATAGCGGTGGGTGACGGCGTCGACGACGAGCGATCGGCCGCCTTGCGCTTCAGCCATGATGTTGCCTCCCGTTGCCCCGGAGGAGAAAGCAAGTCTCGTGCCCGCACCGGTCGCTTTTCGATTCGAGGTTTGGCATGGTGGGGCGATGACATCGATCTGCGATCTCACCGCCACGATCCTCGCGCGCGCCATCGCGAAGGGCCAGCTGTCCTCGCGTGAGGTCGTCGAGGCGCATCTGGCGCGGATTGCGCACAGTGACGTGCAATTGGCGGCATTCGTGACTGTCGATGCGGAGGGGGCCCGCCGTGCCGCTGATGTCTGCGACGCCGCGCCCGCGCCGATCGGCGCGCTGCATGGCGTGCCAATAGGGATCAAGGACCTCACTGACACCGCGGGACTCGCGACCACGTACGGATCGGCTCTGTTTCGCGATCACGTTCCGGACGAAGACGATCTCGTGGTCGCGCGGCTGCGGCGCGCCGGCGCGATCATTCTGGGAAAGACCAACACGCCCGAATTCGGCTTCGGCGCGGTCTGCACCAACAAATTGCGTGGGCCGACCCGCAATCCCTTCAATCCCGCGCTGACCTCGGGCGGATCCTCCGGCGGCTCCGCGGTTGCGGTCGCGGCCGGCATGGTGCCGCTGGCCCATGGCACCGATTTCGGCGGCTCCGTGCGCACCCCCGCAAGTTTTTGTGATGTCGCCTCGATCCGGCCGACGCCCGGCCGGATTCCGTCGCCGCGCCGCCCGCTCGGCTGGGACATGCTCGCCACCCAAGGTTTTCTGGCCCGCGGCGTCGACGATCTCGAACTGGCGCTGTCGGTCTGTGCGGGGGGCGATGCGCACGACCCGCTCTCGATGGGCGTCGTCAATGACGAGCGGCCGGTTGTAATCCGTCCCCGGATCGCAGTGACGCCCGATTTCGGTGTCGCGCCCGTGGCGCGCGATGTCCGTGCGCGGTTCGCCGCGGCCTGCGAGGCACTCGCGGTCGTTGCCGATGTGGTACCGTCCGCGCCCTATTGCGGCGGTGCGATCGAGACATTTCGGACGCTGCGCGGCGCGCACATCGCCAACAGCTATGGAGAGCTGCTGAAGGCGCGCCGCGCCGAGCTCACGCCCGCCGTGATCTGGAATATCGAGGCGGGCGCAAAGCTCTCCGCGGAGGACTATCTCAACGCCGAGCGGTGCCGCACCGGCATCTACCGCAGCTTTCGCGAGCTGTTCAGCCACACCGATTTCCTGGTGGCGCCGGCGGCGTCCGTTTTGCCCTGGCCCAATGAAATCAGCGACGTCGCCGCGATCGATGGCGCTGCGCTGGAGACGCCGATCGATTATCTCGCCGTCACCTTCATCGTGTCGCTGGTCGGCTTCCCGGTGCTGACGCTGCCGGCGCCGCGAGGGGAGAGCGAGCTGCCGTTCGGCATCCAGATCATCGCACCACCGGGATGCGAATCCCGCCTGTTTGGCTTCGGCCGTGCCATCGAGAACGAACTCGGTTTTTCCCATCGTTGGCCGAAGCTTCCCTAGCTGTCGCGATGCTCGAGCCGGGCGGCGAGCGCCTCGGCAAGGCCAAGCGTGGGTTTGGCGGCGGGGCGGCGGTACGTGCCTGCAGTTGCCTTGCGGAGGCGTAGCGCCACCAGCGCCTCGGCCTGCTTCACCGAGGCGATGACTTGATCGACGACGGGGACGGGGATCCGGTCGGCGACGCGCTCGGCGAGGCCCGAGAGCGGCGCACCCGCAAAGATCAGCACGTCGGCGTCGTCCTCCACGATCGCGCGCCGGGCGAGATCGACCAGCACATCCTCCTTCTCGGTGCCGACTTCGGAGATCGCCTGGAACGGCGTGTCGAGCATACGGATACCGGCGCAGCGCTCCCACAGGCCGTGGGCGCGGACGCATTCCTCGTACCAGGGGCCGAGCGCCTGGGCGAAGGTGACGATGGCGAAGCGCCGTCCGGCCATGCAGGCGGTCAGCATCGCCGCTTCCGCCATGCCGACCACGGGAATGTCGAAAGTTTCGCGCGCGGCGAACAGGCCGGGGTCGCCGAAGGCGGCGATGATCGCTGCGTCGACCTTGCGATGCTGCCCGGCCAGCATCTCCAGCGCAATGGCACCGCCGATCTGTGCCTCGGTGCGTGTCGAGATATAGGGCACGCCGCGGGTCGCGGTGCAGGGGATCAGCTCGGTCCCGGGCCCTGCCGCGCGCTGCCCGACATCCGTCATCAACTGGGTGACTGCGGTGCTGGTGTTCGGGTTGAGCAGCAGCAGCTTCATGATTACGCCACCGTCTGCTTGGCTTGAGAGGCCGCGATGACTTCGAGCAGCGCCGTGCCGGTGCGCCGGACATGGGCGCCGAGCAGGCGTCCTGCGGTTTGGCTGTCGCGCGCCTCGAGCGCGGCAAGGATGCTGGCGTGCTCGTCGACCGAATTGCTCCAGCGCCGGTCGGCGCCGAGCGCGAGGTAACGCGCGCGCTCGGCGCGGGAGATCAGCGTCTCGTGCGCCTCCCGCAACGGTGTGTTGCGCGCCATGCGGACGATGGTGTTGTGAATCTCGCCGTTGATGGCGAAGTACTCGTCGAGCTTGCCGTTGCGATGATGGCCTTCCATGCGGGTCTGAAGCGTGCGAAGCCGGGCGAGATCGCGCTCGGTGGCGCGCTCCGCGGCAAGCTCGGCGGCCAGCCGCTCGATGCCGGCCAGCGCCTCGAACAATTCGGAGATGCCGTCGACCGCGATGTCGGCGATACGCGGGCTGCGGTTGGGGCGCAGCTCGATCAATCCCTCCGCCGCCAGCACCTTGATCGCCTCGCGCAGCGGCGTGCGCGACACCCCGAGCTCCTTCGACAGTCTTGTTTCCTGGGTCTGCGATCCCGGCGGCAGCTCGCCACGAATGATCATCGTCCGCATCCGCGCGGCCGCGCGCTCATGCAGGCCCATCCGCTTGAGCTTGGGCGACTTTCGGCCCGGAATCGGTTCGGATTTCTGCTGCACGCCGACCTTCCTGCTGACGTGCGATCGTAGCCAATTTCCTTCATGTGAGGTGCCCAAATAGAAGACGTATGTGGCTCAAAACACGTTCATATCGAATAAATTGTATGCAGCATGCAGATTGCGGGTTGCGTGGACGGATGCGGACGCGGATGATCTTTTGAGGAAGCGGAGGAGCGCTTTCGCCGCAACGGAGCGACTGCGATCGATGCCAATTGTACGCAAACGCCTCGGCATGATCACGCCGTCCTCTAATTCGGTGCTGGAGCCTGTCACCAGTGCCATGCTGGATGGCGTTGACGGCGTCACCGCGCACTTCTCGCGCTTTCGCGTCACCGAGATCGCACTCGACGCTGCCGCGCTGAACCAGTTCGACGCCTCGGTGATGCTGCCCGCGGCGAACCTGCTCGCCGATGCGAAGGTCGATGCCATCGCCTGGAACGGTACGTCCGCAAGCTGGCTCGGCATCGGTCGAGACCGGAGCCTTTGCGAGGCAATCACGTTGCGCACAGGCGTGCCCGCGACAACGTCAACGCTTGCCTGCATCGATGCCGCGCGTGCGCTCGGCGCCAAACATGTCGGCCTGGTCTCGCCCTATACCGATGACGTGCAGCGGCGGATCGGTGACGTCTGGGCAGAGGAGGGGATCGCCCCGCATGCGGAGCGGCACCTCGGACTGCGCGAAAATTTCTCCTTCGGCGAGGTCGCGCCCGCGACGATCGCGGACATGATCCGCGCAGTGGCGGCTGACGGCGCCGATGCTGTCGTCATCCTCTGCACCAACCTCGAAGGCGCCGCGCTGACGGCCTCGCTCGAACGGGAATTGAATGTCGCGGTGCTCGATTCGGTCGCGGTCACGCTGTGGCGAACCCTGGAGCTCGCGGGCGGCGACGCCGGGGCTCTTGCCGATTGGGGGCGGATCTTCCAGACATCGACGGTCATCAAGTGACGGAGACTCCTGTGACGCAGCTCGATCTCGCTATTCGCGGCGGCACCATCGTGACGGCCAGCGACGAGTTCCGCGCCGATATCGGCATTCGCGACGGCCGCATCGTCAGCATTGCGGATCATCTGGAGGGTGCTGCCCGCGAGATCGATGCGACCGGGCTGCTGGCCCTGCCAGGCGGGATCGACAGCCACGTCCACATCTCGCAGGCCTCCGGCCCCGACGTGGTGATGGCCGACGACTTCGCCTCAGCGACCCGTTCAGCAGCCGCCGGCGGCAACACCACGGTGCTGCCCTTTGCGCTGCAGGAGAAGGGGACCTCGCTGCGGGCGTGCGTCGAGAACTACCGCAAGCTCGCCGAAGGCGAGTGCTATATCGACACCGCGTTCCATCTCATCATCTCCGATCCGACCGCGGTCGTGCTCGGGCAGGAGCTGCCGGCGCTGGTCAAGGACGGCTACACCTCGTTCAAGGTATTCATGACCTATGACGACCTCGTGCTGAGCGACAAGCAGCTGCTCGAGGTCTTCGAGGTCGCGCGCCGCGAAGAAGCGCTGGTGATGGTCCATTGCGAGGGTTACGACGCCATCCGTTTTCTCACCTCAAAACTCGAGCGAGAGGGGCATATCGCCCCATATTTCCATGGCGTGTCGCGGCCGCAGGCCGTCGAGCGCGAAGCCACGCATCGCGCCATCAGTCATGCCGAGGTGATCGGCGTTCCCATCATGATCGTGCATGTCTCCGGCCGTGAGGCGATGGAGCAGGTGCGCTGGGCCCAGCAGCGCGGATTGCCTGTTCATGCCGAGACCTGCCCGCAATACATCACGCTGACGGCCGACGACATGAAGAGCCTGAACATGGACATGTCAGGCGCGAAATACGTCTGCTCGCCGCCACCGCGGGACGCGGAAAACCAGCAGGCGATCTGGGAAGGCATCACCACGGGTGTGTTCCAGACCTTCTCGTCCGATCACTGCCCGTTCCGCTACGACGATCCCAAGGGCAAGCTGACGCCGAACGGCCGCACCTCCTTCCGCTGGGTGCCCAACGGCATTCCTGGCGTCGAGACCCGGCTGCCGATCCTGTTCTCGGAAGGCGTGTCGAAGGGACGGATCAGCCTGCAAAAATTCGTCGAGCTGACCGCGACCAACCATGCACGCATCTACGGCCTCTATCCGCGCAAGGGCTCGATCGGCATCGGCTTCGATGCGGATATCGTGCTGTGGGACCCCAAATTGAAGAAACCGATTCGGCAGGCGGATCTGCATCACGGCTCGGACTACACGCCATGGGAAGGGTTCGACGTCACGGGATGGCCGGTAACGACGATCGCCCGTGGCCGGGTGGTGTACGAGCACGGCAGGATCGTGGGCGACAAAGGCGCCGGCGACGTTCTCAGCCGCGGCAGGTCGAGCCTGATCTGATCGGGCTGAACACGTTGCTGCGCAACTGTGCCGGCCGTGCGCGGCGGCGATGACCGTCTCAAGTCCACAGATCATGCCGGTCATATCAATCGTCACAGTCCTTGCGACGGCGGAAAGTCTCTGACACATAGCGGTTCTTGCGACGGACCTGGACGCACCAGTTCCACTCCCTAGGGCCCGACGTGTGCACCGAGAGCTCAAAACGGGTACAAACGTGTGCAATTTCGGCTAGGTTAGAATGCGCACGTTCCTATTGATGCGATAAGGTAAGTCGTTGAAATCGCATCACTATAGCTTTTCCGTGGCGCCCATGTGCACGGTGTGTGCACCGGGAGATCAAAGAAAATCCAGCAACAACCAATGCTAGCGGTGTTCTGAACGCTCATTGGCGTCAGCGGCGCGGATGTCTCCGAGAGGGTTTGAGTTCGCATGCCGGACCAGACCAATCGATGCCACGCTACGTGATGCCGTCATCACGCACCTGACCATCGCCCAACGTTTCGGTCATCTTTCGGCAACGTGCCGCCACGAGCGGCGCGATCCCATTTGAAAGCTCGATGAAGAACAAAAATACCTTGCTGGCTCATTCTCTCCATATTCCAGAACACTTAATCCGCAAATCGCTTGCAAATGACGTCACCGTATAATGCGCACCGTGAGAACAAATGGATAATCAACCTGGCGCATTTTCTAGTAACGCTCAGCCAAGCTGTCGGTTGAGCTTGTGAACTGCAGTTTCGCAATGTGCAGCCTGTCCCCACGCGTCAGAGTGCTTTATGGGCCTTGAATACCGATGTCGGTCGACGAGCTATCAGGAGCTTCCATCTTGAGCCACTAGCCAGGCGACAGGTGAGGATAGTCAGAGGCGATCCTCTTGAATACGAAACGGAAGGACTTAACGAGAGGATCGAAGAGCTTCTTTCAATGGTCGGAAGCAAAAATAGGTCCCTCTCTGCGGGCGACGTGGCGGAGAAGCTGGAGAGTCTCCTTCTCTTCGCTAATCTTTACCCCCAACCGGAAAACGCGACCTACCTCGTTCATGCGATCTCTGCAGGATTGGGAGATCGTCATGATCTGGGTATTCTCTTGCGGCGCTCCGAAGTGATGGAGGTCTTAGCTACGGCAACGCGCCCATTTACACTTGAAAGGAACGTATACTTCCCGGACGATTGGGCTCAGCATTTCCCTACGCAGAACCAGGCTGCCGATGGTCAACGCCGCAGACGACTGGGATGGCATTTCCTTCGCGGAATTAAAAAGGAAGTCCCCTGCGAATAAGGACGCTCCTTGACGGGTGGTCGCGATCCGGAGTCTGATCGCCTGCATGGGCGCCATCAGCACGACATCGACAAACTTGCGCGCATGGAGCGACTGTGTCGGGGGCTGGGGGAGGAGAGCAGGGTGTCCGCCGGGGCTGGCGCGCTGCGAGATGGCCGAAAACTACGGCCGTGAGGCTGCGAAACTCGCCGTGGATAGGACCGTAGATTGCTCGCGCGGAGCTCGAAAAAGTGGAGCAACTTCAAGAAGGTTGACCAGACACCCCTTCCGCCCACTGCTTGTCCACTCAAACCGTAGGCCAGATCTAGCGCGGCGCGCAAAGTCCAAGCCGTTCGCGGTCGAAGCGGCGGTAGCTCCACGATTTGAACGTACGGCGGGCAAGGGAGTGGACGAACGTTTCCTTTGATTGGCTCCAGTCGGATATCCATTGCTGGAGCTAGCTCAAACTTGCTGATGGATTGGACCGAGAGTTCAATTGTTTCAACCGGTTAAAAGCTGTCGTGTGCACGACGTATGCACCGGGAAAATCCTGTCACGGCCAACGTCAGCCGGCTTGTGGCCCATGTGCAGGCTCTGAATTTGCCGGGGCCGGCGCGGGTGAGTGCCCACTAGCAGTCCCAGTCATTCTAGGTGGAATGATCAAAAAATTGCGTGTGTGAGTGCCACTCTCTCCGCAGCCCTCACGCCACCGAAACACCGTGCGCAGACCCAATGGTACAGGTCGACCATTTGCGCGTCGTAGATTTGGATAGTGGGACGAGCAAATAGGACGGCTGCGCGATCAGAATGTCATCGTTTGCCGCTCAGTTCGCGCAACGCGCCCCGAGCGTATCGACGAAGGCGCGATCCCATCGCCCCTCAGGGACCGCGTCGATAGTGCCGTGTTCATTTTGCTCCTGCGCCAATGCTTTCTCGATGACCGTTGCGGCCAGGGACGGCAGAATGCGAGGAGGCCGTCCTAGTCGCCTACAATAATGTCGCCCGCGTTCACGGGCATATGGACCACGATGGGTGACGCCGCGCGCGTACACGGGAGAAGTGCGGCCACGGATTTCCGCGAATTGCGCCGTCGAGGACCATGCCGGCAAGCCCCCGACTATCATGGCAATGTCGACATAGTTCAGCCAGAACGGCGTCGGCTTGCGGCGAGTAACCTTGAACAGTCGTCCCTTTGTGAATTCGGATGTGGGGTGTGGGATCTGGGATGTGCGATGTTACAACGCAGCCGTGGTGAAGCCCATCCGTACGCTGGAGTTTGCGTACCGGTCGTTTGATGAAGTGTCCATCTTTTAAAGATCACGGGAATTGCAAATGAATGATGTCGTTTTGCTCGTTGATAATGAGGCGCGCAGTCTATCAACCCATGAATTGCGTTCGGCGGTCTTGGGCGAGTTGCATGCTCGTCCATTTACGCCAATCTCCATTCCCAGCCGAATCCTGCACTTCGCTTTCGATACCTCGGAAGGACGCGCGCGGATAGATCGTGCCAATCTCGCAGAGCTATGCACCAAACATGGGCCGGTGGTACCGTCGCTGGAGGAAAGGTACCATCGCATGCAACTCGGCACGACGGCTCTGCGATGGGAGCAGCATTCCGAGTTCACGACTTATACCTGGGAAATTCCATCAGATGTCGACGTCGAGCCATTCAGCCCAGGAGCGACGTCGCTCGCAGCTGTAATGGGGCTTGTTCCCCAGCCAGGCCCCTTGTTAGTTGCTCTCGATTTGCATCTGCTCCCTGAACAGCAAGATCGGCCAGCACCGCAGCTTCTGTTTGATCGCGCAAGTCTGGCAATGGCAGAGAACTCGGATGGGAAGGCCGTTTATGCCACCGATTTTCAGCCAGATTCCTGCGGATTTGTTCGCATTCTCGTTGTCGACCGAGGACTAGACCGAGAGCGCGCGGGAGCACTCGTTCAGCGCGTCATTGAGGTTGAGACCTATCGCACATTCGCCCTTCTTGGCTTGCCCGAAGCTCATCGGCTCGCGCCCACCGTAGGTCTTGTCGAAAAGCGGTTAGCTGAAGTAATGGACGAAATGCGCAGGGCGAACGACATTGCCAGCAACAGGCAGTTGTTGAATGAACTAACGGAGATGGCGGCGAAGGTCGAGGCAGGCGCAGCCGCCAGCGGTTTTCGCTTTGGAGCCAGTCGTGCTTATGAAGAGATAGTTGCGCAGCGGCTGCAGACGATTGGTGAGAGAAAGCTGAGTGGGTTTCCGACTTGGTCATCCTTCCTGGCGCGCCGAATGGCTCCTGCTATGCGCACTTGCATCACTCTCGATGCGCGGCAAGGCAATCTCTCGGTCAAACTTTCGCGCGCTGCAGACCTCCTGCGAACGCGTGTCGATGTTGAGCTCGAGCAACAGAACCAGGAACTCCTGCAATCAATGAACGCCCGGACTCGCCTGCAATTGCGTCTGCAGACAACGGTCGAGGGGTTATCCGTCGCGGCCATAACTTATTACGTCGTGGGGCTATTTGCATATGTTGTCAAAGCTGCTCATGACAGTGGACGGGTACCGATTGAGCCGAACTACATGATTGCGGGATTTGTTCCGCTTGCCGCAATCATGATTTGGTCCATCGTTCGGAGAATCCGCCGAAAGCACGTCAGCGACGAGCGATGACAACTCAGAAGCGCCTCCGACTATGCAGCAGCAGAACTCATTATACTTCATTGGCCGTATGGAAATCGGTGCGTACGACTATGTATGATTGCTGCGCGTGCGGTTCGACGCGCCGCCGATCGTGTGTGGTCAGTTGCGCGAGACAATGACGCCGCCACCTCTAAACGTTAGCGTCCCGGGCGGAGGGTCCTTCAGAAGCAGCCGCGCTTGAGTGAGGCTGTATGAGCTGGTTATCCGACGTTCAACATTCATCGCGGCCGTTGTCTGATCGCAATCCGTGAAGGCCGCACTCTCCGCCTTCAGCGGCAAGCAGTGTCGGCCAGCCTTTTTTAAGCACTCAAAGCCACCCGGAATGCCCATTGAAGGTTCCGCTCGCTGCTGCTAAGAAGGTTTTCAATTAGCCAAGAAGCATTGCATGGAAACGCAGGGAACAGTCCTCATCGTTGCCCGAGGCGGACCGCAATGGTCGGCGGCCGAGGTGGTTTTATCGGAAGAATATGGCTATCGCGTCCTGGTCGTCCGCTCGGCGGAAGAGGCGACGAGCGCGTTGTCGGACGCTCACGTAGATCTCGTTCTGGCAGAACACGGGTCAGGCGGAGAAGGTTTGACATTCCTCGTCGGCTTGCGTGTCAGCCATCCGGACATCGTTCGTGTCCTCGCGCTTGAGGCTAAAACGGAGCTGAGCCAACAAGCGATTTCGCCGGCGGCGATCTATCAATTTGTGCGAAAACCGTTGGATGCAAAGCAAATCGGCTTGGTTGTCGAGCGCGGGCTGGAGTCGCGGGAGCTTTCACGCCGGCATCGCATGCTGTCGCGAGAGTTCAAGATTCGAGGCGATACGGTAGGAGTTCATCAACGAAATGGCGCTTCGTTGCATGTCGAGAGCCAGCGTTTTGAAAAATTGGTCTATGTGAGCGAAAAGCTCAGCGAGCTGTGCGATCTTGCGAGGAAGGCGGCGCGAACAGAATTACCTATTCTGATCCAAGGAGAGACCGGCACAGGCAAGGAATTGTTGGCTCGCGCAATTCACTACAATTCGACACGTAAGACCAGTCCGTTGATGGTCCAGAACTGCGGCGGTATGTCCGATGAGCTGCTTCATTCGGAATTGTTTGGCCACAAGCGCGGTGCGTTTACGGGCGCCATCTCCGATCGTCTCGGTTTGTTTCGCGCCGGCGACGGCGGAACGGTCTTCCTGGACGAAATATCGGAAGTGTCGCCATCCTTTCAGGTGAGCCTGCTACGGTTTCTTCAGGAGGGCGAAGTCAAACCACTCGGTTCCGACAAAACGCAGACCTGCAACGTTCGCATCATCGCTGCGTCAAATCGGCCGTTGCAGGCGCTCGTTGCCGCGGGAAAATATCGGCAGGACCTCTATTTTCGTCTCAAGGGCTTCGAACTCGAGGTGCCCCCGCTTCGTGAACGCCCTGTCGATATTCCGGCCCTTGCGGAGTTTTTCGCAGCCAAACATGCCGATGCGATGGGCCGCAAAATTCTTGGCATTTCCGCTGGGACCCTTGAAAAGCTGGCAGCGTTCGAGTTTCCGGGAAACGTTCGCGAGCTCGAAAACGAAATCCGCAGAATGGTCTCCTTGGCGGAAGATGGTGAGTATTTGACAACAAAGTATATGTCGCCCTCCATTCTCGCAGCGCCACCACGTCCGCGATTAGCCGCAGCGCTTGCATTTGTGCCGCAGGGAACGACACTGAAGGATAAGGTCGAGAGCCTCGAAAAGCAGGTTCTGAACGAAGCGCTGAGCCGCCATCGGTGGAACCAAAGCCGGGCTGCGAACGAACTCGGTCTGTCGCGCGTTGGCTTAGCCAACAAGATCAAGCGATATGGTCTCGACGAAGCTAAGTGAAAGTTTGCGATGCCCGACAATAAGGATGCAAACGGCAGCGATCCCTTAGCGCGAATTGTGCGCTTCCCGCAATCGCGAGTAAACCCGGCAGGAAGCTCCGAACCTTTCAGGGAGCTTGGCACTAGTCAGCTTTCGAAAGCTCTTGGCTTGCCCGAGCGTCAGGCCACCGGCCATTGGTGCAGCCGGTGTCGCGGCATCTGGTATGGATACTTGCTGGAAGTGACATGCCCGGCATGTGGCAACCGTCACGGATAGCCGCAAGCCGCCGTGCGCTGAGCCTGCCGGTCTGATGGCGGTTCGCTGCGGTCAACGCGCGGAGCTCAATAGACAATTCACTACGCGGCACCTAGACGCCAGGATTTTAGAGAACATCCGGTGCGTTGAAAGCGTGCCAAGCGCGCGGCGAATTCTGAAGAGGCCAAAGGTGTGCGCAGCGAGCGCTCCGCGTTGGCCGCCTGCAATATGTTCTTCCTGGAGCGTCATTCCCTCGTGAGCACCTGCTCGTTGACGCGCATTATCGCGTTACGTCGGTCAGCGAATTTGAAAACTAACTTTGCATAGCTAACGTTCTTTGCAGCTAATGCACGAGAAGAAACACCTCGGCGTCTTGGGCGACTTCACACTAAGCATCTGTCTTTACAAGGTCTTTTCAGGGTCGCCCAATCCGGCACAGGTCTTGCTGTACTATTGTTCAAGCGCCGTATTGGTTGGCGATAGAACATAGTGGAGGAAATTGATGGCGAATCTTCTTTGGCTCCAAGGCGGCGCATGTTCGGGAAATACGATGTCGTTCCTCAATGCGGAGGAGCCGAGCGCCTGCGACCTGGTCACTGATTTTGGCATCAATGTTCTCTGGCACCCCTCGCTCGGCATGGAGCTCGGTGAGAATCTCAGAAAAATGCTGAATGCGCTTGTGTCTGGTGCCATGCCACTGGATATTTTCGTCTTCGAAGGCTCGGTGGTCAACGCACCGAACGGCACGGGCGAATGGAATCGGTTTGCGGGCCGTCCGATGAAGGATTGGGTCGCCGATCTTGCGAAAGTGGCGGGCTATACCGTCGCAATCGGCGACTGCGCGACTTGGGGCGGGATTCCTGCAACGGCACCGAACCCGTCGGAGAGCGAAGGGCTGCAATTCCTGAAGCGCAAGCACGGCGGATTTCTCGGGCCGTCCTATAAATCCAAGGCCGGGCTGCCCGTCATCAATGTCCCAGGCTGCCCCGCGCATCCCGATTGGATAACGCAAATCGTTGTTGCGGTCGCTACGGGACGCGGCGGCGACCTGACGCTAGACGAATTCCAGCGTCCGAAAACGTTTTTTACGAGTTTCACGCAAACGGGCTGCACCCGCAACATGCACTTCGCCTACAAGGTGTCCGCGACCGAATACGGGCAGCGCAAGGGTTGCCTGTTCTATGACCTTGGATGTCGCGGCCCGATGACGCACTCGCCTTGCAATCGTATCCTGTGGAATCGCCAGTCGTCGAAGACGCGAGCCGGCATGCCCTGCATGGGGTGCACGGAGCCGGAATTCCCATTCTTCGATTTGATGCCGGGCACGGTTTTCAAGACGCAAACGATGATGGGTGTTCCAAAGGACATGCCGCTCGGCGTCGACAAGGCCGGGTACATCAAGCTCACGGCAGCAGCCAAGGCGGCGTCTCCGGCCTGGGCCGAGGAAGACATCTTCGTCGTTTGAGCTGCGAGCTCACCCAACAACCGCGCAGACATTTCACCTTGTAAAATCAGGATGCATTCCTATGCCCTCAGCCGTTCAAACACTTGATATTTCTCCCGTCGGGCGCGTCGAAGGCGACCTTGATGTCCGCGTCAACATTCAGGATGGAGTCGTCGTCGACGCCTGGACCCAGGCCGAGTTGTTCCGCGGCTTCGAGGTGATCTTGCGTGACAAGGACCCCCAGGCAGGCCTTGTGGTCACACCTCGGGCCTGCGGAATTTGCGGTGCTTCGCATCTGACGTGCGCGGCCTGGGCGCTCGATACCGCGTGGCAAACGGAAGTGCCCCGCAATGCGATTCTGGCACGGAATCTCGGTCAGCTTGTCGAAAGCCTTCAGAGCCTGCCGCGTCATCACTACGGTCTGTTCATGATCGATTACACGCATAAGAACTACTCGAAATCGAAATACTACGAAGAAGCCGTCAAACGCTGGGCACCGTTCACCGGAAGCAATTACGAAATCGGCGTCACGATCTCTGGCAAGCCAGTGGAAATTTACGCGCTTTTGGGCGGCCAGTGGCCGCACTCAAGCTACATGGTCCCGGGCGGCGTGATGTGCGCACCGACCTTGACCGACGTCACGAGAGCGTGGTCGATCCTGGAATATTTCCGCCGTGACTGGATGGAGAAAATCTGGCTCGGATGTTCATTGGAGCGCTACGAAGAGATTAAATCCTATGACGACTTCATGGCCTGGCTCGACGAGAAGCCCGAGCACGCAAATTCCGACCTAGGAATGTTCTGGCGGATGAGCGTTGACTGTGGGATGGACAAGTTCGGGAAGGGCCACGAAAAGTTCGTCTCGTGGGGGTACTTGCCGCATGAAGACAAATATCAGAAGCCGACGATCGATGGGCGTAACGCTGCTTTGATTATGAAGAGCGGTGTTTATGACGGTAACGCCAACAGCTTTAAGCTGATGGATCAGAAGCACACGCGGGAAGATACGATGCGTTCCTGGTACGATGAGCCGGGTGGGGTGCATCCTTTCGATCGCAAGACGGTGCCTACGCAGAAGAACACAATCAATATGGACGGCCAATATTCCTGGTCGACGGCCGTGCGCCACGACGAATCAGGACGCCTGGAGGCTGGACCGCTGTCTCGTCAGCTGATCGCCGGCGGCACGCATGGGGAAGCCTGGCAGCACTTCGATCCACTGGTACTCGACATGTACAGGAAGTTGGGTGGGGCAAACGTCATGTTGCGGCACTTCGCCCGCATGCATGAAGGCGTTAAGCTTTATCGCCAGGCCGAACGCGCGTTGCGTGAATTTCGGCTCAACGACCCCTGGTATATCAAGCCCACCGAACGGGATGGACGCGGCTGGGGAGCTACAGAGGCCATTCGTGGCGCACTCTGCCACTGGATCGAGGTCAAGGATGGCAAGATCAAAAATTACCAGATCATTGCCCCGACGACCTGGAATGTTGGCCCAAGGTCGGCCGATGGCGTTCGCGGTCCGATGGAGCAGGCCTTGATCGGTTCTCCGATCAGGGACCCGCACGACCCAGTCGAGGTCGGTCACGTTTGCCGCTCGTACGATTCTTGTCTGGTTTGCACCGTCCACGCACATGACGCAAAGACAGGCGAGGAATTGGCGCGCTTCCGAACGGCCTGAGGTTCGCTCATCGGGCACGCTGTGGGTATCGGGACGCTGGTGCTTAAATTGCCGGTTGTAACGTCATATGCTGAATTTTTCGAGTGAAAGGCGGTCGCGCATGGCGTCTGACAAAGAGGTTGTGCTCAAGGCGATCGCCGAGATGCTCGAGAATGGGCTCAAAACGGAAGTTGAGCCTTTTCCCGAAACCGACAAGGAGTTTGGCGATATTTTGCTCCAGCTTCGCCGGCTGGATCCGAAGGATCTTGAAGGCAAGCTGGTGGTCGGAGGCTTTGTAAACCATCCGTACGGCCCGGATAACCAGCGATGCCTGGAGTGCATGTACTATCTGGTGCATCGAAGATGGTGCGACCTGCCGGAGCTTGCGGTCCCTGTCGAGCCAGAGTGGTGGTGCCGATTGTGGCGAATCTGATGTCTTGACTGACAGCCGCGAGAGCGAACCTCAGGAGAGATGACGCCGTGTGCGACGAAAAGATCCGGGACGAGATTCGCGCTCTTCTGGCGGGTGGCCTCAAAACGGAGGTACTGCCACGGGCCGATTCCCATGAAGACGTCCAGGCCATCGTTTCCCGGCTGAAAGCCGCAGGAAACGAGCTGAAGAGGAAGCTCGTGCTCGGCGGATTTACCCTCGAACCGGTCGAACACGAGGGTCTCGAGCAACTGTGTGAAACGTGCATGTATTACAAGGTCCACCGCCGCTATTGCGAGCTGCCTGAGCTGGATGTGCCCGTTGAGCCCCAATGGTCCTGCCGCCTTTGGCGCATTTAGGTGTCGATGCTGCGCCGGAAGGCGACCGATACCAGATCTATACGCCGCGTCGTTCCCGGCGCATCATGTCACGATGAGACATCGTCGCCTGGTGCGGGATCGCAGATGGTGACGAATAGCGTACCGGGCTCCCGATGATCGTGGTCATAGGATGTGGAAATCCAAATCGCCTCGATGACGGTGCAGGTCTTGAAGTCCTGCGCCTGCTGGAAGCGCGCGGTGTTGGAGCGGGCCCACAAAGCGTCCGCCTGCTGGCTGCAGGAACTGACGGCATGGCGACCATGTTTGCGGCGCGTGGGTGCCGGACGCTGATTGTTGTAGATGCGTGTCGCTCGGGCTCTTCGCCAGGGGCGGTTTTCGAAGTGCCAGGGAGCGAGCTGGAGCAGCGCTACGAGCCATCGCTTAACCTGCACGATTTCCGGTGGGATCACGCACTTTTCGCAGGCCGGAAGATCTTTCGCGACGACTTTCCCTCTGACGTCGTCGTGCTTTTGATTGAAGCGCAGACAGTCGAATTGGGAATCGGCCTCTCAGATGCCGCATCAGCCGCTGTCGCGAAAGTGACCGACCGCATTGCCACGCTCATCGATGCACGTCTTGGCCCAGAGGGATCGTCGTGACCGCCGTCTTTTTTGTCAGAATAGCGCGCGGGGCACTTTATCTGAGCCGCGAAACATACGACGGCTATTTTGCAGGGTTGGAGGCGGTCATCCTGTTACGCCGCGCGGATGACCTCTGGATCATGCCAGTCCGTCACGCCGCCGCCGGGGGCTATCTCCTCAAGCTTCGCAACAGCCGAGGAGACCGAGTGGTGCATGCGCCAGATTTCCTGCGCGAGCACGCCGTCGATGAATACGTCGCCTCGCAGCTGCCGGTCGCGTGGTCGCCGGAAGCTGGTGCGCTCATCGCCGCTGGCGCTTTCCTGCAAACTAAGTTTGCATAACGCATAATAGATAGACAGTTCGGATTTCGTGCTGCTAGAGTAGCTCTCGTACCAAGCGTGCAGCCAAAAATGCGCTGGTCGGAGGAAGCAGTGATTACAGGACTTCTCGGCGATGAAGTGCGTGCGGCCCTCGCGGCTGCTGATGACGCCGAGGCGAGCCCCTCCGAGCGGGCCGAGATGCTGATGGAGATTGCGATGGGTCTGCAGCGGCAGCCCAAATCGCCGGATCAGCTTCATGCTGCGGTTGTCCTCTATGACAAGGCGCTGGCGATTTGTCCTGGGGACATGCGGCTTCTATCTGCTCGCATTCTGGCGCGCAAAGGCACTGCGCTACAGGCCATACCGGAGGAAGGTACAGCGGCGCTTGAGCAGGCGCGCTCGGCCTTTGAGCAGGCAATCCGGACCATGACCGAGCTCGGCAGGCCTGAGGAGCTTGCCGAGGCAGAGATGAATTTCGGGCTAGTATTGCAGAATCTTGCAGGCGTGAACAAGGCCCGCATCACAGACGCCATTTCCGCTTATCAACGTGCGCTGCGGACTTTCACGCGATCTGAGTTTCCGCAGGAATTCGTGATCCTGCAGAACAACCTTGCCACGGCGTTTCTCTCGATCCCCATGACGGACGAACGCGGAAAAATGCGTGAAGCACTTGCAGTGCAGGCTTTCGAAGAAGGTCTCAAAGTCATCACGCTGATCGACAATCCAACTGAATATGCGATGCTGCAGAACAACCTCGGCAACGCCCTGCAATATGTGTCCTCGAGCCACACGATCGCAAACAACATACGCGCACTTGAAGCCTACGACGAAGCGCTGAAGGTGCGGACGCCCGAGACGACCCCGCTCGAATACGCGAACACTATTTGCAACAAAGCCAACTGTCTGTGGAATCTGCCCGACGATCCCTCCGATCCAGACGGTGGCAATCGATCCAACCTTTTACAAGCGCGCGCCTACTACGGCGAAGCGCGGGAGATCTTCATGGCGCATGGCGACTTGGAGAAGGGAAAGGTTGTTGCCGAAGCGATCGACCAGATTCAGCGCGAGTTGCTGGCATCGAATTCGGCCGATGGCCAGGTCGTGCGTTCTCATCCCAGCAATCGTCAACCGAACGAAACCGGAGCTTCCGATCTATGACCCTACCGTCTTCTCCAGAAATGTTGGTTGTTTCGTTTATCCTGGGCGTCGTTGCCTCGATTGGCGGCGGCGTCATCGGAGGCGTAGTCGTCGGCGGCAAGGTGTTGGGGAATGAACTGGCCGCGCTACTGGGGGGCTTCTATGGGCCCCTGGCCGGCGTTGCCGGGGCCTTTCTTGGGCTCGCCATCCTTACAATTGTCGGCTGAGGAGAACGATATCATGTGGGCAATGGCTCAGAATTCAATCCTTTTGTTCTTCCGCGGCAAGTTGTTTGCCGAACCGCGCAAAGCATTCCTCATGATTTTTGTAGGCGTGCTTGTGACTGCATCGTTGCTGGTCATGATCGCAAAGCTGGGTGCCCCGGTGTGGATGGCGGCGCCCGTCGCGGCGTTCGTCGGCGGTGGGTTGCAGCCCTATCTCTTTCGGAACCTCCGCTATCGGTGATGCTGCGGGAATCCGCATGTGAGAACGATATGAACGCCCACGATATGATCTCGACCACGCGCGACGATCTTGCCGGCTTGGTCGGCGACATCGAGCAACTGGAGGCCATATTTGCAACATGGGACGATACCCAGCGGGCGGCCGTCAGCGCCTACAAACTGGCCATCGAGGCGCTGGATGGAGAGGCGTTGCGCCGGTTGATCCGCGCGCTCAAGACTGATCCTGCCGCGCTTGCGGCGATGAAGAATGCGGTCGCCGACGAGGTCGTCTACGCGGTCTTGCGCCGGCATCAGATCGTCAAACCCAGTCTCAACGAACGAGTCGAAGCGGCGCTTGAGGGCGTCCGCCCCATGTTGGGTTCGCATGGCGGCAACGTGGAGCTCGTCCAGGTGAACCCACCCAAGGTGGAGGTGCGTTTCATTGGGGCGTGCGACGGCTGCCCCGCGTCCGCATTGACGTTCCACGCCGGCGTGAAGAAGGCAGTCGAGGAGGCATGTCCAGAAATTACAGAGATTGTACAGGTGAAAGGACTGGGCAGCTCCACGGACAACGGAGTTCGCTTTGTCAGTCCGTTCGCGCTTGACGCACAAGGGAACTGGCTCTCGGCTGGTCTTTTGGCCGACATTCCGGAAGGTGGGGTTCGCGCGATCACCATTGGGGGAGAGAAGCTATTGTTGTCGCGCGCGGGTGCGAGTGTCACTTGCTTCCAGAATGCTTGTGCCCATCTCGGCTTTCCGATGCACGACGGCGAGGTGGAAAGCGGCATTATCACCTGTCCGCATCATGGCTTTCAGTATGACCTTTCAAGCGGCGAATGCCTCACCGCTCCGGAGGTGGCGCTCCAATCCCATGCTGTTCGCGTTATAGGCGCTCGGGTCGAGGTCAGGATTTCGGTGTAGCCATGCAGGTTTCCTTTGCCCCGCACCGATTGCATCAGGCTCTTGCCAGGGCCGGAGATAACCATGTCGCGCGGCCGCTCTTGGCTCATGGCGGCGCGCGCGCTGTCCTTGGAGGCGAGGCGCTGCCGAATGGTCTGGCGCAATCGATCGTGCCAGGCCCGACAACCCTGTTCGGCCCGCGTGGGGCATGCCTTGCCGGCGCGCAAGGGCCGCTGTTTGTCTGTGACACAGGCCATCATCGGCTCATGATCTGGCGATCTTTGCCATTGGCCGATCAGGCACCGGCTGATCTGGTGATCGGTCAACCGGACTTTTCGCGGGAAGGGCGCAACGCCAAAGGCGACGTGGGACCGGCGACGCTCAACATCCCGACTGGAATCGCAGCGTCTAATGGCGTCCTAGCCGTAGCCGATGCATGGAACCACCGCATTCTGATCTGGCATAGCTACCCCGAAACATCCAACCAGCCCCCAGATGTGGTGCTTGGGCAGACAGATTTTTCCAGTGGGCTTGCCAATCGCGGCGCGAACGCGCCCCAAGCGGACACATTGAACTGGTGTTACGGGGTGGCGATCGTGGACGGGAAATTGATCGTCTGCGACACGGGCAATCGCCGTGTACTGGTTTGGGATCGTATTCCAATCTCGAACGGCACGCCGGCCGATCTGGTCTTGGGGCAGCTCGACTTTGTGACCCGCGATGACAATGCTGGGCAGGCCGGCGGCGCGGTCGGCATGCGCTGGCCCCACGGCATTACGGCCTGCAACGGAATGCTATTCGTGTCTGACGCTGGCAATAATCGCGTAATGGCATGGAGAACGTTTCCGCGTTCTATCGGACAGCCCTGCGATTTCGTGCTCGGCCAGTGCGATTTCGCAAACCTTGATCACAACCGCGCCTCCTATTACCCGACATCCAGCGCGATGAACATGCCGTACGGACTCACCGTGCAAGGCGGAATGCTGATCGTGACCGATACCGCCAATTCGCGGTTGCTTGGATTCGAACTAGACGGGCTATCAATGGATTCTCCTGCCATAGCGCTTGCTGGGCAGCCCATGTTCTCGGCCAAAGGAGACAATAGGTGGCGTTCTGCCACGCGCGATAGCCTGTGCTGGCCCTACGCTGCTTCGGCCAGCGATGATCTGCTGGTCGTGGCTGACGCTGGCAATAATCGCGTGCTCCTCTGGGAGACGGTTTCGTGACCGATCGTAGCAGCATCGCGCAACCGGACGCTAATGTCGGAGCGGAGATTCGAGTGCGCGGCCGCGTGCAAGGAGTTGGCTTTCGGCCGGCGGTCTGGCGTTTCGCGCGTGAGCTTGGTTTGTCAGGCGACGTTCGAAATGACGCGGACGGCGTGCTGATCCGCCTTTACGGCAGCGAGCGCACCATAGCTGCGCTCATCGCCCGCATCCACACTGACTCGCCACCACTGGCCCGTATCGATGCAGTCGAGACAAGGCCCGCTCGTGGCGGTCTGCCAGGGCAATTCGTCATCGCCGGGAGCCTTACCGGTGGCGCAAACACCCAAGTTGCACCTGATGCCGCGATTTGCGCCGAATGTGCCGAGGAGATCACCAGCCCGTTCGGCCGCCGCTATCGCTATCCGTTCACCAACTGCACCAATTGCGGACCACGGCTCGGCATCGTCAGCGCTATCCCCTATGACCGCGCCAGTACCACGATGGCGCCATTTGTGATGTGCGCAGACTGCCGGCTCGAGTACGAAGACCCCGCCGATCGCCGCTTCCATGCCGAAGCAATCGCCTGTCATGCCTGCGGGCCGAAGGCGAGGTTGGTTCGTTTCGACGGCCGGGCGTTTAGCTTCGACCAGTTCTCGATGATGGATGATGTTGATGCCGCGTGTGGCCTGATAAAGAATGGCGAGATTGTCGCGATCAAGGGTCTCGGAGGCTATCAGTTGGCCTGCGATGCCACGAACGCCGCCGCCGTAGCAAGGCTGCGCCGAACGAAGCATCGTGACGCCAAGCCGTTCGCCCTAATGGCCCGTGATCTCGACGTGATTCGTCGCTATTGCAGCGTGAGCGCCCAGGAAGAAGCATTGTTGGCGGCGCCCTCAGGGCCGATCGTGCTGCTCGAGGCCAATGGCCCGGAAAGACTGCCGGACTCAATTGCGCCGGCTCTTGCAACGCTGGGGTTCATGCTGCCGACGACCCCGATGCATCTTCTCATGTTGCGTAGGATGGCCCGGCCGGTGGTGATGACCAGCGGCAACCTCTCGGACGAGCCGCAGGTTGTGTTAGACGAGGAAGCGCGCGAACGGCTTGGCGGGATCGCCTCCTATGCGCTGATCCACGGTCGTGAAATCGCGAACCGAATTGACGATTCTGTCGTGCGCGTCGTCGGCGGCCGCGTGAGGCTGCTGCGCCGAGCCCGCGGCTACGCACCGGAGTGGATAGTCCTGCCCAGGGGATTCGAGGCAGCGCCAGATGTGCTGGCGATGGGCGGCGAGTTGAAATCGACTTTCTGCCTCCTCAAGGATGGTGCCGCTATCCTGTCGCAGCATCAGGGCGATCTGGAGCATGCGAGATGTTTCGATGATTACCGGAAGAATCTCGCGCTCTATGCTCGCTTGTTCGATCACGCACCGGCCGCTCTGGCCGTCGACTTGCATCCCGAATATCTGTCCTCGAAGTTCGCCCATGAGCGGGCCGTCGCCAATCGGCTGCCGCTTGTTGAAGTTCAGCACCACCACGCCCATGTCGCGAGCTGCCTTGCCGAAAACAATTATCCGTTGGATGCCCCTGCGGTGCTCGGTATCGTGCTCGACGGTTTGGGTTGGGGGGGCGACGGTACGCTTTGGGGCGGCGAATTCTTGCTCGCCGATTACCGGGGCTATCAACGGCTTGGCACGTTCAAGCCGGTCGCGATGATCGGTGGGGCTACTGCAGCTCGCGAGCCCTGGCGAAACCTGTACGCGCACCTGATGGCCGAGATGAAGTGGCCTGAATTCTCGATGAATTTCGACCAGCTCTCACTACATGGCTATTTGTCAGGCAAGCCGCGCGGCACCCTCGATGCCATGATCAAGAAGGGCATCAACGCGCTGCCGGCGTCGTCATGTGGTCGGCTGTTCGACGCCGTTGCCGCGGCGCTGGATGTCTGCCGTGAGCGGCAGGCTTACGAGGGTGAGGCCGCGGCGCGACTGGAAGCCCTTGTCGATCCTGATACGATGCTGAATGAGGGGGATGAGCTCGGCTATCCCCTGACAATTCCGAACTTGCCCGGGTCAGGACTGCCTTATATCGAGCCGCGAGCCATGTGGGCCGCAGTGCTCGGTGATCTCATCCTGAACACGCCGGCGCCAGTCATGGCCGCACGCTTCCATAAGGGCTTGGCGATATCGATAGTCGCTATGACGAGAAAGCTCGCCGGCGGTGAGGACGATGCGACGCAGCCGCGTTTCTCGACGGTCGCCTTGTCGGGCGGCTGCTTCCAGAACAGGGTTCTATTCCAGGAAGTCAGCCGTCGCCTTGAACAGGCGAAGTTTTCGGTGCTCTCGCATGCTCAGGTTCCCGCCAACGACGGTGGACTTGCACTGGGGCAAGCGGCCATCGCTGCCGCGCATCTGATCGATAAACAAAGGCCGTCAACAGAAGGAAGCAGGTCATGTGTCTCGGCATTCCCGGACGCATCGTGAAGATCGACGATGTGACCACGCGCCTCGCAACGGTCGACGTTGGTGGCGTCAAGCGACAAATCAACATCGCCTGCATCGTGAACGACGACCATCCGGTCGAGTCGTGCGTCGGCGACTGGGTGCTGGTTCACGTCGGTTTCGCGATGAGTCGGATCAACGAGGAAGAGGCGGCCCAGACCTTGAAAATACTGATCGAACTCGGCGAAGCCCAGGCCGAGATTGAGGCAATGAAGCTGTCGGCGGCCCAGTAAGGAGGGTCTCACCATGTCCAACGAGAGCGATCTCACGGCACTTTACCCGTTTTTGCACGGACAACCTCAGTCACCGGCGCGGTTAGACGCGGCGCTCCTGCATTCGGTCAATGAGAAAGCTCGCGACTCCCGCGAGACCAACTCCCGCTTCTTCGACGAGCAGGGGCCGGTTCTGGTTGCCGCCGCCAAGGCTCTAGCCCACGTCTACCGGCGGGGCGGCCGGCTGTTCTCGATGGGCAATGGCGGGTCAAGCTGCGATGCTTCCCATGTGGCCGTGGAATTTGTTCATCCCATCACTGCAGGGCGGCCGGCGCTCGCCGCGACCAATCTCGTTGCGGACCTCGCAATGATCTCCGCCGTTGGCAACGATCTCGGCTTCGAGCACGTCTTTGTCCGTCAGCTGTTGGCGCAGGGAAAAGCCGGTGACGCGTTGGTTGGCATTTCCACCAGCGGCAATTCTACCAATCTGATGGCCGCGTTCGCCAAAGCCAGGGAGATTGGCATCGTCACGATCGGCCTTGCGGGCGGCGACGGCGGCAAGATGAAATCGTCAGGTCTGGTCGACTTCTGCCTAGTGGTGCCAACGACATCCATCCACCGCGTCCAGGAATGTCACGTGGCGGCCTATCATATCTTGTGGGATCTCGTGCACACGCTACTGGCGGACGACCGCGGATCAGCCACCACGAAAGGGGCGGCAGCATGAAATATGTCGATGAATTTCGCGATTCTGAAAAGGCTGGCTTCCTGGTCCGGGAAATCGAAGCGCTGGTCTCAACCATGACGCTGCCGCCCGACAGGCCAATTTATATCATGGAGGTCTGTGGCGGTCACACGCATTCAATCTTCCGCTACGGCCTCGAGGGCATGTTGCCCAAGGAGATCGAACTGATCCATGGACCGGGCTGCCCGGTTTGCGTGTTGCCTATGGGACGCGTGAATGATTGCGTGTCGATTGCAGAGAACCCTGGCGTCATCTTTGCAACTTTCGGCGACGCCATGCGGGTTCCGGGTTCGAAGAAGAGCCTGCTGCAGGCGAAGGCCGATGGTGCCGACGTTCGGATGGTCTATTCGCCGATGGATGCGCTGGCGCTTGCCCGCAAGAACAGGGATCGCGAGGTCGTTTTCTTCGGGCTCGGGTTCGAGACCACGATGCCATCGACGGCGTTGACCGTCCTGCAGGCAGAAGCCGAGGAAATTACCAACTTCTCGGTGTTCTGCAATCACATCACCATTGTTCCCACAATCAAGGCCATCCTGGACAGCCCGGGCCTCCAGCTCGATGGCTTCCTTGGACCCGGTCACGTCTCAATGGTGATCGGCACAACTCCCTACGAATTCATCGCCAATTTCTACCGAAAGCCGATGGTGGTGGCCGGTTTTGAGCCGCTCGATATCCTTCAGTCCATCTGGATGGTGTTGAAGCAGATCAAGGATGGCCGCAGCGAGGTTGAAAATCAGTATGCCCGCATCGTTCCGAATGGCGGAAATGCAGCCGCGCTGCAAGCGGTCTCACGCGTCTACGAACTGCGTGAGTTCTTCGAATGGCGCGGGCTTGGCTCCATCGACCACTCCGGTGTTAAGCTACGCGAAAAGTATGCTGGCTACGACGCTGAGCGAAAGTTCGCCATCCCCAACTTAAAGATCGCCGATCCGAAGTCGTGCCAGTGCGGCGAGGTGCTCAAGGGCGTTATCAAGCCGTGGCAGTGCAAGGTATTCGGCTCGGCGTGTACGCCGGAGATGCCGCTCGGGTCGTTGATGGTTTCGTCCGAGGGCGCCTGTGCAGCCTATTACCAATATGGCGGCCAGAAGAGCTACAAGGAGGCAGTATGAACGTCGCGCCGTTCATTCACGCTCGGAAGCTCGGCAAAGTCAGTGTCGATAAGGTCACGCTTGCCCACGGTGGTGGAGGCAAGGCAATGAAGGATCTGATCGACGACGTGTTCGTCGCGGCTTTCGACAATCGTTCGCTCGCGCCCCTAGAAGACCAGGCTCGGTTCAGCCTGGCCGAACTGGCTGGCTATGGAGACCGGCTCGCTTTCACGACGGACTCCTTTGTAGTTGATCCGTTATTCTTCCCCGGCGGCGATATTGGAGAACTTGCGGTTTGCGGAACGGTCAACGACCTCGCGGTCGGGGGAGCGAAGCCGCTATATTTATCGTGTGCAGTGATCATCGAGGAGGGGACGAGCATCGAGCTCTTGCGCCAAGTTGCGCGCTCGATGGCAATGACCGCCCAAGCAGCCGGCGTTGTCATCTCCACCGGCGACACCAAGGTGGTGCAACGTGGCGCGTGCGACAAGCTGTTCATCACCACCACGGGGATCGGCGTGATCCGCAGAAACCTCGAACTCGAAGTCGGCAACGCCAGGCCAGGCGATGTGGTGATGGTCAATGGTTTGCTCGGTGACCACGGCGCAGCGATTTTGTGCGCGCGCGGGGACATGGCGCTTGATTCGACGATCGAAAGCGATTGCGCCTGCCTTCATGGCCTGATCGAAAGACTTTTAGAGGCGGCACCCGAAGTTAGATTCATGCGCGATGCGACGCGCGGTGGATTGGCGACAGTACTCAACGAGATCGCCGAAGCCTCCCAGGTTGCGATTGAGATCGACGAACGCGCCACTCCTATTCGCGAGGAGGTGAAGGCCTTTTGCGAAATACTTGGCCTTGATCCGCTTTATCTCGCAAATGAGGGGAAGATTGTGGTGATCACGCCTCCCGAACAGGCCGATGCCGCACTCTCAGCCATGCGGGCTCACCCGCTGGGCGCGGGGGCCGCAGTCGTCGGCAGGGTCAAACGGGGAGAGCCAGGGCGTGTCACCATGCGCACCGTGTTTGGCGGACAGCGGATCGTCGACATGTTGGTGGGCGAGCAATTGCCGCGGATTTGCTGAGGCTGCTCATGCACGAACTAGGTATTACTCGCAACGTTATCGCGATCGTTGGCGACGCCGCCAAGGGCCGTCGGGTTCGCCGCGTCAATCTTGATGTTGGCGAATTGTCCGGCGTGATGCCGGACGCGATCGCCTTCTGCTTCGAGACGGTTGCCCGGGGGACGATGCTGGAAGGCGCAACGCTGGAGATCAGGAGGATCGAGGGACGCGCCCGCTGCGATTCTTGTGGACTGGAGTTCGTCACCCGGACTCTGTTCAGCGCGTGTAGCTGCGGTTCGCGTCGGCTGACGCGATTGCAGGGCGAAGAATTGAACATCAAGAGCATGGAACTGGAAGAGGAGGTCGCTTGATGTGTGGTCATTGCGGATGCGGAGACAAGCGAGGCGCCACAGTCCTAAATCTTCAGACCGGGAAGGAAATCGATATGAGCGGCCATTCCCATCACGATGATCATAGCCATGAGCATGCGCAGCACCTGAAACATGAACATTTGCTGGGCGATGGTGTCATGCATAGTCACGATCACCACCACCCCCATGACGGTCTCCACGACCATCATCATCTCCACGATCATGTTCACGCCGATGGCACACGTCATAGCCATAGTCATGCAGCCCACGATGATCACAGCGTGGAGCATCGACACGATCACGCTGGGGGCAGCGTGATCGAGCTGGAGACACGGATCCTCGCAAGGAATGATGCGCTGGCGGCCAAAAACCGGGCATGGTTTGCGGGTCGCGAAATCCTCGCGCTCAATCTGGTCAGCTCGCCGGGTTCGGGCAAAACGACGCTGCTGGAGCACACGATTCGCGACCTGTCTGCCGAGCTAAAGATCTACGTGGTCGAGGGCGATCAAGCGACCGCCAATGACGGTGAGCGAATTCGGGCCGCAGGAGCACCGGCGGTGCAAGTCAACACCGGCACGGGGTGCCATCTCGAGGCCGACATGGTTGCCCGCGGGTTGCGCGAGCTGCAACCCGGGGCGGGATCAGTGGTGATGATCGAGAATGTCGGCAATCTGGTGTGTCCTTCGATGTTCGACCTCGGAGAGCGCGCGAAGGTTGTGATCCTCTCGGTGACCGAGGGCGAAGACAAGCCGCTGAAATATCCCCACATGTTCCGTGCTGCAGAGATCATGATTTTGAATAAACTCGATCTGCTGCCGCATGTCGACTTTGATGTCTCGCGGGCGGTGACTAATGCGCGGACTGTTAACCCGGACATCGCGGTGTTTCAGCTTTCAGCGCGAACCGGCGAGGGACTTGCCGATTGGTACGACTGGTTGCGCCGTGAATTGAGCAAGGCAGGCGAGGCTGTGTTCGCCTAGAGCATTGATTGCGCCGACTAGGTCCTCGCTTCAATGTTCTGCTCTGACGCTTCTCTATCGCAGATGGATATACGCGATCTGCGCGAACGTTGATTGTTGTGCGAACGGCCGGCTGTTCCCCGATATGCAACGGGGTATGTCTGCCACAGACCGCGGAGGCGCAGATGTTCGGGATTTTGGGGCTGGGATTCCTGCTCGGCATGCAACATGCGCTGGAAGCGGATCATATCGCTGCAGTCTCCAGCATCGCAGCCCGGCGTACCAATGTCGGCGATATCGTCAGGCATGGGCTGACCTGGGGATTCGGACATACGCTCGCCCTTTTCGTCTTCGCTGGTGTCGCCATCCTGCTAGGCCACGCGATCCCCGAAAGCCTTGCGCTACCGCTCGAAACTGCCGTTGGCGTGATGTTGATCGGTCTGGGCATCAATGTTCTCTGGAAGCTATGGCGTGATCGCGTTCATTTTCATCGCCACGGACATTTCGACGGAACAAAGCACACTCACGTTCATAGCCATCGGAATGAAAGATCGATAGATCAGCAACGCGCGCATACCCATGACCACGGGTTTCGCTGGCGTTCGTTGCTGGTGGGGCTTGTCCATGGGATTGCCGGTTCGGCCGCGTTGCTGGTGCTCGCGGTATCGCAAATCAGCAATCCCGTTTACGGAATGCTGTACGTCGGGCTGTTCGGCATCGGGTCGATGTTTGGAATGGGCTGCCTTTCGATCATCATCGCCGTGCCGCTGGCAATCTCGGCCCGGTGGCTGACGTGGACCAACCGCGCGATCCAAGGTGTCGTTGGCGCTGTTACAATCGGTCTGGGGGCTCTGACTGTCTATACCACGGCAATCGCTTACAATTACGCGACAACCTAGGCGGCATCCGCTTTGGCCCGGCATGAGTGGAGCTATTCGTGTTTGCGAGCTCTGTCGGTCTCTATGCACTGCTGTTCTAGAGGTGCGTCAGAGTGGCATTGTGAGAAGTGACCGGACGAAGCAATTCCTGCGGCGATTGGTCTGCTCGGCAGCTTTCGTTGCCCTAACCGGTCCGGCAGTGCCCTCGGCGGCGCAAGAGCTTGCGGTGGCTCAGCCAATGCAGCTTCCTCCGGTCACGGTGACGTCGCCGGATGTCGCGCCGCGCAGGCGGACTGTCGGGGCAAAAGCGGCGCAAAATAGGGCATCGCGAACCAGGAATATTGTGCCGCCGAATCAGCCGCAAACAGGCAGTGAAGGCACTCGCGGGGGCATGCGGGGTGCATCGTCAAGCCCCGTGGGAGCTCTTCAGTCCGCCGCCGCGAGCGCCTTGCTTGTGAGCGGTGAGCAGGTGAATGCCATTCCGTTCTCGCGGCCAGGCGAGGCGCTGGAGGTCGTTCCTGGACTGATCGTCACGCAGCATTCCGGCGAAGGCAAAGCCAATCAATATTTTCTGCGGGGCTTCAATCTGGATCACGGTACGGACCTCGCGATCAGTGTCGACGGCATGCCTGTCAACATGCCAACGCACGGACACGGGCAGGGCTACGCCGACATCAATTTCCTGATCCCCGAGCTGATCCAGTCGGTTGGCATCCGCAAAGGTCCATACTTCTCGGACGTCGGCGATTTCGCGTCCGCTGGCGCGGTCAGCATCGACTACATGAGCAAGCTGCCGAAAAACATCGCGGAGATGACCTTTGGTGATTTTGGGTATCGCCGAGCGCTGGTGGCGGGTTCCACCGCGGTGGGCGACGGTACACTGCTCGCCGCTGCCGAGAGCAGCAAATACGGCGGTCCCTGGGACGTGCCGGACAAGGTGCGGAAGATCAACAGCGTCTTGCGCTATAGTCAGGGTATCGCGACCGACGGATTCACGTTCACTGGAATGGCCTACTCCAACGGCTGGAATTCGACTGATCAGATCGCGCAGCGCGCCGTCGATCTGGGTGTCATCGGCCGCTTCGGCTCGCTCGATCCGACCGACGGCGGCACCTCCAGCCGCTTCAGTCTCTCCGGCAGTTGGGCTCGTTCAGGCGAGTACGGTCAAAGCAATATCAGCGCCTATGTCGTCCGTTCTGAGCTACAGCTCTTCAACAACTTCACCTATGTCCTCGATGATCCGCTGAACGGCGACCAATTCAGCCAACTCGATCGTCGCACACTCGGCGGCTTCGATGCGCGGCATGCATTCGACTGGCGTTTCGGTGGGTTCGAAACACAGACCCGTTTTGGCGGGCAGGGCCGCCACGACCATATCCAGGTCGGCCTATTTGGGACCGAGCAGCGCGCATGGCTTTCCACCGTACGCGCGGACCGCGTGGAGGAAGGAAGCGTCGGCATCTGGATGGATAGCACCACGCGCTGGGCCGACTGGTTGCGGACCACTGTTGGAATTCGCGAGGACATCTTTGCCGGACGCGTTCTCAGCGACACGCCGCAGAATTCTGGTAACGCCCAAGCGTCGATGATGAGTCCGAAAGCTGGCATCGTGTTTGGACCCTGGTTCAAGACCGAATTCTACGGCAATGCCGGCTACGGCCTGCACAGCAATGATATCCGCGGCGCCACCATCAGCGTTGATCCCCGCGATAAGGTAAGCTCGCTCGATCGTGTTCCGCTCCTGGTGCGCTCGCGTGGCGCCGAGCTGGGTATCCGCACCAGGGCCATCGATGGCCTTACCAGCTCGGTCGCAGTGTTTGTGCTCGACTTCGACTCTGAACTCCTGTTCGTCGGCGATGCCGGAACGACCGAACCCAGCCGGCCAAGCCGACGTGTCGGAGTGGAGTGGACCAATAGTTACAAGCCCGCGCCCTGGCTGACCTTCGACCTTGATCTTGCCTATACCCGCGCGCGCTTCAGCGATCTCGATCCCACGGGCGACCGCATTCCTGGTGCCCCGGCCTGGATCGCCAGCGGCAGCATCATCGTCGGTCGTGAAATAGGCTGGTTCGGCGCGCTGAAGGCGCGCTATTTCGGCCCCCGTCCATTGATTGAGGACGATAGCGTACGTTCGGCTTCCTCGCTGATCTTCAATGCGCGCGCAGGCTACCGATTTGACAATGGTGCGCGATTGCAGCTGGACGTGCTCAACCTGTTCGGCGCCCAGACCAACCAGGTCGAATATTACTATCTATCGCGTCTACCGGGTGAGCCGATCGGCGGCATCGCCGACCGTCATGTGCATCCGGGCGAACCGCGAGCCTGGCGTGTAACGCTGGCGTCGTCGTTCTAACCGACATCAAAGCTTCAATTCGTTAGCTGAAGTACTGCTTCGGAGCTCCTGACTGAGAGCTGCGCTACATTCAATCGAGCAAACGTCAGCATCGCTTGTTGCGAAGCTTGGATCTGACCTGTGCATGTCAGCGGCCCGCGAACTGGCGACCGTTCCTAGCCAGGCAGCGCCTATGATACGACGACGTTAGACAAGCCTCGGCTTGAGAGTGCTGTCGCGCTCCCTAATCCGGGACCCAACGTCTATCCTGTTTGATGGAGAAGGCTCTCCATTGATTCGTTGCAGTAGCACGTTCGCAATCTTTCGCCCCATGCCGACGCGATCGACCTGAACGGTGGTTAGAGTGGGGATAACGGATGATGCGATCGGCAGATCGTCGAATCCTGCAATCGCCAATTGCTTGGGTACTGCGATGCCGCGCCGCTGACATTCGAGAAGACCTCCGACCGCCATCACGTCGGTCGCAAAAAAACAGGGCACCGATGGCATCGGAGGATTCCAGCGCCCAAGCGACGGCATCCGCTCCGCCTGAAAAGCTGTTCTCACATTCGATCACCAGCGCAGGCTGAGTATTCTCTCGGCCGTTGCACGCAGCACGATAACCTGTCAATCGATCTCCGATGCGATCATTTAGATCGCGCTTGACAGTCACGTGCGCGATACGCTGATGGCCGCGCGATGCAAGCATCAGGGTCAGCTCCCTGGCGGCAGCAAAATTCGAATAGCCAATGACTGTGTCGATCGGAGCGTCGGTCAGATTGCTCCAATGTCGAGCCACGCATCCAGGATGTTCCTAACCTCAGCGGAGGCAAGCATGTGCGTGGCTCCACCACCTATCCGGTTTTCAATCCGGCGACGCTGGAAGTCGTTGGAACGGCTCCGGTATCCACGACCTCCGACCTCGCCGTAGCCTCCGCAATAGCGCACCCGACCACGGCCGCCGGATGCGGGTTTCATCTTCCTGCCGTCCGGTGGCGGCGATTTGCCGGTTCTGTTCCTGAAGGCGTTCAACGAGGCCGGCCTTGCGGCTTCAGGCATCAAGATCATTGGAACCGGTGAAACCGACGAGGTGTCGATCGATGCGCTCGGCATGGTCACGGCCTCGCACTACTCCGCAGCGCACGACAGCGAATTGAACAAGGCGTTCGTTCGCGATTTTGAAGTTTTGACCGGCGGAAAGCAGCGCGTCAGTTTTGCCGCGGTGGCCGCCTACGACACAATGGCTGCGATCTACAAGCTTGCCGAGGCCCAAAATGGCCGGCTGGATGCGGAAAAAACCGCCGAACTCCTGAAATGTTTCAAGCTCGACAGCCCGCGCGGTCCGATCGAGATCGATAGATCGCGGGACATCGTGCAAACCATCTACATCAGGCGCGTCGAACGGCGAAACGGGCGACTGGAAAATATCGAGTTCAGCAGCGTCCCCAACGTGCCCGCCACCGAGGCGCGCTGAACGCAGCTAGTCAGCATCCAATTGAAAGGGTGGACATGAGATTCGATACCAAGCCGATTCCGAACACCATTGCCGTGTTCGGGGCGAACGCGCACATCGGAAATCCGCTTGCGAGGTTTGTGCGCTTCAAGGCTCCGCACGTGAAGTTGCGGTCGATCTCGAGCAATCCGGCAACGACGAGCAATCTCGTGCAGCAGTTCCCGGATGCGCAGATATGTCGCGCCGACTATTTCGATCAGGCATCGCTTGGACGAAGCGCTCCGGGATGCGGAGGGGATATTCATCGTCACGCCGACCTACCTGGACGAAAAGGTCGCGATGACCAACCTCGTCGCTTCGATCAAGGCAGTCGGCTCTGACTTGATAGGCTTTCGCTTGTGCGACGCTACCGAGACGGCAGTGGTCGAAGTCGCCGCTGGCAGCGTGCAGCAACGCGAGACTGCACGCGCACAGCCAGTACTGCAATGCAGTACTGGCTTCGAGGAAGAATCGACGAAGGCGAAATACGTGAAGAAGCCGGGATTGCTTTAATCAGTTGAAAAGAAAGAAAAATACGTTAGTTCTATGGTCCCGATCATTTGCTGGCCCAAAAATCGGTTGGACCGACTTGAACTACAAAAATGACTGAAAACAGGATGTTAGAGAGACGCTTTGCTGTAGCACCCTTGATGGATTGGACGGAGAGTTCAAGTTTTTCAATCAGTTAGAAGGCGCCGTGTGCACGATGTGTGCACTAAGAGATCAAACGTCGCCGCGGATTGGCGCAAGCGCTAGCGAATACCGGGCGCTCAGGTGCTTTCGGTAAGGCTCGACCAGACAAAGCTCCGGTCGAATCTCATGCCGTGAAGCGCAGGTGCTTCCAAGCCATTCGCGGTGAACCATTGGTGCCACTGCACCCGCTTCACGTCGGAGTTCGTCATGCCGACCATGTCATGACGGCGCCCGGATACTGCGCGAGTCTGTTCTTCCAAACTGCAAGGGCCGTCGGCCCTCGTTCTTTGTCATGGGCATTCCACTGGCGATCGTTTCAACACGAGAATCTGTCGCTGTGTTTTTCAACTCAGATCGGTGCAAGGTCCGCAGGCTGGAGGCTTCGACATTCGCGTCCTGCTTGCCGTAAGCAAGTCTGGGGTGCTGGGAGTCCTCAAGAGACAAGCAACTAGAGTCCGTCGGAGCCGATTTCAAAGGCGCCCCCAACAGGCAGGCGCAGAAGCGATGGCCGCGATGGGCCGTGATGGACCGCAATCGTGGTCACGACAGCATGCGTCTTTGGGGTGCTCACCGGATCTTCGCCTGTCCCCGGATTTACGGGGTACGCTGGGTAGTCCGCGCCCGCGATGGAGAGACGCAACCGTTCACCCCTCCTGAGCGTCGTGCACGTAGTGGCCAGCTTCAGCTCGTATCGGCCAGCGGTCGCGACACGATAATGCGCGTATCCGCTTGAGATCTGAAGAACCCTTCCGTCAGAAGTGATGAGTGAAAGGATGCAGCAGAGATCAAAGCTCGGATGGTCGCAGCTCAGCTCGAGCTCGACTTCGGGTTCGCCGACCACCTCGATCGCGTCTTCAAGAGCTTGTGTTGTGAAGGTCAGAACGTCGCCGCGTTCATCGGTGACCCGGCGATCGACCGGCCCTGTCGGAACGCCATAGTAGCCTCCGACCGTCGGCGCGGGTCGCCAGGGATCATGCACGATATGCTCGACGTCATCCTCCGGGTTTGGCCGAAGACCGAGACTACCGTCCTCAACGTCCGTCGCTGCGCGACCCGTTCCACCCAGAAAGAATGACAACGTGTCATCACGCAGAGCCTGGTATTGTCGCCATGCCTTCAGCCCCATGTCGAACAGCTCGACCCTTTGGTGTTCCGCATCATTCGGTACAGCCTTGAGAACATGGTCAAAGAACCGGATGTGATCGACGTCAACGTTGCGTTGCGCTTCCGGACCGAAGTCGACCGCGCCCACCTTGCGGGTCCACGGAAAATGGATCCAGGGGCCGACAATGAGCCGCGTTTCCTCGTTGCTGCTTGCAAGGGCCCGGAAGGATTCGATCGTGGCCGGCAGAAAAGGGTCGAACCAACCGCCGACAAACAGCATTGGAAGTCGGCGGGCGCGAATGGCCTCGACATATGTTACCGGTGAGATGCTGTCCCAATAGGGCGAATCGGGCGGCGTTTCGAGCCAGTCCATGACGTGCGAATAGTGCCGGTATTTCTGAAGCAGCTGGGGCATCGCCGCGATGGCCCCATTAAGCGGCAAGTTGCTTCCCGCCGCCTGCAGCGCGCTGAAGGCATCGTTGTCGCCCGCGCGCCGTGCGGCTTCGGCCGTGATCTGAATGCCCCAGCCGATCATGTGCTTCATTTGCAGGGCGCCGTTCTCATAGGCCCAATGCGCGGGATTCCAAGGTCCCATGGCTGGCGCGAGGGCTTTCAGGGAGGGGCAGTCTCCCGCAGCCGCCAATAGCTGGTTGTAGGCCTGGTAGGAGAAGCCATACATCGCGACGTCGCCGTTCGAACCATCAAGACGCGCTGCCCATTCAACCGTCGCGGCGCCGTCCTCGACTTCGGTTTCACCAGGGCGGAATGTCCCCTCCGATGTGCCGCGCCCCCTGACATCCTGCACCACGATGATATAGCCGTGCGAGGCGTACCATGCCGGATGCGCGTAGCAGATGCTGCACGCAATGCGCCTGCTGTAGGCTTGACGCTGAAGCAGAACTGGGTAGGGCCCAGGCGCCGCCGGGCGATAGACGTCCGCATCGAGCCGCGTTCCGTCCTTCAATGTCATCGTTTCAATCGCGGGCGGAAGGACGGGTAGCCGGAAGGACTCTGCTGACATCTGCTCAGATCTCAATCGAAGTGAATTCGTGCATGCGAAAGGCCGGATGCCATGGACCCGCTGCGTGGTCTACGGCGCAACGTCCGATGTCGCTCTGATGCGAGAGAGCGGATACTTGTCGACCTCGGAGATGAGCTTGATCAAGCGATCAGCTGCACGGTCAATTGCCGCCTGACCACGCTTATCGTCTGCTAGACTGGCATTGCCGCATGCTCCCTTGGGATTGATGTCCTGCATCTGCCAGCCGAATCCGACCGCATGGCTCTCCGGCATCAGGATTTCGCATTCCGTCTCCAGGGTTTGGGACAGGGACCGGAAATCCTCGGCAAGGGTCATGTCGACAAGATTGGGATGGAGATAAAGCATCGCGCTGGTCTCGATTTCACCCGCATGGATTCCGTGCTTGCGTTCGGTCGGGGTGAAAAGGTCGGACATGTCCGTGAAGCGCGACCATTGCGAGGAGACGGCAAGCATTCCCAACCTGACACGGAGCTCGCGGCAGACGATCTCCATGATCTGCGGCTGTCCTCCATGCGAATTGACGAAGATGACCTTGCGGACCCCAGTTCTGTGAACGCTTTCGCAGACCTCGTACCAGAGGCGTCCGAGAGTTTCCGCCGATAGCGTCAACGTGCCGGGGAACGCCGAATGCTCGTTCGATTTCCCGATGGACATGGTCGGCAGGATCAGGGCCGGGAAGTCGTCGGCCATCCGTGCAACTGCGTGCTGCACGATGCCGTCGAGGATGGCGGTGTCGACGCGGACCGGCAGATGCGGTCCGTGTTGCTCGACGGCGCCCACCGGGAGTACAGCGACGATCCTCTCCATGTCGAGGAGACGGAAGTCCTCGGCGGAGAGGTCCCACCACCAATGCGATTTCAGCTTCATCTCAGTCGCTTTCCGTTTTGGCTGCCGGCATGCACACGATCGTGCTCTCACGCGCCGAGTTCGAAAGACCAGCGTGGCGCTGATCAATGTCAGATATCGGCAGCGACATGAAAAGTGCTTAATTTCGTCTGTTCTGTTGCCCTTTTGGCAACGCAGCCGCTGCGGATAGCGATGATCAAGCTTCCGTTTTAACCATGCCTCAGCCGGCAACGTCCCGGATCATCGCCTTCAGCATCTCCGCCAATACGCTTGCGATGGCGCTGGTCCCACGCGTATGGCCGATCAGCATCAGCGCCTGCGCGTCTTGGGAGAGCTCCCGTATGGTCACATAGGCAAGCCGGCCGGCGCGCCGCTCTGACTCGACGTCAAACGGCGTCAGGAAAGTAATGCCGTCGTTCAAAATGACCGCGTGCCGCATGATCTCGATCGAGTTGGTCTCGATGGCCGGATGCAGATCGATCGCGACACGGGCGAAGGCCGTGTCCAGATAGGGACGGATCGCGCTGGTGCTGTCGGCGATGACCAGCGGGTAATCGGTGCAATCACTGAGGCGGACGCTAGTTCGCTTTGCCAGGGGATGATTGGGTGCCATGACCGCGCCGAGCCGCCCGACGCCGCGTGCCAAGACTTTCAGATTGCTGTCCTTGCCGAAGTCGAATCCGATGCCGAGATCCGCTTCACCATTGGCAACGGCGAGCTGAATCTCCGCTCCCGTATTGTACAGTGTCAGGTTGAGCTTGACCCGCGGATTGGCAACTCGAAATTCCATCACCGTGGTCGGGACGAGATTCGAGGCCAGGCCGCTCATCATTGCCACCGTGATCTCACCCCGGCGCAGGCCCTTCAACTCCTCGATCTTCACTTGTGTACGGGTCAACTCCTTCAGCGTCTGGCGGACATGTCCGATCAGAACTTCCCCCGCGGCCGTGAGGATCAGCTTCTTGGGGAGGCGCTGGAAGATCGGCGTTCCCAGCTGGGTTTCAAGCGCCAGGATCTGACGGCTGATCGCGGACGCCGCGACGTTCAGACGATCCGCCGCCTTGCGGATCGAGCCCGTGCGGGCAACCTCGTCGATATAGTTCAGTAGCCGGCTGTGAAGCATCCTTGCCCCCATGAAGTTCGCAAGATGCAGTCTCGTTGCCGAAAAGGCAACGGGCCTGTCGAATCTAAGCGCTTTGAAGTGACGTTCGGGCATGCAACATCCATGCTGACGAGAAGCGTACTGCCTTCAAGGAATTCATCATATGGCGTTCAGCGTCGCCGAACTCACGTACGCGAAAGCTTTCCGCATCTCGTCGAAGGACACCAACTATTTTGCTGTCCTGTTCGATCAGGTGACGGACCGGATCGGAAACATCTTCGTCATCGAGATATTCAGGCCCGGCGGCGCGACGCCGCCCAACGAGCATGCCGCCGCGCATGAATTCTTTCATGTGCTGCACGGCGTGGGTATCGCGCGCTGCGACGGCAAGACCTTGCCGATCAAGAAGGGAGACTCGCTCCTGTTGCATCCCGGCTCCGAGCACGTCATCGAGAACACGGGCCCCGGCAAGCTCTATACGCTCACGGTGATGACTCCCAACGAGGGCTTTTCCGAGTTGATCCGCAGCGGCGAGCCGGTGGAGCTCGACGCCGAGGACATCCGCGTTCTGCAAGGGTCCTGACCGATGGGCGCGGTAGCAGCTGATCCGGCCGCGCAGGACGAGCGCTTGTTGCCGCTCGGATCAAGCGGATTGAACAGCTGGATGGTTTCCGAGGCGCACGCAAATCTGGTGCGGCAAGTGGTGCTGCCGCGCCCGATGACGGTGCAGGCCCATGGCAAACTGGTTACGCTCGACCTCGCGCGGACCGCCATCATCATCGTCGACATGCAGAACGACTTTTGCCATCCCGGGGGGTGGCTGGCGCATATCGGAATTGACGTCACGCCAGCGCGTCGGCCGATTGAATCCTTGCGCCGGCTGCTCCCGATCCTGCGCAGCTCGTCGGTGCCGATCATCTGGCTCAACTGGGGCAATCGGCCCGACCGGCTCAATCTCAGTCCGTCACTGCTGCACGTGTACAATCCCACGGGCGTCGGCATTGGTCTGGGTGACCCGCTGCCAGGCTCGGGCGCGAAGGTGCTGGAGCGGGGCAGCTGGTCAGCGGCCATTGTCGACGAGCTTGCGGTCGAACCGACCGACATCCACGTCGCGAAGTATCGGATGTCAGGTTTTCAGGACACCGAGCTCGACAGCATCCTGCGCAATCTCGGCGTGACCACGCTGATGTTCGCAGGCGTGAACGCCGATCAATGCGTGCTCTGCACGCTTCAGGATGCGAATTTCCGCGGCTATGATTGCCTTCTCTTGGAGGATTGCGCCGCCACGACATCGCCCGACTACTGCATGGCCGCCACCATCTACAATGTTAACCAGTGCTTTGGCTTCGTCGTCGGGTCAGAAGCGATCGCGGCCGGGCTCGCCCAGCATGCTCAGAGGGGAGGCCGATCGTGACCGCTCTCGCAGTGGACGCACTTGACCGGCTGGTTGCAGATTTCGGCGACATTCCAGTCGTCACCGAGCGGAACGTCGTGCGCCGGCGCTCGCGCGATTTCTTCTGGTATAGTCCCATCCTGAAGGCGCAGCTCGATGGCAAGACTGCCGACCTGATGGTGCTGCCGCGTAACGAGGATGATGTCGTTCGGATCGCATCCGTTTGCGCCCGCCATCGCGTACCGCTCACCGTGCGCGGAGGCGGCACCGGCAATTACGGACAGGCCGTGCCGCTTGAAGGCGGTGTGCTCCTCGATATCTCGGGTCTCGACGGCATCGAGTGGATCAAGCGCGGCAGCGTCCGAGTCGGCGCGGGCGCCAAGATGAGCGCGATCGATGCGGCTGCGCAGCCCGAGGGATGGGAGCTGCGGTTGCATCCATCGACGAAGCGCATGGCGACGATCGGCGGCTTTGTCGCGGGTGGATCGGGAGGGATCGGTTCCGTCTCCTATGGCGGCTTGCGGGAGCCGGGCAACATTCTGGCGGCGCGGATTGTGACCCTGGAGGAGGAGCCGCGTGTGATTGAACTGCGCGGGGACGCGGCACAGAAGATCAACCGCGCCTATGGCACGACCGGCATCATCACGGCGCTAGAAATGCCGCTCGCGCCTGCGTGGAACTGGATCGATGTCGTGGTCGCCTTCGACGATTTCATCGAGGCCGCAGCATTCGGCTACGAGGCTGCCCTCGCCGACGGGATCGTGAAGAAGGTTCTCTCGCCGATTACCTGGCCGTTGCCCTCCTATTTCGGTGCGTTGAAGCCGTACTGTCCCCAGGGCAAAAGCGTGCTCATGGCCATGATCGCCGAACCCTCCCTCGAAAGTTTCACGTCACTTCTCGGCGGTCGAGGCACGATCACGCTCGAGATGCCGACCGACGAGAGCCCGAGCCGCGTGCCGCTCTACGAATATTGCTGGAATCACACCACGCTCCAGGTCCTGAAGAGCGATCGTTCCGTGACTTACCTGCAGTGCCTCTACCCGCATGACCGTGTCTTGGAAAAGGTCGCTGAGATCCGCGAGCTGTTTCCGGATGAGGTGATGCAGCATCTCGAGTTCATTCGCTTTGGCGGACGCCTCACCTGCAGCAGCCTCCCGGTGATACGATACAGCGATGCCGACCGCCTGAACGAGATCATACGGCTGCACGAGGATCGCGGCGTCTTCATCGCCAATCCGCACGTCTTCACCATCGAGGACGGCAGCCGCTACAAGCGCGCCGACGCGGATCAGCTCGGGTTCAAGCATGAGACCGACCCGCATGGCCTGCTCAATCCCGGCAAGATGCGGAGCTTCGTCAGCGCGAGGGGATGAGCGATGCGCGTGCTCTACGTGTATTGCCATCCACTCGCCGACAGTTTTCACGCCGCCATTCGGAGCGAGGCGATGGCCGGCCTCGCCGAGGCCGGCCACTCGGTCGATCTACTCGACCTCTATGCCGAGGGGTTCGATCCCGTCCTGAACGCTGAGGGCCGCCGCGACTACCACGATCCCCAGCGAAACCGGGCCAACAACGAGGCCCATGTCGTACGCCTGATGGCGGCGAACGCGCTGATCGTGCAGTTTCCGACCTGGTCATTCGGACCGCCGGCGATGCTCAAAGGCTGGTTCGACCGCATGTTCGGTCCGGGTATCGCGCTCGATTTGTCCGATCCCGCTCATGCGAGGCCGATGCTGCTACACATCGAACGGATCACAGGGATTGCGACCTATGGTCGGCCACGCTGGCAGGCGATCGCCATGGCTGATCCGCCGCGCAAGATCATCAAGCGCTATCTGCCGTGGTTCGCCGGCGGCAAGGCGCGCGTGCGCTACTACGCGCTCTATCACATGAACGTTGCGACCGCGGGCAAACGCAAGCGCTTTCTCGCTCGGCTGCGGCGGGACATGAGCCGGTTCTAGCCGCTCGCTCCGAAAGCGACGACAAATCGCGCGGACCCTCTTGCTCCTTCAGCCACTAACGAAAACATCAGATGCGTGCTCGATGCTGCCTGCGCACGAACATTGTCGTGCATCTTCGATGTCCGTGCGTCGTTCGCCGAAACGATCGCGCGTCATCCGAAAGGCAACGCATTGCGCGAATCAAAATGCTTCTAGGCGACTGCTTGGCTGTGCATCTTGAGTACGGGCGAGCACGCAGCCGTCCGGGGACGGCTCCCTGAAAAGAGCTTGAGCTATGAGCGTAGCGACGACGTCGTCGCTGCGAACGGTTGCGGGCGCCCGCTTGTCAAACCAGGGGGCACACAATGTTCGATCTTCGACGTTTCTTCACCGCCGCGACCCTAGCCTTGATGGCTGCGGCATCAATCGGTCTTGCCCGCGCGGACGACCTCGCAGTCAAATCCGCCCGGAAGACACCCGATCTTCCATTCTTCCTCGTCGTCGATGATCGCCTGACATATGCGTGGATGCCGAAGGCGACGGACCCAGGTCTTTTCAGCGTTCAGCCGAACGGCGCCATCGACGGGACGACGGCGAAGCAGGTTTATGCATTCACGCATTTCGATGTCTGGGCGTACGGCACCAACTTCCTTTCGCTTTCGATGTTCAAGTCGGATCACAACGATCCTGCCAATCCCTGTGTCACGAACGCGTCCGGGGCGATCGTGAGCAGCGTCTCCGGTCTGCCGGCCAGCTGCGCCGGAATGACGGAGATCTACGGTTTGTTTCGTTCGACCTTCGGCTGGAACGACATATTCAATACCAAGGCGTTTGCGATCGGACCGCTCCATAACATTTCATTCGAAGTCGGCATGGATGCGAACACGGAGAACAGCTTCCTTGCGAACTCCAAGCGCGCGGTCGTCGCTGGTCTCCAGTTTGCGTTCGACCTCCCGTACAAGGGCTATTTCAACGTGGCGCCGCTCGCCTATTGGGAGTTTGCGAGCCGTAACGCGTTCGCCCAATGCGGCCTGTTCGGCGCTGGCGTTCCGTATCCCGCGCCGGGCGCGACCTGTCTCGCCGACGGCGAGCGGAGTTTCGACGTGACATGGTCGGTGGAGGCCAATTACTACATGGATCTAGGCTTCCTGCCCGAGAGCATGCAGTTCTGGTCGATCAGCGGCCGGGCCGCCTGGCAGGGACCGAAAGGCTACGAGAAAAATCCGGTCGTCAGCACGCCGACCGTCGTGACATTGAACTCCGAACCTATTCGTCTGACATTCGACGCCAGCAAGGCCCTCTGGGGACCGCGATACGCCCACTTCGTCGATCTCTGGGTTGCCTATCGCTACTGGCAGAACAAGTTCGGCCTCGATCACAATCGCAGTGCAAGCTGTCTGTTCAAGGGCGCCAGCAACAATAGCTGCACGGAAGAGACGGTCTATGCCGGGGTGACAATGAAATTCTGACGAGCTCGGGTGCCGACGACCGGCCAGTCACCGGCACCCGGAGCGCATCTTTTCCCGCTATAGCGTGCCCATTTTCTCGCGGCGAGTTGCCTGCCAAAGGGGCAGTGCTGGAGAGCACAAAAGCATGCGGAGCGCTTGATCCGTTCCGCCAAGCCCAGGTTCGGCTGTTACCGAACCGAGGCTTGCGACCAGGCGAGCCGATAGAGCTGGCTCATTTCAGCAGGGCAGGGTCACCTGCACACGAAAACGGCGTTGCTCGAAAGGCAACGGATTGCTCGAATCAAAATGCTTTGAGGTGACAGTCCGCTTGTGCATCCTCAATTCGGAAAGTCTCGCAGCACGGGTCTTGCCGGCCGGCGCCGGAGTGACGCAGAAGGGCACCAGCATGGCCTTGAAAAATCTATTCCGAATGATCGCAGCCGGTCTGTTGGCGAGCGCAGGACTGGTCGCGTCCCTCGCGCCCGCGCAGGCCGCCGACAAGGTCACGTTTTTGACGAGCTGGTTCGCCCAGGCCGAGCACGGCGGCTTCTACCAGGCCAAGGCTACGGGGCTGTACGAAAAAGCCGGCCTGGATGTCACGATCAAGATGGGCGGCCCGCAGGTGAACGGCTCACAGCTTCTATTGGCCGGCGATACCGATTTCATGATGGGCTACGACATCCAGGTTCTCAAGGGTCGCGAGCAGAACCTGCCGCTCGTGACAGTCGCTTCCTCGTTCCAGTTCGACTTGCAGGGCATCATGGCTCATGACGACGTGGCTGATCTCGCCGCGCTCAAGGGAAGGCCGATCCTGATTGCCGGGTCGTCCCGAACAACATTCTGGCCTTGGCTGCGTACGAAATACGGCTATACCGACGACCAGATCCGTCCCTATACTTTCAACCTGCAACCCTTCTTCGCCGACAAGACGATTGCGCAGCAGGCCTATCCGTCCTCCGAGCCGTATCAAGCCGAGCAGCAGCAAGAGAAGGTCAAGTTCTTCCTGCTCGCGGACGGCGGCTACCCACCCTACGGCTCCACGATCGTGACCACCGAGAAGACGATCGCCGAAAAGCCCGGTGTGGTGGAGCGCTTCGTCAAGGCCTCGCTGGAGGGCTGGTACGACTACATGAAAAATCCGGCGCCCGGAAATGCACTGATCAAGGTCGACAATCCCAAGATGACGGATGGCCAGCTCGCATTCGCAGTCGAGCGGATGAAGGAGATGAAGGCAATCGACCGTGGCGATGCGGCAACGCTCGGCGTCGGCATCATCACGGCCGACCGATACAGGCAAATCTACGATTTCCTGGTCGCCGGAGGCCTGCTCGACCCTAAGGTGGACTGGCAGAAGTCGTTCGACGACCGTTTTGTCAGGAACCTGAAGATCGGTCTGAAATAGGGGATGCCGATATGACGGTGCTGTTGCCCGTTGAGCCGTTGGACGAGAGGGCAAGGCAGATGACGACCGCTGATGACCGCCCGCCGGCTGTCGAGGTCCTGTCGGCCGAGAAGGTGTTTGCCAACGGAGCGCGAGGCCTCGCGCCGATCGATCTTGCCATCGCAGAGGGCGAATTCCTGACCCTGATCGGGCCGTCCGGTTGCGGCAAGAGCACGTTGCTCAAGTTGATAGCCAACCTCATCGAGCCCTCCGACGGCCGTCTGCTGTGGTGGCGCGGCGATTTCGCTCAAGTGGGACAGGAGAGCAGGCGTCTCGCATTCGTGTTCCAGGAGCCGACCTTAATGCCCTGGGCTCGGGTCGAGGCCAATGTCCGCTTGCCGCTGGAGTTCGCCAACATGCCGCGAGCCACGGCGGATCCGAAAGTTGCCGATGCCATTGCCCGCGTCGGTCTCTCGGCGTTCAACCGGCATTTTCCGAGGCAGCTCTCCGGCGGAATGAAGATGCGCGTTTCCATCGCGCGTGCCCTGGTCACGAACCCAAATCTCCTGTTGATGGACGAGCCGTTCGGCGCACTCGACGAATTCACGCGCAACAGGCTCGACGACGATCTTGTCAACCTGTGGTGGGAGCGCAAGCTGACCACGGTGTTCGTCACGCATTCGATCTACGAGGCTGTGTTCCTCTCGACCCGGATCATCGTCATGGCCGCCAACCCGGGGCGCATCTTTCGCGTCATGACCATCGATCATCCGCAACCACGCGATCAGGGATTTCGCGATAGCCCGCAATTTGCGGCCTATTGCCGCGAGCTGTCGACATGGCTTGCCGAGGCGTCCCTGCAATCGGTCGGGGGAGGAGAAAAGTGAAGCCCCTGCTCGAATCCGAAGTGTTCGTGCGCATCGCGGCCCCGCTTGCGGTAGGGGTTGTGCTGTTCGCCGTCTGGGAGGTCGGCTTTCAACTCGCCTCCGTTCCCGTCTACCTGTTTCCGAAGCCCAGCGACATCTTTAACAGCTTCCTCCAGCACGGCCCCTCACTGCTCCGCGCGCTGCTCGTGACCTTGCGGGTGACCTTGCAGGCGTTCGTGGCCGCAGTCATTCTCGGCACGCTGATCGCCTTCATGTTCGTGCAGAGCCGGGCGATCGAGGTCAGCCTGTTTCCCTATGCGGTGCTCCTGCAGGTGACACCGGTGGTGGCGATCGCGCCTCTCATCATCATCCTGGTCAAGAACACACAGATTTCGCTGACCATCTGCGCCACGCTGGTGGCGCTGTTTCCGATCATCTCGAACACGACGCTTGGACTGCGCAGCGTCGACCCTGGACTTGCGAGCTTCTTTCGAATGAATCGTGCCAGCCGCTTCAAGACGCTGGTTAAGCTGCGTATTCCGGGCGCGCTGCCTTATTTCTTTGGCGGCTTGCGGATATCGAGCGGCCTCGCGCTGATCGGCGCCGTGGTCGCGGAGTTCGTCGCGGGCACCGGCGGTCGTTCATCGGGACTCGCCTATGAAATTCTCGATGCGGGATTCTCGCTCGATATTCCCCGTATGTTTGCCGCACTATTCCTGATCACGTTGACCGGGGTGTTGTTGTTCGCGGCCATGGTCGCGCTGTCGCAGCTGGTACTGTCCAACTGGCACGACAGCGAGACCAGGACAGAAACATGACGGCGATCCTGATCGACAATGCCGCAGGCATCTTCACAGGCCTGCCGGGCGCTGCGATGCGCACCGCGGGTCAGATCCGCATCCGAGACGGCGTGATCGTCGCAATCGGTGCGCTCGCGCCGGAGCCGGGCGAGCAGCGGCTCGATGCGCGGGGTGGTGTGGTCTATCCCGGTCTGGTCTCGACGCATCATCATTTATTCCAGAGTGTCTTGAAGGGCGTGCGATCCGGGATCGACCTGCCGCTGGCCGGCTGGCTGCGCGCTGTGCCTTACCGGTTCTGGTCGAAATTCGACGAGGAGGCGCTTGCGGTCGCGGCTCGTATCGGGCTCGCAGAGCTGCTGCTGTCGGGGACGACGACGGTTGCCGACCATCATTATCTCTTCAGCGACACCTTCCGGTTCGATCCGGCGCAGGTCATCTTCGACGTTGCGCGAAGTCTAGGTCTCCGCCTGGTATTTTGCCGCGGCGGCGGCACCACGGCGCGCCACGTCGATACGGACAGGTTTGCAGCGATGCCGGTCGAAACGCTCGATCGCATGCTGCAATCGGTCGAGGCATGCGCGCAGCGTTTCCACGATGGCTCGCCGAACAGCCTGTCGCGGGTTGCGCTGGCGCCGACCACGCCGACCTGGTCGCTCGATCCGGGTGAGCTGCGCGAAGTGATCGCGGCGGCGCGGCGCATGGGGGTGCGGGTGCACAGCCATCTATCGGAAACCGCCGACTATGTCGAGTTCTGTTTGTCCGTCCATGGCAAGCGGCCGGTGCAATGGCTGGCCGATCACGATTGGCTCGGCGAGGACGTGTGGTTCGCGCATCTGGTGCATCTGGACGAGGAGGAGGTGCGCATCCTTGCGAGCACCGGCACCGGCATGGCGCATTGTCCTCAGTCGAACTGCCGCCTCGGCTCGGGTATTGCGCCTGCCGATGCGATGGCGCGTCTCGGTGGAGCCGTTTCGCTGGGGGTCGATGGGGCGGCCTCCAATGAAGCAGCGGACATGCTCTGCGAAATGCATAGCGCCTGGCACACGCACCGCGCGGTGAAGGGCGCGGGCGCCGTGACCGCCGAGGACGTCGTGCACTGGGCAACCGCCGGCGGCGCCCGCGTGCTCGGCATGCCCCATGTCGGCACGCTCGCGCCCGGGCAACAGGCGGACATCGCCATCTTCAATCTCGACCAGCCCCGACATTTCGGCATGCACGATCCCCTGATCGCGCCGGTGACGTGTGGCGGCTCGGCCAGACTCCGCTATCTCCTGATTGGCGGCCGGATCGTCGTCGAGGACGGAGCCATTCCGGGGCTCGATCTGCAAAAACTCAAAACCGATGCCGCGCGCGTCATCACGCGTCTGGCAGCCTAGAATCCGGGAGCAAGATCATGTTGAGCACGAAGCAGCCGGTGTTGCGCCGGTTCTGGTACGCGCTGATGCCGGTCGATCATCTCAAGGACGGGCCGAAGCCGTTCACGCTGCTCGGCGAGCCGATCGTGCTGTTCCTGGATGCCAAGGGCGAGCCTGCCGCGCTTGAAGATCGGTGCTGCCATCGCACCGCAAAGCTGTCGAAAGGCTGGTGCAACAACGGCAACATCGTCTGCGGCTATCATGGCTGGGAATACGATCGCGACGGCAAGCTAATCATGATCCCGCAATTTCCATTCGAGCAACCGGTTCCGGACGCGAAGGCGCGCTCCTTCCGGGCTAAGGCTCGCTACGGTTACGTCTGGGTGGCACTCGATGAGCCCTTGAGCGACATCCCGCCGATCCCCGAGGACGAGATGCCCGGCTATCGCCGTATCAACCAATTCTACGACAAGTGGAACACGGCGGCGCTACGGCTGATGGAGAACTCCTTCGACAACGCGCACTTCGCTTTTGTTCACAAGGGGACTTTCGGCGACATCAATCAGCCAAAGCCCGAGAAGTACGAGATCACCGAGAACGCCGCAGGCTTCGACGCCGAGACCGTCATCTCGGTTCGCAATCCGCCCAATGCTTACAGGATCACCGGCACGAAAGAGCCGATGACGAGGCGGCATCAGCGCAACAAATGGTTCATGCCATTTTGTCGGCGCCTCGATATGGAATATCCGTCCGGCATCCGGCACATCATCTTCAACTGCGCGACGCCGATTTCCGATGGACAGATCCAGGTCGTTCAGCTGCTGTTCCGCAACGACACCGAGGCCGACTGTTCAACCCAGGAGCTGATCGACTGGGACGCCGCGATCATCGCCGAAGATCGCGACATGCTGGAATCGACGGATCCCGACGCCGTCGTCGATATGGGCCGCAAGATCGAGATTCATATGCCGTCCGATCGGCCCGGCATGATCATGCGCAAGCGCCTGCTCGATTTGCTACGGCAGCATGGCGAGGAGGAGCAGCCGCGGCAATAGCCGGTCTCGCCCCAGCCGGTAACGGTGAAGTGGTTCAGTCTTGCAAGCCACCGCCGGGCTGAGGTCCTTGCTGCCGAACAGAGACAGGAAAGAAATAAGGCAGATGGCGATCTACAAAGCCGCACAATGGCTTTTTCAAACACGGAGGGTTGCCACTGGCAGGACAGGCGGTTGCCGGCAGGAGAAACCCCGGTTTCAGCCGTAGCTCGAACGGTGGGTTTTGGTCTAAAAAGATCGAAAATACTTTCTGTTTCAACGGGGATTGACTGACACTCTCTCCGCCACAGTGCTTCTCCACTGTGTCCGCGGGTGTGCGAACTTAGATTTCGCTGGCTTTGATTGGCTGGACCTAGCTCACACTTCCCCATGATGGATTGGAGCGAGAATTTAAGTTTTTCAATTGCTTAGAAGGCGGCGTGTGCGCGGCGTGTGCACCGCGAGATCAAGAAAAATCTCATCACAGCCTATGTGAGCAGGCCTCCTGAAGTGGGTAAGGCCGCCCCGCGTCGTGCGATGTTCACGAGATGAATTTCGGATGGCGCGGGAGTTGGTCGAGTGCCGACGAAGCAATTTCAATTGTCGGAATCGGGAACGTATTGCCGGCTGCGGACCCTAGCTCGCGCGTCGCGCGGCCAGCAATGCGACTCCCAAGCCGCACATCACGGCTCCCGAGGTCTGTCTCGTCCGCGCAATGAACTTTGGTCGTCCGGCGAGTCCATCCCTCGCTTTGGCCGCCCAACGGGTCACGATCAGGTCGACGCTGGTATTCAAAGCGACGGAAATCGTTCCGAGCACGACGAACTGCAGAGCCACGTGCGCGGTCGCGTCAACGAACTGCGGAATGAAGGCAAGGAAGAATGCGGCGGTCTTCGGATTCAGCGCTTCGACGACGATGCCTTCGCGCAGCGCATGGCCTGGCCCAGTCGTCCGGACGTCGGTCGGCGCGGTCACGCGCGCTTCCCTCCAGGTCTTGATGCCCAGCCAGATGAGATAGAAGGCACCGGCGACCTTCAGCGCGGTGAACGCTTCGGCGCTCGCCATCACCAGGGCCGAGATGCCGATCGCGCCCGCGAGCACATGTACGAAGCCGCCGAGCCCCAGGCCGACGCTTGATGCCAATCCCTCGTTGCGGCCGCCGGCCAGCGTGCGCGCGACGATGTAGAAGATGCGGGGTCCCGGAGTGACCGCCACGACCAGTGCGGCGGCCAAAAAGAGTAGGAACATCTGAAGATTAAACATTTCGAGGTCCGTTTACGGCGAAGATTGCAACCGGGCGTTCGTGGCGAACTCGGGTCTGCTCGCCGCGTCCGGGGCGAGTTGCGCGATGAGCCCGTGGATGTCGCCAAGAACCCACAGATCCGTGACCCTGCCATCGTGAAACGTAAAAAACGGTGCTCCGAACCACCAGACGTGACGTCCGGTCGGCGCGTAACCGAGCATCGGCCTTCGATGGATGCCGTGGAAGCGAAGCTTGCCTGAAACCCGGTTGCTTTCCTCGACCAGGGTGAGGATGTCCGATGTGTAGGACTCGAGCGAGTCCGTTACCCATCTGACGTAGTCCGCAAATTGGTCGTAGCCGACGAGGACGGGGCCGAGGGAGCCTCTGAACGTGAAGCCCGGCTGAAATATCTCCGGGATCAGAGCGATATCCGCGCGGTCCCACATATCTTTGTAGAATTTCCGGACGACTTACTTTTGCTGAGACAGAGGGATTTGACCGAAGTCCATGGCCGGCTCGAGTCCGGGCGGTGCGGCGATCATATTCTAATCCTTGCTTTGCGGACCGAGGTCCCTAGAGCCTACTTAAAGACTGTTCGAAATCTCCGAGTAGATCTGCTTCGTCCTCAAGTCCGACCGATAGACGGATCAAATCGTCTTCGACGCCTCTTTGAAGATGCGCTTCCGGACGAACCGCGAGCCGGGCGTGAACTAAGCTGGCAGGATGCATTATGAGCGTTTCGGCGTCTCCGAGGCTGACGGCCAGCGTAATGAGTTTGAGATTGTCAAGAAAGCGCCGGGCAGATTCAAAGCCTCCACGGAGACCAAAGGACAGTATGCCGGATCCTGCCGACATCTGCTTTTTCGCGATTGCGTACCGTGGATGGGACGGAAGGAATGGATAGTTCACCCATTCAACCAACGGGTGGGCATCGAGCATGCGCGCGATTGCAAGTGCATTGGATCCGTGGCGCTCCATCCGAAGAGGAAGCGTTTTGATACCACGCAGAATCAGTGACGAAGCCACAGGTGACAGGACGGCACCCGTGATATATCGGAGGCCACGATCTCGGATTTTTTCGATCAGTTCGGCCTGACCCAAGAGAGCGCCTCCAAGTAGGTCTCCGTGTCCGCTGATGTACTTCGTGAGTGAGTGCAGCACGACGTCCGCCCCATGTTGCAGAGGCCTTTGCAGCGCAGGCGATGCGAACGTACCATCGACGAAGACCAAGAGGCCGGCTCGTCGCGCACGGTCCGCAACGGCAACGATGTCGAGGACGTCGCCAGTTGGGTTGATGGGGGTCTCGAAATAGACAGCTTTGCTGCGTGAAGTAACAGCAGCATCGAGATTGGCGGGGTCGCTCAGATCGACTGGAACGGTCTTGATACCGAACCTGGGTAAACCCTGCTCGGTCATGGTCGTCGTATTCGAATACAGCGTTCGATGAACGACGAGCTCGTCACCCTGAGATAGCAGCGAAAGGATCAACGCTCCGAAGGCAGCCATTCCCGATGCGAATACGACTGCGTCTTCGGCGCCTTCCAGGCTTGCCAAGCGGGATTCCAGCAGCGCGGTCGTCGGATTGAACTCCCGCGCGTATAGCCTGCCTCCCGATGCAGCCGCCGCATCCAATTCAGCGACGCTGTCGAAGGCGAAGGTCGACGTCGTGTAAATGGGATGGGATACCGCGCGAGAGTGATGGCCAGGGTCGTACCCATGGTGGATCGCTCGCGTCGAGAACCCGAGCAGGGGTTCCTCGCTTGCAGTTCGTTCCGAAGCGGCCATCGTTTCGAAATCTCCCGTTTGGGTGGGCCGTAGTCGTCGTCTGGTTTCGACGGCCCGGCCCGCTACAGTCGCATCGCAGTTTTTCGGGGTCGAAGTCACCTATTGACGTCGACGACCGTGCGCCCGCGCACTTGGCCACTCATGAGGCGCTCCGCGGAGGCGACGACGTCACTCAGACCGATTTCGACCGCTGATCTCTCCAGATCGGCCTCGGTGAGCAAGGCGGCAAGACGGTCCCAGGCTTCGACGCGTTCCGCCTTCGGGCGCGTCACGCTGTTGATGCCGAACAGGGCGATTCCGCGCAGGATGAAGGGGGCAACGCTTGCGGGAAAGTCCAAACCTTGCGCCATGCCACAAGCTGCGACGGCTCCGTCCGCTTTGATGCCGGCGCACACGTTGGCGAGGGTGTGGCTGCCTACCGAGTCGATCGCGGCGATCCACCGTTCCTTCTGCAGCGGCTTGCCTGGTTGCGACAATTGGGACCGGTCGATGATCTCGTTTGCGCCCAGGCTCTTGAGGTACGGCTCTTCGTCGGGTCTTCCAGTCGAAGCCACGACGCGAAATCCGAGCTTGTGCAACAGCATGATCGCGATGCTGCCGACGCCCCCGCCGGCACCGGTCACCAGCACGTCGCCCGTGCCAGGGCGGATGCCAAACTTCTCGAGGGCGATGACCGATAGCATCGCCGTGTAGCCGGCGGTGCCGATGATCATCGCCCGGCGGGAAGGCATCGAATCCGGCAGCTTGATCAACCAGTCGGCCTTGACGCTGGCTCGCTGGGCCAGGCCGCCCCAGTGTTGTTCGCCGACCCCCCAGCCGTTGAGAACGACCCGGTCTCCCGGCGAGAAGGTCGAGTCGGAACTCGACGAGACCAGACCCGCGAAGTCGATCCCCGGCACCAGCGGGAAGGATCTGACGATCGGACCCTTGCCGGTGATCGCAAGGCCGTCCTTGTAGTTCAGGGTGCTGTACTCCACGTCGACGGTCACGTTTCCTTCGGGAAGGCGAGCCTCGGGCAACTCGGCCACCCCGGCGCGGTATCCTTGCTCGTCCTTTTCGATCAAAACGGCTTTGAACAATTTGAACTCCTATTTCACGTTTCTTTTGGACCGCGGCTTCGCCCCGTCCGGGCGCGGGAGACCGGCGACGAAGCCGGAGATGAAGGTATCGAGCGGCACGCCGTTCCTGACGAGGCGCGCCCGCATCACCGCCCCCTCCCAGCCGATCCAGAAGAACTCGGCCAAGGCATCGCAGTCCGCGGCATCTCCGATCTCGCCGGCGTCGCGCGCGAGTTCCAGGCAATGCGCCACCTTCCGCTGCCAGCCCTTGATGATTTCGTCCAAAGCGGACCTGTAATCGTCGGGTAGCGCCTCGACTTCCTGGCTGAGATTTCCGACGAGGCAGCCGCGCGTGTAGCTGTATTTCGCCATACCTGCCTTGGCGTCTTCGACGAAGGCTCGCATGCGTGCCAGCGGCGCGAGCCTCTCGTCGTTGAGGGCGCGGTCCAGCTTGTGCCGGAAAAAGGAATCGTACTCCTTCATGATTTCGCGACCGTATTCCGCCTTGCTCTCGAAGTAATGGTAGAACGAGCCCTTCGGCACGGTGGCGCGGCGCAGCAGTGCGTCCAGGCCCGTGGCGGCAAATCCCTGTTGAGTCATCACTTCCATTCCGCAACGGATCAGAACGTCGCGTGTCGGCGAGTATCCGATGTCGTGTCGCCGCGCCTCGGCCGGTTGGCGGCGATTATCTGAAGATTTTGCCATTTGTGTCCTTAATAGACCGATCGTCTAGAACACAAAAGCCGAATTTGAGCAAGCATGGAACCGCAATACCTGACGAACTGGAGACCGAAATAGCGCTGAAAATGCCGAAAAATGCTGCAAGTGAAAGCTTTTTTCGCAGTTTTTGCCGAGTCGTTGTGCGGTTATGCGTCGCGTTACGTCAGTTTCATACTTGACACAAAGTGTCCTTGGTTCGAAGGTTCGCCATTCTTCGAGAGAGGTGTCGCATGTTTCGCTTGTTCCGAAAAGCCGCGTCCATCGTCGTCGGCGTGGCTGTTCTTTGCGTCGGACATATCGCCGATCCGGCCGAGGCGGCCGATGTTTATCCCTCCACCACGATCAAGCTGGTCGTCGGTTTCCCGCCTGGAGGTCCGACGGACATCATTGGCCGCGTGATCGGCCGCCTTCTCTCGAAGGAGTTGAACCAGACCGTCATCATCGAGAACAACGGCGGTGCCGGCGGAATGATCGCCGCGTCAAACGTTTCCCGCGCGAAGCCCGACGGGTACACGCTCCTCGTCGCGGTGGAGTCCTCGAATACTCGCGCCAAGGCGCTCTATGCGTCTGTGCGCTATGATCAGCAGAAGGGCTTCACCTACATCCGGAAGGTCGCGAAGCAGCGGAATCTGCTCGTCGTGAACCCGACTTTTCCCGTGTCCAGCGTACCGGAGCTCGTCGCCTATCTGAAGGCGCACCCGGGAGAAGTGAACTTCGGCGGTACGTTCGGGGCGACATCCCACATTGGTGGCACGCTGTTCGATATGGCCTACGACACGAAAATGTCGTTCATCAACTATTCGGGCGGCAATCAACCGATAGTCGATTGCATGTCGGGGATTTTACAGGTGGGCTTCTTTACCGAAGCCACGATCGGTCAGCAGGTCAAGGCCGGCACCCTCAAGGCGCTCGCGGTGACGTCAGCCGAGCGGTCGCCGGCCTTCCCGGATCTGCCGACGATCGAACAGGCGGGTGGCAAGCCTATCGATATCTCCCCGTGGTTCGGGGTCGCGGGTCCGCCGGGCCTCCCCGCCGACGTCGTCGCCAAGGTTGGCGCTGCCCTCGACAAGGCTTCGAGTGATCCAGAGTTCCTGAAGCAACTGGAAACGATCGGCGCCACCCTGATCACCGGTTCGACGGTGGAGAGCTTCACGTCCGATGTCGGAAAGGAAGAGGCCTACTGGAATAAGTGGGCCAAGGATATCGGGGCGCCTCTGCAGAAGTAGCCCGCCGAAGGATAACCCATGGACTTCTATCAGCAGTACGACGCTCATCTTTCCGCCGACGAGCGCGATCACGTGGCGACGGCACGGGCATTTTGTGCCGGCGCCTTTTCCGAGAGCGTCTTGGCCGCGCACATGGCGGGCGAGGCGTTTCCGGAAAAGTGGATTGCCGAGTGGGCAGAGCTCGGCATGCTGGGGCTTCAGGCGAAGCGAGTTCACGGTGGTCTGGAAGCGTCCTACCTCTGCAAAATCCGGGTCGCGCAGGAAATGGCGCGCCACGGCTTCGCGGCGGCGTTCTGCCTGAACCATCACCAGGGCGGAGCGACGCGCCTTTCCCAGACAGGTGCGCCGATCCAGATCGAGCGATTGTTGCAGCCCGCGCTGCGCGGGGAGCTTCTCCTGACGACGGCCATGACCGAGCCTGCGGGCGGGAGCGATGTCTCCGCGCTTACCACGACGGCCGTTCCGGTCGACGGTGGCTGGGCTCTGAGCGGCACCAAGGCCTGGATGACGGACGGCCTGCTGGTCGGAGGCTTGATCGTCCTGGCCCGCGTGGGCGATGCGGCGGGGGCAGGGGACATCGCCAGTTTCTACGTGCCGTTCGGTGAGGCCAATACGGTCCGGCGAAGCGAGATCGTCGTTCCGGGAGCGCGTTCCTTCCGCCTGGCCGAGGTAGCCTTCGACGCTCACTTCATTCCCGAGTGGTGTCTGATCGCAGCGCCGGGCGCTGCTCTCAAGGCATCGATGGCTTCCGTCAACGCGGCTCGCGTCCACGTGGCCGCCATGTGCGTCGCGACGCTGCATGCGGCGCTGTGCGAGGCGGTCGACTACTGCGAGGGCCGGCAGGCCTTCGGAAAGCCGCTGACCGGACATCAGGGCCTGCGCTGGGAGCTCGCGGAGGTGTCGGTTCGGCTCGAGGCCGCCAACGCGCTCGTCTTCCGCGCCGCCGAGCAGATACAGATCGGCGGGAATCCGGTCGCGCTCGCCGCGCAAGCCAAGAAGTTCGCGGTCGATACGGCGCTGTGGGGCATCGATCAGTGTGTCCGGATCGTGGGCGCGACCGGCGCCAGCGGGGCCCACCGTCTGAACATGCATTTCGCCGAGGTCCGGATGGCGGCCTACGCCGACGGCACCAACGAGATGCTGCTCGATCGGGTCGGTCGCGGCCTGTCGACGACGTACCCCAAGTCAATCCCGTAGCAAACACGGCGGACGAAACGATGCGCAACGTAGTGGTTGAGAATGCGGCAGCGGCCGTGGAAGGCATCAAGGACGGCGACACTGTCATGATGGGCGGGTTCGGCGGAGCGGGTCTTCCGCTCGGAGTGGTCAAGGCGGTGCTCGACAGGGGGGTCCGCGACTTGACGCTGGTATCGAACAACGCGGGCTCCACAGAGGACGATCTGTCGTTGTGGTTCGAGGCCAAGATCGTCCGTAAGATCGTCTGCTCCTACCCGCGCAGTGCCAAGCAATTCGCTGAGCAATATCGTGCCGGCACTGTCGAACTCGAACTCGTTCCGCAGGGCACGTTGGTGGAACGCATCCGAGCGGGTGGCGCCGGTCTTGGCGGCTTCCTTTCTCCCGTCGGCGTCGGAACGGTGTTTGCGAAGGGCAAAGAGAAGATCGTCGTCGAAGGACGAGAGTTCATTCTAGAGCTTCCGCTTCGGGCAGATTTTGCTTTCGTCAAGGGGCATCTCGCCGACACGCTCGGCAACGTCACCTACAACAAGACGGCGCGCAATCATTGCGCGGTCATGGCGACCGCCGGCCGGACGGTGGCCGTGGAGGTCGACCGCGTGGTTGAAGCCGGCGATCTGGATCCGGAAGCCATTGTCACGCCCTGCATCTTCGTCGACCGCGTTTTCGCAAGGAGCCTTCGATGACCCCGCTTTCACGCGACGCATTGGCGCGCACGGTCGCGCTTCATCTGCCGGCGGAGGGCTTCGTGAATCTCGGGATCGGCGCTCCTACGCACGTGGCCGACTACTTGCCGGCCGGTTCGGGCGTAATCCTTCACAGCGAGAACGGCATCCTCAACGTAGGCCCAAAGCCAGCGGCAGGCGAAGAGGACTGGGATCTCATCAACGCCGGGAAAATGCCGATCTCGCTTCGGACAGGTGGCTCCTACTTCGACTCCAGCCTCTCATTCGCGATGATGCGGGGCGGCCATCTCGACGTCGCCGTGCTGGGCGCGTTCCAGGTCTCCAAGGACGGCGACCTTGCCAACTGGACGACCGGAGACAATGGGTCTCCGCCCGGCATCGGTGGAGCAATCGATCTAGCCGTCGGCGCGAAGTCGATCTGGGTGATGATGGATCACACCACGAAGGATGGTCGTTCCCGCATCGTGGAGCGATGCGGGTATCCACTCACCGCGCGTAGAGTGGTGACCCGGATATTCACCAGCCTCGCCATCATCGACGTGACGGAGGGAGGGCTGGCGGTCTGGGCGCTGCTCGACGGCCTCACGATTCAGGCGCTGCGCGATCGGACGGAGGCGCCGCTGCACGTCGCCGGCGAGGTCCGGACCATCAAGCAGGACGGGAGCGTCGCATGACCTATTGCGTCGCCGAACTGGTCGCAGACAGTCTCGTCGCCCATGGGATCGACCGGGCCTTCGGCGTGCCGGGAGAAAGCTTTCTGGCGCTGCTGGATGCGCTGCGCGACCGCAGCGATTTCGATCTGGTGACCTGTCGGCACGAAGGAAGTGCAAGCCTTGCGGCCGTCGCCGACGCCAAGCTCACGGGTCGCGCCGGAGTCGTGATGGCGAGCCGTGGCCCAGGCGCCTTCAACGCCGCGCTTGGACTGCATGTCGCCGCGCAGGAAGCGATTCCGCTGGTGATGCTGGTCGGTCAAGTCGACCGTCCGAACCTTGCGCGGGACGCTGTGCAGGAGATCGACTGTGGCCGTTCGTTCGATGGCGTGCTGAAATGGTCCGTGCGTCTGAACTCGGCGGATCTCGTTCCTGAGATGATGGCCCGCGCGTTCGCGGTGGCCCATGCGGGAACGCCCGGCCCGGTCGCCGTCGAGCTGCCTGAGGATCTCCTAGAGGAAGCGGCAGAGGGACTTGCCATCAGGACTAATGGACTCGCGCGCCCGGAGCCAGGCAGTGCGGCCATCGAAAAAGCGGCGGCGGCGTTGACGGCAGCGGAGCGGCCGATCCTGCTGGTCGGCGGCGAATGCCGGACGGCATCGTTCCGCGAAGATCTGGTCGCGTTCTCCGAGAAGTGGAACGTCCCAGTCGTCACCATGAACAAGATGCAGGACCAATTTCCGAACGCTCACCCGCTGTGGGGCGGTCAGTTTGGGTTCTTTCCCTCCCAACCTCACGCCAAACTGCTCGAACGAGCCGACCTCGTCGTTGCCGTCGGAACGCGTCTGGGCGACCTGTCCTCGCTCGGCTTTGCGTTTCCGAGACAGGCCGAGCCGCGCCAGCCGTTGGTCCACGTCTATCCGGATCCCGATGCGATCGGAAAGCGCGTCCAGACCGACGTCGCGGTCGTTTCCGGATCGCATGCGTTCGTGTCGGCCATGCTGGCCGTTTCCACGGCAGCGCCGGACCGGACCGAGTGGCTCCGAGCAGCCGCCGCGGTGCGGACGGCCACGCACGGTTGGCCTCGTTTCGGCGTACCGTCCGCAGACGTCTTCGGTCACGCCGTGGCGGCCATCGCCATACACTTCAAGCCCGACGGCGTCGTCACAACGGACTCCGGCAATTTCGCCGGATGGGTCCATCGCATCTTCAGCTTCGAGCCGACCGCACGACTACTCGGCTCGGCTTGCGGCGCGATGGGCAGCGGGGTCCCGTCCGGGCTCGCCGCGAGCCTTCGCTTTCCGGGGCGGCAGGTCGTAGCCTTTTGCGGAGACGGAGGCTTCCTGATGACGGGCAACGAACTGGCGACGGCCGTCGCCAGAGGGGCGGACCTCAAGATCGTCGTATCGAACAACTGGTCCTACGGGACGATCCGATCCCATCAGGAGCGGGCCTTCCCCGATCGTCCGTACGGCACTGATCTTTCGAACCCCGACTTCGCCGCCTTGGCACGTGCCTTCGGCGCGAAGGGATTCGTCGTCGAGGACGCGGAGAGCGCTCCGTCGACGGTCGCTGAGGCCATGACGGCCAAAGGACCGGTCGTCATCGAGGTGCGATCCGATGTGCGTCAGACGCTGGACAAATCGCTCGCCGTTTCACGCTGAAATCGTTCGGATCAAGGCCTAGGAGAACCAAGATGGACGCCATCGCAATCGAGAAGTCCCAGGTCGCGACGTCCTGGCAGGGCGTCGTGCGCTTCCTGCACAAGACCCCGCGAGCCTTTCTGCCGATGCGCTCGTTTCCTTCGCTCGAGCTCGTCGCCGGACGCGGGATCGAGGGTGATCGATATTTCGTCGGTCACGAAACCGGATTCTACTCCCACAAGCCGGAGGAGGGACGGCAGGTCACCCTGTTCGAGGTGGAGACGCTCGAGGCGCTGCGACGCGACCACAAGATCGAGTTGCTGCCCGAGGAACATCGCCGCAACGTGACCGTCGAAGGCGTCCCGCTGAATCATCTCGTCGGCCGTCGCTTCCGGCTGGGAGAGACGATCGTAGAGGCGACCCGTCTTTCGACGCCGTGCCGGCACATCGAAGAGATACTCGGCAAGCCGGTCTTCGATCCGCTCATCAACCGGTCGGGGCTGAACTGCAAGATCGTCGCCGGAGGCACGCTGCGTGTCGGTGACGCAGTGAGGCCGATATAGATGGCGAAGGCGATCAAGACGGTCTCCACCGTTGTCTCTAAGGTCGAGGATCTCGGCAACGACGCTAAGCGCTTTACGCTGGTCGATCAGGACGATTGGGAGCTGCCTCCGTTTCGGCCCGGGGCGCATATCGACGTCCATCTTGGGCAGGGTCTCGTCCGGACCTACTCCCTCTGCAACGAGCCGGACGACAATCGGCGCTACGTGATAGCGGTGAAGCGGGAACGCGAGGGCCGCGGCGGCTCGAATTTCCTGCACGAACGCGTGGAGGTGGGACAGCCGCTTTCCGTCTCGCTGCCGCGCGGCGGGATCGCGCTGCATCCGGAGGCAACGAACGTGTTCGTTGCGGGAGGCATCGGCGTGACCCCGTTCATCTCCGCGATCCGGCATCTCGAGCGTCGGGGGCGTTCGAATTACGTGCTGCATTGGACCAGTCGCGGGCAGCCGGTCCTGCCCGACATGATTGTGCAAGCGATCGAAGCGGGCCGTGTTCGCCTGTACGACACGACCACCCAGGCCAAGCCCGTCATCGCCGCGATCGTGGGGGAGTTCGTCGGGTCTGGTCTGGCGGCCTGCTGCGGACCTGCCCTGATGCTGCAGGCCTTCGAAGATGCCGTTTCGGCCTGGCCGGAAGAGCGAAAGCACATTGAGATGTTCACGCCGCCGAAAGTCTCCGCCAAAAGCGACGTGCCTCCCTACGAACTCTATCTGTCGGCGAGCAAGAAGTTGGCAACCGTCACGCCGGATGTCGGTCTTCTCGGGACGCTGGATGCGCTCGGCGTCGACGTCCCCGTGTCCTGCGGCGGAGGCATCTGTGGCGCCTGCCGCACGCGCTGGACCGAGGGGCCGCCCATCCATCGCGATCGCGTGCTGTCGCCCGCCGAACGACAGAATGAGCTCATCGTCTGTGTGGGCGACTGCGCGGGACAGCGACTGGTGCTTGATCTGTGATCGTTTGGAGAACCCATTCTACGGTTTGAATTGTCGATGGTTTGGTGCGAGATCGATGCAGGCAATCATTTCGGAAAGATCCGAGCGCAATGACACTCAACCTCAAATTCCTCCGCGTGCAGAGCGGCATGACGCTGGAGCAGCTTGCGGCCGATTCCGGTCTGACCCGCAGCTATCTTTCCAAGCTGGAACGCGGGCTCTCTTCTCCATCGATAGGCTCCGCGATCAAGATCGCCGAGGCTCTCGGAACGACTTTGGACCACTTCTACGGCCAGCCCGACGACCACGATCCGATCACGATTGTCCGCGCGAAGAACGGGAAAGCGGGCGATGTCGACACGCACCTGTCGCTCGTCGCTGGACTCGCTCCCGAACGCACGATGCGCGCCTTCGTCGTGAGGCCGACCAAAACGGCAAAACGCGGTCGCATCATGAGCCACCACGAAGGTGAGGAGATCTTGTTCATCCTCACGGGCCGGATCGAACTCGTCATCGGGAAGCGCAAGGAAACGCTCAATCCGGGCGACTGCATTCAGTTCGATTCCACGATCCCGCACAAGCTGATCCAGGTGTCTTCCGAACCGGCATCGGCGCTCGTCGTGATAGCGACCAAAACCGCATAGAGGTGCCGAGAATGCCGATCACGTTGCGAAAGAAGGATTTCTACGCCGGGCTACTCATGGTGCTGCTGGGCGCCGGGATCGGTCTCAACTCTACGACCTATTCGCTCGGGACCTTCGCGCACATGGGACCGGGCATGTTTCCGTTCATGCTCAGTGTCATGATGGTGATCGTTGGAGCGTTGATCTTCGTCACGGGATTGGCGACGCCTCTTGAAGAGGGAGAGCGCATCTTGCCGGCCGCGATGGAATGGCGAGGCTGGGCCTGCATCCTCGCGGGTCCGCTGATGTTCGTCCTATTCGGCGTCTATTTCGGCATGGCTGCGGCCACCTTCATGTGCGTCTTCGTCTCCGCGCTCGGCGACCGGACCGCTACCGTCAGAGGTTCCGCCGTTCTGGCCGCGGTCGTCACCGTCGCCGGCTGTCTCCTCTTTTCCTGCGTGCTGAGAGTTCCTTTCCCGCTCTACCGTTGGGGGTTCTAGATGTTGGCGAGCGCGCTTTCCGATCTCTGGTACGGCTTCGGGGTCGCCTTCGAGCCACAGAATTTCATGTGGTGTTTCGTCGGTGTTCTGGTTGGCAACATGGTCGGGGTCCTGCCGGGAATGGGGCCTCTCGCCACGATATCCGTGCTGCTCCCGCTAACGTTCGGCATTCCCCCGGTCGGCGCGATCTTGATGCTGTCAGGCGTCTTCTATGGAGCGCAATACGGCGGCGCGATTTGTTCCATCCTGCTCAACCTGCCGTGCCATCCACCGCACGCGGTGACGTGCCTCGACGGATTTCCGCTGACGAAGCAGGGTCGAGGCGGCGCTGCACTCGGCATCACGGTACTGTCGTCGTTCGTAGGCGCCTCTTGGGGCATAGTGGAGATGATCTTTCTGGCGCCGGTGCTGGTGAAGGTCGCACTGGAGTTCGGTCCGACCGAGATTTGTTCACTGATGCTTCTGGGCCTGCTCGCCGGTTCGACGTTGGCGAAGGGCTCACCTCTCAAGGGTATTGCCATGACCTTGCTGGGCCTCTTCCTGGGAATCGTGGGAACGGATGTCGAGACTGGCACGGAGCGCTTCACGTTCGGCATTCCGAACCTTCTTGACGGCATCGAACTCGTCGGACTCGCACTCGGTCTATTTGGCATCGCCGAGTTCATGAAGAGCGTGAATCAATATTCCGACGTGAATACGCGCTATTCGAACGTCGGTCTGCGCGATCTGCGTCCATCACGCGACGAACTCCGCCGCTCTATTCCGGCGATGTTGCGGGGCACTATCATCGGAAGTCTTTGCTCGCTCATTCCGGGAACGGGACCGACGATCGCCTCCTTCATCTCCTACGCTGCGGAGAAAAAGGTCTCGAAAACGCCAGAGAAGTTCGGTACCGGGATGATCGAAGGCGTCGCCTGTCCAGAGGCGTCTACGCATTCGTCGGTGCAGGGCGACTTCATCCCGACAATGAGTCTCGGCATTCCCGGCGACGCTGTCATGGCCCTGATCCTTGGTGCGCTGATGATCCAGGGCATCGTGCCCGGCCCCCAGCTGATCAAGGAGCATCCGGACATCTTCTGGGGCCTGATCGCAAGCTTCTGGATCGGCAACGTCATGCTGGTGCTTCTCAACGTCCCGCTAATCGGGCTGTGGGTGAAGCTCCTGATGATTCCCTACAAATATCTGTATCCGAGCGCGCTGTTCTTCGTCGCGATCGGCGTCTACTCGACCAACAACGACATGTTCCAGGTCGGCGAGACTGTCGTCGTCGGGTTGGTCGGCTATCTGCTGCTGCTGCTTGATTTCCACCCGGCCTCGATCCTGCTCGGTTTCGTCTTGGGGCCGCGCCTGGAGGAGAACTTCCGCCGTTCGCTGCTGGTCTCGCGGGGCGACGCCATGATCTTCGTCGAGCGGCCGATCAGCGCGTTCTTTTTGCTCCTGTGCGTGGTGCTTCTGGCAGCGCAGATCTACGTGCGCTTGCGGAAACCGAAGGCGTTTGCTGCGCTCGACCTCCCGGAGAGCTCTGGTGCCGCGGTCGCACGGCCCGCCGAGTAGGCTTCAATCGCTTCAAGATCCGCTTGCATCGCGGCCCGAACGCGCCACCCGCGAGATGGCGCAGCATCTCCATACCAGCGAGTGTACGGTGCAGGGCTGCCTGGACCACGCTGCACGGATTGGAGCATGCTTGTCCAAGTCCAGCGATCGACCGGATTTAAGGCCGGCGGCCGGCTCCAAGAGGCGAGGCGGAGCCAACCGAGCGGTTCTGCCCAGATCTTTGGGACGCTTTCAGATGATCGAGACAAGGTCTCGCCGATATGGCGAGCTTTCGCAGGCCACACGATCCGCGCGAACCGCGTCGATCGGCTCTCGGGCGCCAAATCCGTCGAATACGCAAATTTATCAATCCTTTAGGGGGGGCGCTTTCGCGCCCCTTTGATAGCGGCGCGTTCTTCCACAAGCGGCTGCCTAGTTACATCACAAACTTCCCACTGGAGCGGTTCGATCTCGCTGCGAAACCGGCACTGATGGGGCGATTGGTCTCGCTGATGTTTAGGACGCCCGCGAGGTATATGTCGCGCGAGCCGGTGGGTGACTATGAATTTAAGAATGACTTCAGCCTAAAGTCCTGAACGCACGCGCGATCGCCTCGCGGCCGGCCGTGGTTTCGCGGCTGCGGGACGTGGTTCGCGATCCCGCGCGGAGAGGCGATAGGCCGGCTCGACCGGTTCGCCGAAGCGGCGCCTTGCAAAAAAGCCCGCTTCTTCCCCCGGGCCACCTCAAACCCGGCGCGTTGGCCCAAGTAGTCGGCACGATGCATCGCATGGATGCAGCCAAGGCGCATTAAACGGGCAGGCGGGTTCGTCTCCGCACGACGCCTTGCGAAGATTCCCAATGGTGGCGGAAATCCGGATGCAGTTACGCTCCTGTCATATCGAGGACGGAGCGAGGCAACATGATCACAAAGCGAAGAATTCTTTCTGTTCTGGGCAGCGCGGTCTTACTGAGCGGTTGGGCATCCGTCGTGGCAGCGGCAAAGGATACCGTCAAAATCGCCTTCATCGGCCCGTTGTCGGGCGGCAATTCTGCACCGGGCCTCGGCGGACGGAATTCCGCGACCTTGGCGGTGCAGCAGAGGAATGCGGACGCGAACGCGAAGTACACCTACGAACTCGTTACTTACGACGACGAGTGCAAGCCCAATGTCGGCATCCAAGTAGCGACCAAGGCGGCGTCCGACAATTCGATCGTCGCCGGCGTGACCCATTACTGCTCCGCCGTCGGCATCGCGACCGTCGACACCTATGCGCGCTTCGGTCTGCCGGTTGTCGTCTGGGGAGCGATCCTGCCCGAGATCACCTACGGCAACGATTACAAGGAGGTCCATCGCGTCAACGGCACGATGATCAACGAGGGCAAGCTGGCCGCGGAATTCCTGACCAAGCAGGGCTACAAGAAGTTCGTCATGATTCACGACACCACGGACTACGGTAAAGGCCAGTTCAAGTATTTCTCCGAGTATCTGAAGCCGACGGGCGGCGAGAACCTGGCGACCTTTCCTGTGAGCCCGGACCAGCAAGACTTCACCGCAGAACTCACCAAGATCAAGGAACTGAAGCCCGATGTGATCTTGGTTGGCGGCTTGACGCCGCTCGGCGTCCGCCTGCGGTCGCAGATGGATCGCGTGGGCGTTCAGGCCCAGTTCGCAGGCGTCTCCGGCATCATGACGGCAGGCTACATTGGGGGCGCCGGTGCGGCGAGCGAAGGGACGATCTCCTTCCACAATGGTGCACCGCTGAGCAAGTATGCCGAGGGGCAGGCCTTCCAGGAGGCGTACACCAAAGCTGGTTTCCGCGAAGATCCGGATGCCTACGGGCCGTTTGCCTACTCGGCCGCGAACCTGATCATGGACGCGATCGAAAAGGTCGGCCCGGACCGCAAGAAGGTGAAGGCCGAACTGAACGGAACGAAGGGCTACAAGGCGCTCGTCGGTGAGATCAACTTCGACGACCACCGTCAGAACATCATGAGCGCGAACGTCTACGTCGCGCAGGGCGGGAAGTGGGTCTATTGGCCGGATAGCGACTACGCGGCCGGCAAAAAGAAGCTCGCAAAGGACTGACGATCGGACGGCCGCCGCGCGCACAGGCTGCGCGGAGGCCATCGCCCTCACGAACATCGGAATCGTGCGATGGACTTCGGAATACTGGCGCAGCAGCTGTTCAACGGCGTGATGCTGGGCGTCATCTACGCGATGATCGCCGTCGGCTTCTCGCTGTTCTTCGGCGTGCTCGACGTCATCAAGTTTTCCCACGGCGACGTCGTAACGGTCGGGGCGTTTTCCAGCCTCGGCGCTATCGGGCTCGTCGGCGGACTGGTCGCACTTCCCCCGCTCGTCGCGCTGGGGACGGGCATCGCCGCGGCCATCGCCATCGGTAGTCTGGTCGGAGCGTTGATCGGCCGCTTCCTCATCCTGCCGCTGCGCCAGGCACCCGCGGTCAACGTGCTGCTCGCGACGCTCATGGCGGGTACCGTGCTTCGCGAGGCGATCCGACTGGGCGTTCCCAACGGCGGCAATCCGAAGCCATTCCCGGCGTTGCTGCCTGCCGGATCGATCCGGCTCGGCTCCTTCAGCGTTGGTTTCGACAGCGTCATCATCCTGTGTGCGGGGCTGGCGCTGGTATTCGCGACGCACCTTCTGATTTCGCGGTCCCCGATGGGATTGGCCATCCGCGCCGTGGCGCAGGACGGCGAAGTGGCCCGGCTCGCGGGCGTCGATTTCCAGCGGGTCGTCCTCGGCACGTTCGCCCTCGGTTCCGCGCTTGCGGCCTTCGCTGGCTGCATGCTCGGGCTCTACTACCGGGAGATCAACTTCAACATGGGACTTCTTCTCGGTGTCATCGGATTCGCTTCCGCCGTCGTTGGGGGACTCGGAAGTCTGCTCGGACCGATCATTGGCGGCTTCCTGTTCGCCGGCGTGCAGACGCTGGTTGTCGTGGCGCTGCCGTTCTCGAGTGCCTACAAGGATGTAATCGCCTTCGCCGCCGTGATTGTGCTGATCGGGCTGTTTCCTACCGGCCTGATCGCCGAGCGCAGAAGCGAGCGGGTGTAGGATGAGCAGCATTCCGGCGCCCGCGCCATCCCTGCCCCTGATGATGCGGCTTCAGCGTTTCCCGCGCGCGGTCGCGGTCTTCACCGTGCTGCTTCTTCTCGGAGGTGGAGCGCTTGTGATCCATTCGGAATCGCAGGCGCAGGTGCTCGGCATGCTGGCCGCATTCCTGGTCGTTTTCGCGCTCGCCGACAAATCGGCGGCGGGCAGGGAGATCGCGGCGATCTGCGGCGATTTCAGCGGGTTCGGCAATACGGTCGCGATGATCGGCGCCTTGACGATCGCCGTTGTCTTCAGAGGAGAGCACTATACGCTGTTGATGCTGTCGACGGTCGCCCTGTTCGCGACGGCATGCGTTGGTCTGAACATCCAGCTCGCGTTCGCCGGTATCGTCAATTTCGCTGGGGCCGCCTTCTTCGTGATCGGATCGTACGCGGCCGCGGTGCTCACGACATATCCAGGCCTGCCTCATCTGGCGATCCTGGCGATCAGCGGTCTGGTCACCAGCGCGCTGGGCCTCGTCCTGCTGCTTCCCGTCCTTCGCACGCGCGGACATTACGCGGCGCTGGTGACCATGGCGTTCGGGCTTCTCCTCCGCACCTTCCTCGAAGTGAACGACACCCTCGGGGGACCGCAGGGAATGAAGATCAAGGGCTTTTCGGTCTGGGGCTTCGACTTCAGCCGGACAACATCAATCGGCTGGTGGGAGGTGTCGTTCTACTTCCCTTATGCGATTCTCGCGATCGTCCTGTTCGCGCTTGCGTTCACTTTCGCCAAGCGCCTCGAGGCCTCCTGGATCGGGGTCGCGCTGGACGCCGTCCGCAGCGACGAAACGGCCGCATCGGTGTTCGGGCTTTCGATCGTGCGCTGGAAGGCCGTCGCGTTCATCCTGGGCAACGCCATCGTGGGCGTCGCCGGTGCCGTCTACGGCATGATGAACGGCTTCGTCACCCCGAACGGAGCGGGTCTGGGCGAATCGCTCCTTATGCTGTCGATCGTCGTGCTCGGCGGGTTGGGAAACATGTGGGGCGCGGTCGTCGCCGCCTGCATCATCATCGTCCTGCCCGAGAAGCTGCAGGCGATCCAGGAGTATCGCCTGCTCATTTTTGCCGTGCTGGTGCTCTGCATCCTGCTCTTCAGACCGTTCGGCATTCTCCCGCGGCCGCTCCGCGACTTTTCCCGCTTTTCCGCGGGGCGGGAGGAGGGGCTGTGACCGGAGCTCTGCTCGCCTGCACGGGCCTGACGATGCGTTTCGACGGCCTCGTCGCGCTGGACCGTCTCGATTTTACACTCGACTGCGGCGAAACCGTAGGTCTCGTCGGACCCAACGGCTCCGGAAAGACGACGTTCTTCAACGTCGTCACGGGTCTCTATCGCCCGACTGCCGGAACCATCCGTCTGGGAGACCTCGATCTCTTCGCCAAATCGCCCCAGACGATCGGGCAGGCGGGCATCGTCCGGACATTCCAGCGGTCCCGCCTCATGCTCGAACAGAGCGCGTTCGACAACATCGTGGTCGGCAAACTCACGTCTCTCGATCTCGGTCTGACGACGAACATCTTCCGCCGTGGACGCTGGCGGGCCGAAGTCGAAGCCTCGATCCGCGAGGTCCGGTCGCTCGCTCACCGCTTCAATCCTGTGATCGCCGACCGTCTGTTCCAGCCCGCCGGCTCGTTCACGATGATCGACCGGCGGCGCATCGAGATATGCAGGGCTCTGATAGCCAAGCCGCGCGTGCTGTTGCTGGACGAACCGTCGGCCGGCATGACCCACGACGAGACCCGGCAACTGATGGGCGATCTTCTGGCGTTCCGCGCCGAGCTTCCGGAACTCGCCGTGGTTCTGGTCGAGCACGAGATGGACGTGATCCGCAGGGTATCCGACCGCTGCGTCGTGCTGAATTTCGGCCGCAAGATATTCGAAGGGGCGTTCGACGCGCTGATGGCGGACCGTGACGTGCAGACGGCCTATCTGGGAGAAGACGCATGAGGACCGCTTCCGAGAGCTCCCGCAAGCTATCGGTCATTGGCGTCACGGCAGGTTACGACAAGGCCGATGTCCTGAGGAACGTGACCGTGGAGGCGAAGCCCGGCCAGGTCACGTGCATCCTCGGGGCCAACGGCGCCGGCAAGAGCACACTGATCCGGACCATCCTTGGACTCAACCGGGCGCAGAAGGGCGAGATCTACTTCGGAGGCGACGCGATAGTGCGCATGCCCACGCATCGGATCGCCGCCCTCGGAATCGCGACCGTGCCGGAGGGCAACCGCGTCCTTCCGAAGATGACGGTGGCGGAAAATCTCAAGGTGGGCGGCCTGCTCATTCGGGACAATGCCCGCGTCGCGGCCCGGATGGAGGAGCTCTTCGAGACGTTTCCGAGGCTCAAGGAAAGATCCAGGCAGCTCGCCGGAACGTTGTCCGGCGGAGAGCGCTCGATGCTGTCGATCGCTCGCGGCCTGATGACGGATCCGGAACTGGTTGTCTTCGACGAGCCGTCGCTCGGTCTCTCGCCGCTGTTCGTGTCGGAGGTGTTCGCGATCGTGAAGAGGCTCAAGACCGCTGGGCTTTCGATCCTGCTGGTCGAGCAGAACGTCCGGCAGACGCTACGGGTGGCGGACTACGGCTACGTACTCGTTCAAGGCCAGGTAATGGCCGAGGGAGATGCCGAAACGCTGATGCAGAACCCAGAACTGCACAGAGCGTATTTCGGCGTCCATTAAGGGAGAGAGCAGGGACATGACCATCCAGATCTACGAGCGGGTCAATCCGCTGCGAAAGCCAAAGGGGTTTGAACCGGTCGTTCAGCGCTGGTCGACCGCGTTCGTGAACGGCTGCGACGAAATCTGCGTCGCTTTCCATGGCGTTCAGGGAAGGTCGGCGGAGGACGTGCATGCATCGCCGTTCTTCCGGTGGATCGAAGCGGCCCTCGTCCTGCGCAACGGCCCGACCGTCCACGATCACGCGTGGTTCGTCGATCAGAACGGCCTGTACACCCATATCGTGGCCGCATATTGGGTCGACCGGCAGAAGCGCGACGACTGGTTGGCCGACCCCCATGTGAAATCCTGGTGGGGCGACGAGGCGCGCCTGGCCGAGCCGACCGGCTATTTCCGCGAAAGCATCACCGTTCCCGTCGACCGGCAGGAGAGTATCTACTGGCAGGACTATCCCGCCGGGCTGATGCTCTCCAAGGAAGTCGCGATCTATCCGACGCCTTATTGCGGCTATTACGGCGCGATGCGGGACCGAATACCGCTGGCTGCGGCCGACAAGCTGGAGTCGCCGATGCCCGATCTGCCGGCTCCGCAGGCGAGGGCGACGAAGGGGGCTCGCTGGCGCATCGTCACCCCGGAAAATCTCGCCATCATCCGGTCGGCGGCCTTCTGGGGGCGCTGCGATCCGTCCCAGACGGACGACTATATGCGCGAACTGCGCGCTCCTCTTCTGCGCGGTATGGATTTCCTCAAGGAGAGCCCCACGGCCACGGGGTGCGCTTCGCTACGTTTTCAGCAGACCTGCGACGTCGCCGGGCAAGCCGTGCTCGAGACGCACGCGCTGGGCTACTTCCTGTCGCTCAAGCACATGGAGAACTGGGCCGAGCATCACGCGTCGCACGAAGCGATCTTTTCGGCGGCGATCGCGCGCTACCGCAAGTACGGTAAGGCCAATCAGTTGCGGACGTGGCACGAGGTGTTCGTCATTCCGAAGCAGGGGAACGTCTTCGAGTACGTGAACTGCACGCCGGGGACGGGTCTCTCGAGCTACTTCGATGGCGAGAAGCTGTCCGCCTGACATTCACGACATACCAATTGAAATGAGAAAAAGTCATGTCTTCACCGGTCAAGGTCGCCGCGGTCCACGCCGCTCCCGTGTTTCTCGATAGGGCGGCCACTACGGCGAAAGCCGTTTCGATCATCCGCGAAGCCGCGAAGGCCGGAGCGCAACTGATCGCGTTCCCGGAAACCTACATTCCCGCTTTCCCTGTCTGGGCCGCTCTCTGGGCGCCGATCGACAACCACGATCTGTTCGTGCGCATGGCCGAGCAGTCCGTCGCCGCAAACGGTCCCGAGATTGCCGCCATCCGGAACGAGGCACGCACGCTCGGAGTCACCGTCTCGATCGGGATCAGCGAGAGCTCGCCGGTCAGCGTGGGGCTGATCTGGAACAGCAACATCATGATCGGCCCCGACGGAAACGTGCTCAATCATCACCGGAAGCTGGTGCCGACCTTCTACGAAAAGCTCGTATGGGCCGCCGGCGACGGCGAAGGTCTACGGGTCGTCGATACCCCGGTCGGGCGCGTCGGAAACCTCATCTGTGGGGAAAACACCAACCCTCTCGCCAGGTACACCCTGATGGCTCAGGCCGAGCAGGTCCACATTTCGAGTTGGCCACCCATGTGGCCGACCCGACGGCCCAAAGGCGGAGGAAACTTCAACAACGTCGCCGCCAATCGCATCCGTGCCAGCGCGCACTCGTTCGAGGCGAAGGCGTTCGGCATCGTCACCGCCGGCTACATGGACAAGGCGTTGCGCGACTTCCTCATAGAACGGGATTCAACCGTCGCAGACGTGATCGACGCGACGCCCCGCGCGGTGAGCTTCTTCGTCGATCCGACTGGCGAAACCCTGGGCGACACGCTGCAGGACGAGGAGGGCATCGCATACGCCGAGTTCGATCTGCGCCGCTGCATCGAACCCAAGCAGTTCCACGACGTGGTCGGCTACTACAACCGGTTCGACGTCTTCGATCTGACCGTCAGCCGAAAGCGTCTGATGCCGGCGACCTTCGTCGATACGCCAACCGAGATGGGCGCGATCGAGATGGGTGAACGTCTCCAGACATCCCCGATATCCAGCCAGCAAGCTGATCCGTCGATCCGACAGGTCACAACGAGAGGAGGCCGCATTGCGCAATGAATTTCGCGATCGACTAAGCCGGTTCCGGGGCTGCTTCTGCTGTGCCCCGGCCCAAGCGTCCCGGACGACGGTTGAACAGGCGGTGGCGAACGGTATCGAGGAGGCGCTCCTGCACGGCTTGTTCCCGGAACCGGTTCTGCGACGGCAGCTTCTGAAATCGGTCGGGGCCGCGACCCTTTTGGGGGCCCTGGGCACCATCCTCCCGGTGTCGACCCTGCAGGCCATCGCGCAGGAGAAGAAGCCGCTCGAAAAGACCAAACTCAACGTCGGCTTCCTGGCCATCACGTGCGCTGCGCCGCTGATCTACGGCGAACAGATCGGCTTCTACGCCAAGGAGGGTCTCGCGGTCTCGCTGCAAAAGATCGCCGGCATCGCCCTGATCAGGGACAAGATGTTGAACGGCGAGCTCGATGTCTCGCAACAGGTCATGCCGGTGCCATTGACGATGACGGCAGGTCTCGGTGGCAACCAGCAATCCATCAAGATCCTGACCATTCTGAACCAGAACGGCAACTCGCTCGTCCTCGCGATGAAACACCGGGACAATCGCGATCCGAAGAATTGGAAAGGAATGACGTTTGCCATTCCCTTCGACCAGAGCCATCAGGCCTTGCAGTTGCGCAATTATCTCGCCGCCCACGGACTGGATCCCGACAACGACGTCAAATATCGAGTGGTGCCGCCCACGGAATACGTTTCGAATCTGCGGGTCGGCAGCATCGATGGTTTCTTCGGCGGCGAGCCGGGCGGGCAGCGGGCCGTGTTCGAGGGGGCAGGCTTCATCCACCTCATTTCGCGCGAAATATGGGACGGGCACCCGTGCTGCGCGGTATCGGCGGCGGAAAGCTGGATAACGCAGAACCCGAACACCTTCATGGCCTTCTACCGGGCGATTGTTGCGGCCAGCCTTCACGTCTCCGACGACCGAAACCGGGTTGGAATGGCGAAGGTCCTGTCGCAGCCGCAGTACCTGAACGCGCCCGAAGTCGTCATCGACCAGGTCATCACGGGGCGGTACGCGGACGGGTTGGGAGCGATCAAGGAGGATCCGAAGCGCGTCGATTATCGGCCATTTCCGCAATACTCGGCCGCCGTCTGGCTGATGACGCAGTTGAAGCGATGGAAGATGCTCAAGGAGGACATCGACTACAAGGCTCTCGCGGAGAAGGTGATGCTGGCGACCGACGCGGCGCGGATCCTCAAGGAGGACGGTGTCGAGCCTCCGCCGATCGTGTTCGGCAAGGAGCGGATTTTCGGTCGCGAGTTCGACTCCGCGAAGCCGGAGGAATATCTGGCGACGCTGCAGAAGACATGAGTTTAAGGCCATTCGCGAAGGACAGCAGAACGCTTCAGGAAGGCATTTTGAACGCGGAGATTGCCGAAACGACGGTCTCCGAAGCTGCCTTGGCGCTGTTGGCCGCCGGGTGACGGGAGGCTAGGATGTCGATATCGTCGGCTGGCCCGCATTTTGTCGGGGCGCCTATTCGAGTGGATCGAGGCACGGGCGGCCGCATTGTTCGACTGGAATGATCTCGTATTCTTTCTGGAACTTGCCCGACAGGGGCGGCTGGCGCCGGTCGCCCGCCGGTTGAAGGTCGATCATACGACGGTAAGCCGCCGGATCGCGGAGCTCGAAAAGGATCTTGCCGTCAAGCTCTTCGATCGCAACCGGGACGGCTTCGTGCTGACGGAGCGGGGACATCGTCTGTTCGACATCGCCGAACGCATCGAACAGGAGGCCTCGGCCGTCGAGCCGGCGATGGGAGCGGACAATGCGACTGCAGCGGGCCGGGTCCGTGTCGTGACGATGGAGGGTATCGGAGCCTTTTTTCTTGCTCAGCGCTTCGCCGAGCTCGCGGTTCAAAGTCCCGGCATTACTGTCGAACTGGTGACCGAACGGCACATCATCAGCCTCACCAAGCGCGAAGCGGACATCTTTATCAGCTTCGTGCATCCCGCGGGAGCGAAACTCGAGGTCAAGAAGCTCGGATCGTTCCGTCTAGCGCTCTACGCCAGTCAAGCCTACCTCGCCCAGCGCGGCGCGCCGAGGGACCGGGACGAACTGGCGGCCCATACCTTCGTGGACTACGTGGAGGATCTGATCGCGATCCAGCCCGTTCACTGGTTGCTCGACGTGCTGGATCCCACCAACGTGGTTTTCAGATCGTCGAGCATGCACGCGCAGCAGCAGGCCATCGCTGCGGGAGCCGGCATCGGTTTGCTGCCCTTGTTCTCTGCGAAGACCGATCCCAGGCTGATCCCGGTGCTTCCCGATCAGGTGAAGGTCTATCGGGACGTCTTCCACTCGGTTCACGAGGACCTGCAGTTCCTGGCGCGCGTTCGGACCGTGAGCCGTCACCTATCGCGCATCTTCGAGCGGGACAACGCCTACCTCAACGAGTTCTAGTTTTCTCGTCTATGCGACCGCTCCTTCTCGGTTGGTCATCGGCCGGCGTCGGCTCCATCGCGCAGTTGCTACGGAAACATTGGATGTCTGAAGCGTTCGAATATAAGGTCAAAGGCTTCTTCGCGCGGATCCCGTCCGAACCCCACAAGCTGATCGAGCGGACGACGCCGACGAAGGATTGTATCGTTCTCTGCCACCTGGGCGTCTTGGAGGTGAGCGACGGTGATGCGTGGGAGATCGAGATCGCCGGCATGATCGGCCGCCCAATGCGCGTCACCGTGCGGGATCTCAAGCGGATGCCGAAGGTAACCGTCGCCTCAGTGCACCAATGCGCGGGAAGCCCGTTGGCTCCGGACAAGCCGACGCAGCGTGTTTGCAACGTGATATGGGGCGGCGTGCGTCTGGACGATGTCCTCCAACGCGTCGAACCGGACCCGGAGGCTACCTTTGTCTGGTCCGTCGGTGCGGACGCGGGTGAGTTCGGCGGCGCGGATTGCGGGCACTACACGAAGGATCTCCCTCGCTCGCGCGTGGGGGCCGAGGTCCTCCTGGCCTACGAAATGAACGGCGAGCCTCTGTTACCGGAGCACGGTCATCCGCTGCGGCTGGTCGTACCGGGATTCTATGGGACCAACAGCGTGAAATGGCTCCGGAGGATCGAGCTTCGCAAAGAGCGCGCTCCTGGTCCCTTTACGACACGTTGGTACAACGATGTCGTCGCCGAGGGCGTGACGCGCCCGGTCTGGAACATCGCTCCGCAATCGGTGATCGTGTGGCCTGTGCCCGGGACTTCGCTCGAGCGGGAGGCCGTCGTTCGGGCATCAGGTTGGGCGTGGGCGGATGGCGGCGTGGCCGGCGTGAAGATCAGCCTGGATGAGGGGCTTTCCTGGAAGGCCTGCGCCGTCGAAAAGCCTACCGGCCATTCGTGGACGCAATTCATGTGCGACTTCGAGGCGGCGGCGGGACAACAAAGCATCGTTTCCCGCGCGACCTCCCGTTCCGGCGAGAGTCAGCCGGACGACGGAAAGAGAAATGCTCTCTATCGCGTTCCTTTCACGGTCGTATGAGACCTATGACGCTTCGCGTCGCCGCATGTTATTCGGCGTACGGATTGACCCCCGATCGGCGCCGAAGGTTGACCCCGCCCAACACCGCCCAATTCCTTGAACCATCACCGGAATGCCCATCACGTGTGGGTTCAATGTTGGAAGCCGATGGGGGCACGGCGCTTATTTACAACCGCGTCAGGTGCGCTAAGGGATACCTCTGGCCAAACGGCGCCATCAGCGTGGCCGCTCCTGCCTCCCCCCTTGGCCGCTTCGGCCCTCTTCGTCGAGCAGGCGTTCCGCGCATGCTGGTCCCCCTCAACATGTCGAATAAGGGCTCAAGCATGTCCAGCTCCACGGCCCAATGCACGAATAACTGCGCTACCGGCTTAGCGGCGCGCCACGGAGACAGCACTATGGCCGAGGTGCGGATCTTTTCCTACTTGCCCAATCCTCGTGTTTGGAAGGCGGTCATCGCCGCGCGCATCGGCGGCGTCGCGTTGGAGGTGCGGGGCGCCGCGGGCGCAGAACTCGTGGACTGGCTTTGGGATTTTGACGCTCGCCCGCTGAGCGAAGTGCCCGCAGAGGAACGCTCAGCCGCGGAGCGGGTGGGCCGCATCGGGTTCAAGGGCCGCAAGCTCTACAAGACCGACGCCTTCCTTGCGGCCCAGCCGTTCGGGACGGTCCCCGCGGGTTTCAGCGGGGACGGACAAGTCGGCATTTTCGAGTCCAACAGCATCATGCGCGCGGTCGCCCGCCAGGCGGAGCGGAGCGGTCTATATGGCCACGATCCATTCGAGGCCTCGCGGATTGACAGCTTTCTGGATGTCAGTCTGGTGTTCGGCCGCGATGCGCAGATCTACCTGCTCGCCATGCAAGGCTCCGAACTTGCCGCGGATGTCCACGCTCGCGCCGACGAAGCTTTCACGACCTACATGGCCGGGATCGACCGGGCCCTGCGGCCTGCGCGCCAAGCCCTGGTCGGCGAGGGGGTGAGCCTGGCCGACATCTGCTTTATTCGATTAGTTCGTTGAGTTCGTCTTGTGTGGGCCGTCGGTCGCGCTCTTTGCTCTTTCCAACCAAATTGAGGTGACTTAACGCGACGCGTGCGAGGCGGGCTTCCTCGGCTTAAACCTCGATACCGTGCACCGCGGCGGCATGAGTTATGATTGTCCGGATGAAAGACAAATCGATGGCCAACGTTGCAGGGCCAGCGCCTTCCTTGGCGCGCTTTCTTCCGAATTCGATCAGCCGTTCTCGATCGAGCGCGGGAAGCTTCACGCTGCCGAGCTCAGTCTTGAGCGACGCCATCACAGCAGCTTTTGACCGGCGAGGGGGTTTTCCAACTTCATGCATGTCTTCATCGTGCAGGTCGATCAGATCGCCAAACGTGCGAACGTTCCGCGCCACGCGTGGCTTGGACGATCCGTTGCGGTCGATATTGCGCTCCATCTCGAGCGCCCATTCTTCGCCGTCCTTACGCCGTCGGAATGTCTCGGCCACATAGCGGGTCTTCCGGCGGACCTGGACGCGCCAGTTCCCAGATGCCATTTGTGTGAAGGTCGCCACGCGTGTGCACTCCGACTTTCGTGTGCACTATGTGTGCACTGAGAGGTCAAAACGGGTACAAACGTGTGCAATTTCGTCTAGTTTGGAGTGCACACGTTCGCTATTCATCCCATTGAAGAGTAAGCTAAGCTGTTGAAATATCAAGACTATCGCTTTTCCGTGGCACCCATGATGGATTGGACCGACCGGCATTGCCGGGTGTTCCACCGTCACCTGACGCGGCGGGCGCTGCTCTATACGGAGATGCTGACGACTGGCGCCATCATTCATGGTGACCGGGAGCGGCTGCTTGGGTTCGACGTGGTCGAGCACCCGGTCGCGCTTCAGCTCGGCGGGTCGGATCCGCGCGAGCTGGCGCTGGCCGCGCGGGTCGGCGAGGAGTTCGGTTACGACGAGATCAACCTCAATGTCGGCTGCCCCTCCGACCGCGTGAAGGACGGCCGTTTCGGCGCTTGCCTCATGGCAGAGCCTGATCTCGTGGCGAGGTGCGTCGAGGCGATGAAGCGTGCGGTTGCCGTGCCCGTGACGGTGAAGTGCCGCATCGGGATCGACGACCAGGATCCGGAAGTCGCGCTCGACAACCTTGCACGCGCGGTCGTTGCCTCCGGCTGCGATGCGCTGATCGTGCATGCCCGGAAAGCTTGGCTCAGCGGTTTGTCACCGAAGGAGAATCGCGACATCCCGCCGCTCGATTATGATCGCGTCTATCGCCTCAAGCGCGCGATGCCCGATGTGCCTGTCATCATCAACGGCGGCATCCTCGGTGTCCATGAGGCAAAAGCGCATCTCGATCACGTTGACGGTGCGATGCTCGGACGGGCCGCCTATCAGGAGCCGTGGCGGCTGCTCTCGGTCGATACCGACATTTTCGGCGAGGCGGCGCCGCATGCCTCGATGCAGGATGCGCTCGAAGCGATGATGCCCTACATCGAACGACAGCTCGCGCGCGGCACGCGGCTGCACTCCATGACGAGGCATTTCGTCGGCGCATTCCACGCCGTGCCCGGCGCGCGCGCCTTTCGCCGGCATCTTGCCGAGCAGGGGGTGAAGCCGGGCGCCGGCCTGGAGGTGCTGCGCGATGCGATTGCGCGTGTCGGTGCGCCCGCGCCGGCAGAGGCGGCGGCCTAGCCGTAGTTGCATGACGAGGCGGATTGCAAAGGTCTAGTCGACCGCGATGCGAGAGCGGCGGTGACTGGTCTGGAGTTCCGGATAACCGGTGAGCATCAGCTTGTCGGCGCGCACGCCCCAGCTCTCCAGGCGGTCCAGGAAGCTCATGCCGAGCAGGTTGGTCTTCATCTGCCCGCGCTGCACGATGAGGGCCGGCACCGATTTTTCGACGAGGTGCCCGACGGAGAGGCGGTCGATCGTGAGGCGGGCCGCCTTGGTGTGACCGCCCGCGGTTTCGAGATCGACGTCGTATTCGAGCATCTCGAGCGGCAGCCCGATCGCTTTGGCGGTTTCCCAGGTCAGCACCACCGAGGTCGCGCCGGTGTCGATGACCATCGGTGCGGCCACGCCGTTGATCTTCGCGCGCAGCGCGAATTCGCCGCCCTGGCCGCGCTGAATCTGCACGGCGGGCGCGGGCGCTGCGGTCTGCGTACGAAAGATATGCGAGACCTTGCTGCTCGCGCGTGCGATCTGGTCGGAATCGCCATAGGCGACGACGGCACCTGCCGTGCAGGCGAGCATGATGAGAACGAGCAGGAAGCGAATCATTGCGCACCTCCCGATGCGCTCAGGCCGGTCAGGTCCGTTCCGGCGATCCCGCGATCGGCGCAAGTCCAGCCTGATTCATGCGCGCTGCCAACAGCGCCATGACCGCGAGCCGTTCCGCGCTCTCCATGGCGTGCCAGCGCGCGATCTCCGGCAATGTGCGTCCGCAGCCGAAGCACAGCCTGGTCTTGGGATCGATCATGCAGACGGCCACGCACGGCGTTTCTTTGCTCATTCGGACATAGTGGCGGATGGTCGGGCATGTCTGCAAGCATCTCGTTACGAGCCCGTACCTGCGCTCATGATCGGCTTGCGACGGGGCCGGCGCTTCTCGTCCGCTACCGCGGAACTCTCGGGCTGGAGCGGCGGAGAATCATCCGACATCGGCGCCAGCGCGCTCATCACGCGCTCGGGCGGGAAGGTGACGATCACTTCGGTGCCGATGCGCAGCTTCGATTTCAGCGTGAACGTACCGCCATGCAGGTCGATCAGATTCTTGGCGATGGGCAGGCCGAGACCAGCGCCCTGTTCGGCCGACTTGATCGAGTTGGAGCCTTGGCCGAACGAGGCCAGCACGACCGGAATCTCGTCCTCGGGGATTCCGGAGCCGGTATCCTTCACCGAGAGATATTGTCCGCCTGAGGCCGTCCAGCCGGCCTTGAGCCAGATCTCGCCGCCCTGCGGAGTGAACTTGATCGAGTTGGAGAGCAGATTGAGCACGACCTGGCGGATCGCGCGCTCGTCGGCCCACAGCCGCGGCATCGCCTGCTCAAACACCTCGTGGATGGTGATACCGCGGCTCGAGGCGCGCAGCTTCATCAGATGATGGCAGTCGGCGACAATGCCGACCAGCGAGACCGCTTCCTCATTGAGCTCGTAGCGGCCGGCCTCGATCCGCGACAGATCGAGAATCTCGTTGATGAGGTTGAGCAGGTGAACGCCGGAATTGTGGATATCGGCCGAGTACTCCTTGTAGACCGGCACGGCATGCGCGCCGAAAATCTCGCTCTTCATCACCTCGGAGAAGCCGAGGATCGCATTGAGCGGCGTCCGCAGTTCGTGGCTCATCTGCGCCAGAAAGCGCGACTTGGCCACATTGGCGGATTCAGCGCGGTGGCGCGCTTCATCCGAGATCGCCTTGGCTTGTTCGAGCTCGCCGATCAGCGCGTCCTTCTCGGCGCGCGCCTCCAGCGTGGCGAAGGTCGAAGAGTGCAGGCGATGTGCCAGCAGCACGAAATAGCCTTCGGCGGCGACGGCGAGCGCGGCCAGGATGTAATTATCCAACGAGCCGGTCATCACGAAGCTCAGCGCCATCGCGACGGCGACCGGTGCAGTGGCGGCGAGGGCGGCGATCGGCAGATTGGCGGCCAGCATGCTCGATACTGCGATCACCAGCAGCATCAGGAACATCATCAGCGATTCCGTGATCATGTCGAGCACGGGATGGATCAGGATCGCCATCCAGCAAAGGCCATAGAGCAGGTCGAGCACGACGAAGCGTGTCTGCCATGCGCGCGTTGCCGCGGGCGAGGCGGGCTCGGCCAGGAAGCGGTGGCAGCTGCGGATCATCGCGGCATGGATGCAGAGCATGCCGGCGGTCCAGGCCGCGGCCGGGATCGGCTGCATCCACAGCCCAAACAGCACGCCTGTCGCGACCACAAGCAGCATCACGACATAGGAGGCCGACAGCCGCGTCTGGGCGTAATGGCGCAGCATTTCGGCGTCGAAAGCTGGCCGGGTTCCACTGGTCGACGTTAACTTATCGCGCGCCTCGCGCACCCGCTGTGCCGCAGCCCGGCGATGGCTCGCCGACGGCACGCTCACCGGCTCGGCCGGAAGCTGCACAACCTCGGGCTTTTCAGCGGGTTTACTCATCGCACAACAACAATTCCTGCCCGCGCGGGGCGGGCCTTCTGCATTGTCTATCTCTGGCAAGAAATCCTTAAGAGGTGACTTAAGGAGCTAAAGAATTACGTTAACCCGGCGTTAATTTTGGATCCGGCGTGAGCCGCTCAATGCAGCGCCGCGTGCTGTGCGATGTACACCACGGCTCCCGCCAGATAGCCGGCGAGCGCCGGGAGGGCGATGCGACGGGCGTACCAGAGGAACTCGATGCGCTCGAGCCCCATGGCGGCGACGCCCGCGGCCGAGCCGATGATCAGGATCGAACCGCCGGTGCCGGCGCAATAGGCGATGAACTCCCAGAGGAAGCTGTCGGGTGGATAATGCGCCACGTCGTACATTCCCATCGTCGCGGCGACCAGCGGCACGTTGTCGATGACTGCGCTGAGCAGGCCGAGCACGATCACGATGATGTCCTGTCGGCCGATCGCGGTATCCAGCGATTTGGCCAGCATGGAGAGCAGGCCGGCATGTTCGAGGCAGGCGACCGCGAGCAGGATGCCGAGGAAGAACACGATCGAGCCCATGTCGATCCGCGTCAGCGCATTCGCCAGCGTGAGCGGACCGCGGACATGCTCATCCTTGTCGCGATGAACGATCTCGCCGACCAGCCACACGAGGCCAAGCCCGAGCAGGACGCCCATGAAGGGCGGCAGGTGCGTGACCGTCTTGAAGGCGGGCACCGCGATCAGTACGCCGAGCCCGAGATAGAACATCACGTTCCGCTCGAACGGATCGACGCCCTGCAATCCGTCCTCTTTCGGCGGCGGTGCGATGGTCTTGCCCTTGAGCGAAAAGCTGATGAATGCGAGCGGCACCAGCAGGTTGAGCAGGGAGGGCAGGAACACCCCGCCCATGATTTTCAGGGGCGAAATCTGTCCGCCGATCCACAGCATGGTCGTGGTGACGTCGCCGATCACAGTCCATGCACCACCGGCATTCGCGGCGATGACGATGAGGGAGGCGAACAGCAGGCGGTCGTCGCGCTTGGCGATCAACCGCTGGATCAGCGAGACCATGACGATGGTGGTGGTCAGATTGTCGAGGATTGCGCTGAGGAAGAAGGTCACGAAGCCAATCAGCCATATCAGACGGACCTGGCTGGTCGTGCTGATGCGGGACGTGATGACCTCGAATCCGTCATGGGCGTCGATCACTTCGACGATCGTCATCGCGCCAACCAGGAAGAACACGATCTGCGCAGTGGCGGCGACGGACTCATCAAGCTGACGGCCGACCAGCGTGTGGTCGCCGGTCGCGAGCGCGTAGATTGTCCAGAGCACGCCCGCGCCGAGTAGCGCAGACGCGCTCTTGTTCACCCCGATGGGATGCTCAAGCGCGATCGCCGCATAGGCGAGGACGAAGATTGCGGCGAGTGCGATCAGCAAGGCAGGATCACTTCGTCAGGTGTCAGCGATTGAGGCGCGCGAGCAGGCTCGACGTATCCCAGCGCTTGCCACCCATCTTCTCGACCTCCGCGTAGAACTGGTCGACCAGCGCGGTCACCGGCAAATTGGCGCCATTGCGCCGGGCTTCCGCCAACGCGATCGAGAGATCCTTGCGCATCCATTCGACCGCGAAGCCGAAATCGTATTTGTCCTCGTTCATGGTCTTGTAGCGGTTTTCCATCTGCCAGGACTGCGCGGCGCCCTTTGAGATGGTTTCGATCACGGCGGCGACGTCGAGGCCACTCTTCTTGGCGAAGTGAATACCCTCGGAGAGGCCCTGGACGAGGCCGGCGATGCAGATCTGGTTGACCATTTTGGTCAGCTGGCCGGAGCCGGCCGGCCCCAGCAATTTGCACATCCGCGCATAGGCCCCCGTGATGATCGGCTCGGTGCCGGAATAGGCGTCCTGCGTGCCGCCGCACATCACCGTCAGCACGCCGTTCTCGGCGCCGGCCTGGCCGCCGGACACGGGTGCGTCGATGAACTTGAAGCCGGCCTTGGTGGCGGCAGCATCGAGCTCACGCGCGACCTCGGCGGAAGCAGTGGTGTGGTCGACAAAGGTCGCACCCTTCTTCATGCCGGCAAACGCGCCGTCGGCACCGATCGTGACCGCGCGCAGATCGTTGTCGTTGCCGACGCAGCACATCACGAAATCCTGGCCCTCGGCTGCAGCCTTCGGGGTCGCTGCGGTCTTGCCGCCGAATTTGTCCGCCCACTCCTTCGCCTTGGCCGCGGTGCGGTTGTAGACGGTGACCTCATGGCCCCCTTTTTTCACGAGGTGTCCGGCCATGGGGAAGCCCATCACGCCGAGACCGAGGAAAGCGACTTTAGCCATCTGTGGTGCCTTATCCGTAGTTTGGGTTTTACGGTTCTTGCCGGGCGGGGGGCGCCCGGTTCCGCCATTGCGGCAGATCGGGCGCACCATAAACCCTTGAGGCCGGAGGGCAACGGCTTCGTTTGGCCTCCGCCTGTGCTAGGATGGCGGACCTAAGGACTTCAAAAAAAGGGAGCGAAGGCATGGGCGGCGTAAGCGTCGGCGTGCTCGATCATTTCAATATCCGGACCCGGAATCTGGCCGAGACCGTCCGCTTCTATGAGGACGTGCTGGGCCTGGAAAAGGGCGCCCGGCCGAATTTCGCCTTCCCCGGCGCCTGGATGTACAGCGAGGGTCAGCCGGTGGTGCACCTCGTCGATATTTCTCCGACTGCCGAGCCACAAAAGCCGGATTCCGGCGTTGTCCACCACGTCGCCTTCGCCAGCCGCGGGTTTGACGGCATGAAGCAGCGGCTGGCCTCAAAGGGGATGAAGTTCGACTCCCGCCAGGTGCCCGGCGGCGAGCTTTGGCAGATCTTCGTCCACGACCCCAACGGGGTCATGATCGAGCTCAACTACGAGGCGGCCCTGGAGCAGGGGGCGTCGCCCGCCGAGATGGCTGACGATATCGGCAGGCAGTAGCCTTTTGGGCGTTTCCGCTCTAATGGGGCATCTTGAATTCTAGGAGATGCGCTTTGAGCGTGACGCAGCAACAGGTTCTCGACAGCCTCGCCAGGATCAAGTCGCCCCGCGGGGTCGCGCTCACCAATGCCAGTGTGCTGAGCGCGATCAGCGCGGCCGACGGCAAGGTGTTCTTCTCGATCAATGTCGATGCCGCCGAGGCGCGAGCCTGGGAATCCGTCCGGGCCGAGGCCGAGGCCGCGGTCCGCGCCATTCCCGGCGTCACCACTGTGATGGTGGCGCTGACCGCCGAGCGCAAGGCCGGTGCGGCGCCACCACCGCCGCCAACTCCCAGCCGCGGTGCGCCAGGCGTGCAGCCGGTCCATGCCCACAAGCCGCCGCCGCAGGGCGGCGCCCAATCGCCGATGGCGCGGCAGTCCGAGATTCCGGGCGTCGCGGCCGTGATCGCGGTCGCCTCGGGCAAGGGCGGCGTCGGCAAGTCCACCACCGCTCTCAATCTTGCGCTGGGCCTGCGCGATCTCGGCCTCGAGGTCGGGCTGCTCGATGCCGACATCTACGGCCCCTCGGTGCCGCGGCTGACAGGCCTGCATGAGAAGCCGGAGCTGAACGACGAGCGCAAGATGATTCCGCTCAGGCGCTTTGGCCTGGCCATCATGTCGATCGGCTTCCTGGTGGAGGAAGAGACTGCGATGATCTGGCGTGGGCCGATGGTGATGTCGGCGGTGACGCAGATGCTGCGCGATGTCGCATGGGGCCAGCTCGATGTGCTCGTCGTCGACATGCCGCCAGGCACCGGCGATGCCCAGCTCACGCTGGCGCAGAACGTCCCCTTGAAGGGCGCCGTGATCGTCTCGACCCCGCAGGACCTGTCCCTGATCGACGCAAGGCGGGGGCTTGCGATGTTCAAGAAGGTCAACGTGCCCGTGCTCGGCATCGTCGAGAACATGAGCTATTTCCAATGTCCGCAATGCGGCACGAAATCCGACATTTTCGGCCATGGCGGCGCGCGCCACGAGGCCGAGAAGCTCGGGGTGCCGTTCCTGGGCGAGATCCCCCTGCACATGGCGATTCGCGCCACCTCGGACGCCGGCACGCCCGTTGTGGACAGCGAGCCGGACGGTCCCCATGCGGCGATCTACCGCGCCATTGCGGGGCAGGTGCGGGACCAGCTCAAGGGCGTCATCGCCGCGGCCTGAGCAGATCCAAGGCAATACCTTCAAGCCAACCCTTCAAACCAATACTCTGGGGACATGCGACTTTCGTAGAGCCCTGTCATGCCAATGTCGCGTTTCGAAAGCGGGGCTTCCGTGTTAAAGGCCCACGGCAGTCAAGCCCCTTCGGTTCGACGCGGCCCAAGAACGCGTCGCCGGAATGAGCGGCAGCAAAGAGGAAGTTAGGGGAAACGCCCCAACAAGGAGAGACTGAAGATGAAGCGTCGTGATTTCCTGAAAGTGTCGGCAGCCGGTGCGGCGGCGACCGCCGCGGTGGCCTCGCCGGCGATCGCGCAGTCCTCGCCCGAGATCAAGTGGCGCCTGACGTCGAGCTTCCCGAAGTCGCTCGACACCATCTATGGCGGTGCCGAGCAGATGGCGAAATACGTCGCCGAGATGACCGACAACAAGTTTCAGATCCAGGTCTTCCAGGCGGGTGAAATCGTTCCGGGCCTGCAGGCGCTGGACGCGACGCAGAAGGGCACCGTCGAGATGTGCCACACGGTGTCGTATTATTACGTCGGCAAGGACCCGACCTTCGCGATCTTCGCGTCGGTGCCTTTCGGCCTGAACGCACGCCAGCAGAATTCCTGGCTGTACCAGGGCGGCGGCAACGAGCTCGCCAACGAGTTCTTCAAGAAGTCGAACGTGGTCGGCTTCCCCTGCGGCAACACCGGCACCCAGATGGGCGGCTGGTTCCGCAAGGAGATCAAGACCGTTGCCGACCTCTCGGGCCTCAAGATGCGCATCGGCGGCATTGCCGGCCAGGTGCTCCAGAAGGTCGGCGTGGTGCCGCAGCAGCTCGCCGGCGGCGACATCTATCCGTCGCTGGAGAAGGGCACCATCGACGCCGCCGAATGGGTCGGTCCCTACGATGACGAGAAGCTCGGCTTCGCCAAGGTCGCCAAGTACTATTACTACCCGGGCTTCTGGGAAGGCGGTCCCACCGTTCACGCCTTCGCCAACGTCGACAAGTGGAACGAGCTGCCGAAGAACTATCAGGCGATCCTCACCAACGCGACCGTCAACACCAACACCTGGATGGCCGCGCGCTACGACATGGTGAACCCCGGCGCGCTGAAGCGTCTGGTCGCCGGCGGAACGCAGCTTCGCCCGTTCACCAATGAGGTTCTGGAAGCCTGTCTCAAGGCGACCAACGAATTGTGGGGCGAGATCTCGGCCAAGAATCCCGACTTCAAGAAGTCGATCGACGCCATGCAGGCCTACCGCTCCGACGAATATCTGTGGTGGCAGGTCGCCGAATACACCTACGACAGCTTCATGATCCGTTCGCGCACCCGCGGCTGATCTTCGAACAAGTCGCAAGACGACACGCCCGGTCTCGTTCGCGAGGCCGGGCTTTTTCTTTGGGGCGACGCGATCGGAATAGGCGAGGCGGAAGCCGCCGAGCGGCGTTGTCGCCGCGGCACGGGCGGGGCCTCCAACAAAAAAACTGAAAAACAACCCCATGCACAGTAGACGAGGGATGAGAGGACAAGGCGTTGCGCGTGGAGCCAACAGCTTGATGCAATGGAGTTAATTGGCAGGCGGGCCCGAGCATCGCGCGGTCGATGGCAACTTCGCATTTTGGGAGCGAAAGCGGGAGGCGCACCAAGCGCGTGCTTCAGCAAGATCGTTTGACTCGTCGGGCAAAACAGTGGCATAAAGGCATTATCGCAAAATCCGAAATGAGTGCCTCGGCGGCTGGCCTGGGTTGACGATGAACTTCGATCCCGATGAGGTTCAACGCGCGCTGCGCAAGGCCTGGTCGTTGGCAACGGCCAGTCAATGGACGGCGAGCAATCCGGCGGCAGGGCAATGCAACGTCACCTCGCTGCTGATTCACGAGCTCTTCGGCGGCGACTTGCTGAAGACGCCGCTGCCGGCCGGCGACCATTTTTACAATCGCATCACAGGCCGGCGGTATGACTTCACGGCGAGCCAGTTCGATCAGCCGATTGCTTACAAGGATTTACCTGCAAGCCGTACCGATGCGGAACTGGGAGCGACAAGCAATGAGCTGGCCGAACTCAGAGCCGCTTTTCAGGAGCACCGTCCGAATTCAGGCTAGCGCATGGTAAGGCCGATATCGGCGACGTGAAACGGCCCTAGCAGACATTGGGCTCACCGAACCATCGCGCTGCGGCCTGCGAGGTTTCCTCCTCGTCAGGAGCCTGTTCGCTGGCCCAGGCCACCACGCCGTCGGGGCGCACGAGCAAAGCGATCAAGCCCAATCGATCCTTTGCTTCGTTTGCGACATAGGTGATCCGGCCGCTCCAGCGGCTCGCAAGCGCTTGAAGCGATGGCCGTACGCCAAAATCCAGCAGCAGCCCTTGTCCCGTTCTAAGGTGCTCGTTCAGTCTTGTCCCGTCGGCGAACTTGAAGTCCGGCGCGCTTCGGCCCACCAGAGGATGCCGACCGCCGAGATCGTAACGGAGCGAAACGCCCCACACGCGCTCGGCGAAGTAGGTCGTGCCGTCGCGCGTATTGACGAGATCACGCACAATGGCTTCGAGCGCGCGCGAACTCTTGCTGGGGCGCATCAGCCCGACTTGTGCGCGCGACCAGTCCAGGATTTGTGCTCCTGCCGGATGTCGCTCGGTCGAATAGCTGTCGAGCAGGCCGGACGGCGCATCGCCACGAATGGTCGCCGCGAGCTTCCATCCGAGGTTCATGGCATCGCCGAGGCCGAGGTTCAGGCCCTGGCCGCCCAGCGGCGAATGGACATGCGCGGCGTCACCCGCCAGCAATATTCGGCCCATGCGATAGTCGGTTGCCTGATAAGCGCGGTCGGTCCAGGTTGTGGCCAGCAGCAGCGCAGTTACCGTCACGTCGATGCCCGAGACCCTGCGCAACACCGCCTCGACATGGTCGCGTTCCGGCTCGCTACGGTGGGCGGCGCCGCCGTCGAAATCGACCATCGCGATCGTCCCCGGCGCCACATAGGTGTACATGCCCGAAGGCGTGTAGTGGCGACCCGGCTTGAGCAAGATTGGATCGGCCAGCTCGACCTGAACAGAATAGCCGGTGAACTCCGGATCGGTCCCGGTGAAGCCGATACCAGCCGCTTTTCGCACGCTGCTGCGCCCGCCGTCGCAGCCGACAAGCCAGCGGCCGTGGACGGTTTCGCCGCTCACCTCGACGGCAACGCCATCGATCGACTGCACGAACGCCTCGACACCGCAGCCGCGCCGGATCTCGATGCCCAGCGCCTTGGCGCGGATCGCAAGGACGTCTTCGATGCTTGCCATGTCGGCGGCCATGTTGGTGATCGGGCCGGGCAGGCGGTATGGCCATTGCGTAGCGTCGATCTGGTCGTGGAAGAACTGGATGCCGGCAAAATGACCGCCGGGGCGACGCTGCTGCTGCATCCAGTGCGCAGCCGCCGGCGTGTCGCGGCTCGTCGCGCGAGCTTTCAAGCACTCCAGCAAGCCACGGCGGTCGAAGCTCCCGATGGTCGGCACCGACAGGCCGCGCAAGCCGAAGGGCGGGCTCTTCAGCGGCGAGTGCGGGTCTTGCGCCTTCTCCAGCACCAGCACCGAACAGCCGGCAAGCCGCAGCTCGCAAGCCAGAAAGAGGCCGACGGGACCAGCGCCTGCGATGATAACGTCATAGGAAATCGTGTCGGGGGTCTGCATAAAATGCTCCGTTGTCGACGATCGACCGGAGCGTTTCCCGGACCTGAGGACCTCACGGACGAACATGTGATCGCCTGAACAGCGATCGCGTTCGTCGTGGGGATCTCAGGCCTGAGGCCAAAGACCAGAGCTTTCGTTACCGAAAGGACTTGGGCTTACCAGACCAAATCTGCCTTTTCCGACATTGCCAATTTAGCTGTTTGAACGCGGGCTCGTCAACGGGACAGGCCGCAGTCTGTCTATGGAGCTGCAGAGACCTGACGCATTTGAACCTGATCGCGGGCTATGACGTCAAACGCCGGACGCTTCAGAGTGATGATCTTGTCTTCCATTTTCTTTAGCCTTTTCGACGGACCCTTCCTGATCCTCGTCTGGGCCTTGACGCTTGCCTTCACGGGCGCGCCGCTGCTTTGGAGGTTTCTGAATTACAAGCCGGTCTCGCGGTGCGCGGTCGTGCAAGCCATGTCGAACCTCGTCGCGAGCGGGTGCTCGTTCACTTTCGGTTCCGCCGCGATGACCGCCCATGCGCGCGGTTTGATCGCGCTGCCCACAGCCATCATCGCAGTGGCGTTGCTGCTTGCCACCGTTGCCGGCGGCTCGTTCCTGATCGCACGATGGTGTCCCGACGAGCGGTCCTAGGCAGTGATTGACAGATAGCATACCCGGTCGGAAGGTGTCGGTTCGATCGGAAGGGCAGGTTGAAGTGTACCCCGCGACCGAGTTGGCTCAGAGGCGATCCTCGGCAAACGAGCCGTGAGGTTCGCCGACGGCCACAAGCGGAGTTGTTCGTCAGCGATTACGAATTGCTTCACGAATGATCGTTCAGGTGATCTCGGTGTTGAGCACATCTACGAACTGGTGGCCCATCGTCACTGGACGATGGCGCTATGCGGGGTCATCGCGTCCCATGGATCTCTCGACTTCTTCTTCGGAAATTCCGTGCAGCCGCTTTCTCGCCAACAATCCGCCCTCAGGCGCCGGAAGTCTCTTGGGACTGCTGTACGCCCGGACCTTCCCGTCCATGGGTCAACACGGCCTCGGCAGCAGCTTCGTCGATGGCCGCCATGACTTCAGCAGTTGCGGAATGATGAATCATGTGTCCCGCTCCGTCGATCCGGCGCAATTTACTCTGCTTGATCTCGCCGTGCAGCCTGGCGGACTGCTTGACATCGATCATACGGTCGCCCTGGCCCGCGATAATGATCGTCGGCATCTTGAGTTCACCGTAGGTCTTCGAGCCTGAGAATGCGGCGGGGACCAACATCGTCGCTTCGGCCGCTGCGGCCCGCATCTGTGATGGGCGGAGCGCCATTTCTTTCGGAAAGCCCGTGAACTTGTTAGGGACCGGCCGGGGGCCAAACAGCTTGCGCAACATCGCGGGCCACATCATCCGACCGACTAGCGGCGAGATCGTATAGCTGATGAGGTCCCCGACCACTGGTAGGGCGGACAGCACCGACGTCGCGCTGTCCGAGCGGGGCGTCGGGAAATAATAACCCGAGCCCAGCACGAGAGCCTGTACGAACGAAGGATGTCTTTTCGCCAGCGCAACCGCAACCGACGCTCCCCACGAATGGCCAAGGACAATCGCTTGAGAGGCGCCCAACTGATCGAGCGCCTTCTTGAACAGGTCCGCTTGAGCATCCGGGGTCCAGACGACATGTCTTGGCCGCGAGCTATGCCCAAAACCGGGGCGATCGAACACGATGACCCTGTAGTTCCCGGCTGCGAGATCGATCAATCCACTCGAATCGAAATCCTGGACCATGCTGCCATTGCCGTGAAACAAAACCAGCGGCTTGCCCTTGCCGCGTTCCAAATAGTGCAGGCGAACGCCCTCGACGTCGATGAACCGACCCTGCGGAGGGTTATCGCGTTGCGCTTTGTTCGCGAGCCGCCGATTTATGATTGCGGTAGCCGCAACGAGGGTACCTGCGGCAGCAAGCGCGGCGGCGCCCGGATGTCGCGTGATGGCGGTCAAGCAATCGGATAGAAGGGAGCTGGGACGTGTTCGTCGTGCAAGGCGCATGTGCATTACCTTAGGTGGTCTGCACGACGCCCCATCAAATGAGAAATGTTGCAGCTGAGTTAAACGGTTCTCCGGGGTGTTCGTTCCTTGGCAGGATCGATGCGGCGCCGGCGGCGGGGCCCAAGGAAGCAAACGTCCGCGCCATCCGCGACCTCATCCGCAGGTGCCCTGATTGGCTTACAGGAACCTGACGGAAGGGAGCGGCCGCCCGCGGGGGGATGCTTTTTCGCTGGCCGAGATGCCCCGGATGGTGGAAGACAGCGAAGATGCGGCGCGAGCCGTGCGGTGACACCGGAACATCCCGCGGGACAATGCGATGCGCCTTCTGATCGTCGAGGACAATGCCGAACTGTCGCGGCTCGTTGCCGGCGGGCTGTCGGCGGCCGGCTATGAGAGCGACATCGTTGGCAGCGCCGCCGAAGCGCGCGAGGCGGTCAGCAGCGTCAGCTATGCCGCGATGATCCTGGACCTCGGACTTCCCGACGGCGATGGCCTCTCGGTGCTGCGCGAGCTGCGCCGGCAGATGGAGCCGTTGCCGGTGCTGGTGCTGACCGCGCGCGGCGGCTTGCAGGACCGCGTCAGCGGCCTGCGCAGCGGTGCCGACGACTATCTCGCCAAACCGTTCGCGATGGAGGAACTGGTGGCGCGGCTGGAGGCGATCCTGCGCCGTCCGGGCCAGTTGCTCGGCCGCTCGCTGCGCCTCGCCAACCTCGTCTATGACACCGAAAGCCGCCAGATCTTCGTCGACGACCAGCCGCGCATCATTTCCGCGCGCGAGACCTCGGTGCTTGAGATCCTGCTGCGCCGGCAGGGGCGGGTGGTGCCGAAGAAGAATGTCGAGGACCACATCTTCGGGCTCGACGGCGAGGTCGCCTCCAACGCGGTCGAGGTCTACGTCTCGCGGTTGCGCAAGCAGCTCGCCGAGCACGGCGCCAAGGTCGTGATCCACACCATCCGTGGCGTCGGCTATCTCATGGCCGAGGAGAAATAGCGTGGCCCGGATCGGATCTCGCGCCGGAATTCATGCGAGGTCGCCGACGTTCAAATCGCTGATCTGGCGCATCGTGTTCCTGCACATCGTGGCGGTCGCTGTGGTCGCGATCTTCCTGCCGCTGGTGCTATTCTGGCTGCTCAATTCCGAGATCGACCAGCTGCATCGCGATGCCATGCGCGCGCAGGCCGAGGTGTTGGCCGAGCGCATCGTCGCCCAGCCCGACGGGCTGTTGACGTTCAACCTGCCGGACAGTCTCAAGGGCCTTTATTCGGAAGCCTATGGCCGCTACCAGTACGACATTCGCGATGCCGAGGGGAATCTGCTGTTTTCGTCGCGGCGCAAGACCGGCACTGCCACGGCCGCGCCTCCGCCGCTCTCCGAGACGATTTCCGGCGCCGGCGTCACCCGCACCATCGACGGCAAGGTGATACGCATTCGCGTCGCGGAGGACCTCGCGCACCGCGACGTCATCATCGACGACATTGTCTCGAACTTCTTCCGGCGGGTCGGGTGGATCACCATCCCGATCCTGCTGGTCCTGCTCGGCATCGACATCATCATCTTTCGCCGCGCTGTCGCGCCGCTGTGGAAGGCCTCCGAGGAGGCGAGCAATATCGGCCCGGCGCGCACCGACATCCGCCTGCCGACGGAGCAGATCCCGCGCGAGATCATGCCGCTGGTTACCGCTGTCAACCAGGCGCTCGACCGCCTCGAGGACGGCTTTCGGGTGCAGCGGCAGTTCACCGCCGACGCCGCGCACCAATTGCGCACGCCGCTCGCGATCCTGCGCACGCGGATCGAGACGCTCGGCGACGGCGCTGCAAAGCAGGCGCTGCATGCCGATATCGAGGGCATGAGCCGCATCGTCGCGCAGCTGCTGGAGATCGCCGAACTCGACACGCTGGTGCTCGATCCCGGCGAGACCGCGGATTTGCGTGCGGTCTGCGCCGAGGTGGTCGGTTCGATCGCGCCGTTCGCGATCGCGCAGCACAAGGATATCGCGCTGAAGGGCACCGAGGCTCCGGTGCTGATCCACGGCAATTCCGTGATGCTCCAGCGCGCGATCTTCAACCTCGCCGAAAACGCCATCAAGTTCACGGCAAAGGACACGTCGGTCGATGTCGATGTGAGCGAGGATGGTGCGGTGCGCGTGCGCGATTGCGGACCGGGAATTGCGGAAGCCCAGCGCGAATTGATCTTCCAGCGCTTCTGGCGCGCCGACCGCCAGCGCAGCGACGGCGCCGGCCTCGGGCTGTCGATCGTGCGCGCGGTGGCGGATGATCACGTGGCGACGGTTGCGGTGGAGAATCTTCCGGGCGGCGGCGCGCAGTTCACGCTGCGGTTCAGGCTGGCGGAGAAGTCGGGCGAGGTTGAATTGAACGTGGTGCGGCACTGACGCGCCACCTTCTCCCACATCCGCCTTCGCCAAGGCTTCGGCGGATATGAGGGGAGAAGGAAGAGAGCGCTTATTTCAGCTTGCCGGTGGACAAATCCATGATCATGCGCGTGGTCAGATAAAGCCGCGGCACGATGCTGTTGAGCTGCACATATTCGGCGTCGTTGGAATGCGCGCCGAAGCCCGACAGGCCCATGCCTTCGACCACGGCTCCGCTGGTCTTCAGCGCGGCAAACGCGGCGTCGGTGCCGCCGCCGGTCGCCTTCTCGTCGACCTTGAGAGGCAGTCCAAGCTCCCCATAGATCGTCTTGCCGTAGGCCGCCACGCGCTGTGAGGCGTCGTTGGCCTCGAGCGGCGGGCGACGCACCTCGAATTTGAGCGCGACCTTGGAGTCGGGCAGCAGGTGGTTCTTGATCTTGTCCTGTAGCGCTTTCTCCAGCTCGTCGAAATCGGCGACCTTGAGCGCGCGCGCGTCCGCCTGGGCCGTGGCCTCCGCGGGGATGACGTTGCGGTTGGTGCCGGCCTTGGAGACCGTCCAGTTCAGTTTCAGGCCTTGCTCCGGTTTGGACAGGTCCTTCATCTGCAGCACCTGATGCGAGAGTTCGTACAGTGCATTGACGCCGCCCTCGGGCCGGGAGCCCGCATGCGACGACTTGCCCTGCACCGTGAGGTAGGCCGAGCCGATGCCGCTGGTGGCCAGCCGCAGCGTGCCGTCGGTGCCGCCGCCTTCAAACGAGAACACCACGTCCTGATCTGCGGCGAACCTGGTGATGGTGCTGCGCCAGCCGGGTGACGAGATCTCCTCGTCGCCATTGGTGAGCACCGTGAGCGTGCCGTAATCCCGGAAGCTCAGCTTCTGCAGCACCGCCACGGTATGGAGAATGAGCGCGACGCCCTGCTTGTCGTCGGCAATGCCGAGGCCGTAGGCCTTGTCGCCGTCGATGCGGAACGGTTGATCCTTCAGCATGCCCTTCAGGTACACGGTGTCCATGTGGGCGATCAGCATGATCTTCTTGGTGCCTGTGCCCTTGAATACGGCGTGTACGGCCGGGCCGATCTTCTCGGGCGTGTCGTCGAGGCGATAGACGTCGGCGGGTTGCAGGATCTCCACCGTGCCGCCGAGCTGCTTGAGCTGGCCGGCAACGCGCTCGGCGATCTGGTTCAGGCCTTCGACATCCTTGCTGCCGGATTCGATGCTGACGAGATCGCGCAGCGTGTCGAGCAGCGGCTGCTGCTCCTTTTGCGCCAGCGCATGGACGTCGGCCATGACATTCGCGCTGGGCTCGGCATGCGCCGTCATTGCCGCACAGGCCAGCCAGAGCGACGCGATCAAGGGACCAACGAGCGATGGAGCAGGGTGCGATCGAGGCATGCGCGGCGGCCTTGGGTTGGGGGATGGCGCGGTATGCCCGTGTTTCCGGCGCTTGTCACGCGTCCGGGGCACCCGTCATGCCCCGCCGAGGCGGACGTGATGGGAAGGGCCAGGGCGGCCGGCCGCCTAAGCCTAAAGTCGTAGGATCGGATGGCGCGGGAGCTGAGCATTTTCGTCCCTCACATCGTGAGGGATGGAAATCGGATGACACTTGTTCCATGCTGGCCTCCAAGCCTCGGCAAGAAGGCCCATCATCACAATCCATCAGGGTAGGAAATCATGAAAAGACGAGATTTCATCAAGGTCACCGGGCTTGGTGCGGCGGGTGTCGCCACGCTCGCCGCTCCAGCGATCGCGCAGACGACGCCCGAGATCAAATGGCGTATGCCGACGAGCTGGCCGAAATCACTCGATACGCTCTATGGCGGCGCCGAGATGATGGCCAAGATGGTCGCCGAAGCGACCGACAACAAATTCCAGATTCAGACATTTGCCGGCGGCGAGATCGTGCCGGGCCTTCAGGTGCTCGATGCCGTGCAGAACGGCACCTGCGAAATCGGCCACACCGCGTCCTACTATTACTTCGGCAAGGACCCGACCTTCACCTTCGGCTCGGCTGTACCGTTCGGACCGAACATGCGCATCAACCAGGCCTGGTACATGCTGGGCGGCGGCAGGGAGATTCTCAACGAGTTCTACAAGAAGTACAACGTCGTCTCGCTGCTTGCCGGCAACACCGGCTGTCAGATGGGTGGCTGGTTCCGCAAGGAGGTCAAGACGCCTCAGGACTTCAGCGGGTTGAAATTCCGCATCGGCGGCTTCGCCGGAAAAGTGATGGCCAAACTCGGCGCGGTGCCGCAGCAGATCGCCGGCGGCGACATCTATCCGGCGCTGGAGAAGGGCACCATCGACGCGGCGGAATGGGTCGGGCCCTATGACGACGAGAAGCTCGGCTTCGTGAAAGTCGCGCCGCATTATTACTTCCCGGGCTGGTGGGAAGGCGGGCCCATGCTTCTCGCCTTCGTCAACCAGGACAAGTGGAATGCGCTGCCGAAGCACTATCAGAGCATCCTCGAGCAGGCGGGGCACTACGCCAACAACTGGATGATGGCGAAGTATGACCAGTCTAATCCACCGGCGTTGCGGCGTCTGCTCGCGGCCGGAGCCAAGCTGCATCCGTTCTCGCCAGAGGTCATGCAGGCCTGCTTCAAGGCGGCAAAGGAGCTGCACACCGAAGTCTCCGCCACCAACGCGGATTTCAAGAAGGTCTACGAATCGCTGACCGCGTTCTCGAACAACGGATATCAGTGGTTCCAGGTCGCCGAAGTCGGCTATGACAACTTCATGGCGCGCAACTCGCAGAGCTGATCGCAGAGCGCACGATCCGCCCAAACGAAAAAACCCGGAGCGAAAGCTCCGGGTTTCTTTTTTGCGGGGCCGGCCGGGCGCTATTGCTTCGGTTGGCCGAAGTCGAGCGGCGGCAGATCGATCTGGGGAATGTCGATCTTGATGCTGTTGGGATCGACGGTGGATTGCACGCCCTTGTAGTGCATCACCATCGACGGGAACATGATCACCAGCAGCACCATGATCATCTGGATGACGACGAACGGCACCGCGCCCCAATAGATCTGTCCCGTCGTGACCGGCTCCATGCGCTTGCCCGTGACGCGATCGGTATAGCGCTCCTTCGGCGCCACCGAGCGCAAATAGAACAGCGCAAATCCGAACGGCGGATGCATGAACGACGTCTGCATGTTGACGCCGAGGATGACGCCGAACCAGATCAGATCGATGCCGAGATGCTCGGCAGCCGGCCCGAGCAGCGGGATCACAATGAAAGCCAGTTCGAAGAAGTCGAGGAAGAACGCCAGCACGAACACGAAGGCGTTGACGAAGATCAGGAAGCCGACCTGGCCGCCGGGCAGCGAGGTCAGCAGGTGCTCGACCCAGACGTGGCCGCTGACGCCGTAGAAGGTGAGCGAGAACACGCGCGCGCCGACCAGGATGAAGACGACGAAGGCGGACAGCTTCGCCGTCGATTCGGTGGCTTGACGAACGAGGTCCCAGGTCAGGCGCCGCTTCGCGGCTCCGAGAATGAGGGCGCCGGCCGCGCCCATCGCACCGCCTTCGGTGGGCGTCGCGACACCGATGAAGATCGTGCCCAGCACCAGGAAGATCAGGAACAGCGGCGGCACCATGACGAAGGTGGTCTGTTGCGCCATCTTCGAAAGGAAACGGAAGCCCGTCAGCTTGTCGAGGACCCAGTTCGCGATGGCGACGAAGAACGCGAAGAGGATGCCGAAGAACATGCTGAGCACGACGAAGTCGGCGCCGTGTGTCTCCGAATTCCGCATCATGAACCAGCCGAACACGCAGCTCGCCAGGAACAGCACGCCGAGGGACTTCAGGCCGCGGTCGCCGCTCTCCTCGCGGAAACCGATGGCTTCCTTCGGCAGGCCCGGGGCGGCCTTCGGGAAAATCATGGTCACGAGGAACGCGTAAGTCGCATAGAGGCCGGCGAGCACCAAGCCCGGAATGAAAGCGCCCTCGTACATGTCGCCGACCGACTTGCCGAGCTGGTCGGCCATCACGATCAGGACGAGCGACGGTGGAATGATCTGCGCCAGCGTGCCGGAGGCCGCGATGATGCCGGTCGCCACGCGGCGGTCGTAGCCGTAACGCAGCATGATCGGCAGCGAGATCAGGCCCATCGAGATCACCGAGGCCGCCACGACGCCGGTCGTCGCCGCAAGCAGGGCGCCGACGAACACCACCGCGTAGGCGAGGCCGCCGCGGATGGTGCCGAACAACTGGCCGATGGTGTCGAGCAGATCCTCGGCCATGCCGGAGCGCTCGAGCACCAGTCCCATGAAGGTAAAGAAGGGAATGGCGAGCAGCGTGTCGTTGTTCATCACGCCGTAGACGCGCTCGGGCAGGGCCTGCAGAAAGTCCGGGTGGAATTGCCCGAGCTCGACGCCGATGATGGCGAAGAACAGGCCGACGGCGCCGAGCGAAAAGGCCGCCGGATAGCCGAGCAGCAGCACGACGACGAGCGTCGCGAACATGATGGGCGCCAGATTGGCGATAATAAACGCGGTCATGACTTCCCCCTAAACCGTCGCCAGCGGCTACTTCTTTTCGATCGCTTCGACGAGGTGCTCGACCTCGGCCTCCAGTGCGGAGACCTGCGACTCGTGAGGATCCGGGATCATTCCGCGCATGATGGCGATTCGCTTGATCAGCTCGGAGATGCCTTGAACCAGCAGGAGGGTGAAGCCGATCATGATCAGCGCTTTTGCCGGCCATTGCGGCAGGCCGCCCGCATTGCCGGATTGCTCGTTGATCTGAAGCGAGCGCAGGAAGAACGGTATCCCGGTCACGATCATGACAATGGTCAGCGGGATCAGGAAGAAGATGTGCCCGATGATGTCGATGATGTTGCGAGCCCGCTTCGGCATCATGCTGTTGAAGATGTCGATCCGGATGTGCTCGTTATCGAGCAGCGTCCAGGACGCGCACAGCAGGAACACGATGCTGAAAAGCACCCATTGCAGCTCGAGCCAGGAGTTGGAGGACGTGTCCAACGTCTTCCGAATGATCGCATTCAGCGCCGAGATGACGACGGCGAGCAGAATCAGCCACGCCAGACGTTTGCCGGTCCAACGTGTGAACGCGTCAATTCCATTGCTCAGCTTCAGGAGCGCTTGCAAGATTGGTCCTCCCCGATTTGCCCCGGCCGTCTTGACTGCGCCGAGTGGCGCGTTGGCTTGTCTCGCCGCGCAGGCATGAGGCAGCCGCACCAAACCAGCGAGTTTGCCGCCAGTCAATCGGAAGTTTGTTGATAGTTAAGGGGAATAAGCCGCGGCCGGGCAGCCGATGCTAGCCGCCGGTGACGCTCATGTGCCTAGAGACGCTGGGGCGGTCGTGGCGGCGGTCGATGATGAAATCGTGGCCCTTGGGCTTCAGCCCAATGGCGCGGTCGATCGCATCCGCAAGCAGCGAATCGTCATCGGATGCACGCAAAGGTTTGCGCAAATCGGAGGCATCCTCGTGGCCGAGGCAGGTGTGCAGCGTTCCCGTGCAGGTGACGCGCACGCGGTTGCAGGATTCGCAGAAATTGTGGGTCATCGGGGTGATGAAGCCGAGCTTGCCGCCGGTCTCGGCGACGCTGACATAGCGCGCCGGCCCCCCGGTGCTCTCGGCCAGATCGGTCAGCGTGAACTGCTGGGCCAGGCGCGCGCGCACCAGCGACAGCGGCAGGTACTGGTCGATTCGTCCCGACCCGATCTCGCCCATCGGCATGACCTCGATCAGCGTCAGCCCCATGCCCTTGCCGTGGGCCCAGCGCATCAGGTCGGGAAGTTCGTCCTCGTTGAGGTTCTTCAGCGCAACGGCGTTGATCTTGACCGCGAGGCCCGCAGTACGCGCGGCCTCGATACCTTCCAGCACCTTGTCGATCTCGCCCCAGCGGGTGATCTCGCGAAACTTCTGCGGATCGAGCGTGTCGAGCGAAACGTTGATGCGGCGGACGCCGCAATCGGCGAGTTCGCTCGCGTGTTTCGCAAGCTGGGTGCCGTTGGTGGTCAGCGTCAGCTCGCTCAACGCGCCGCTCTCGAGATGCCGCGACAGCGAGCGCACCAATGTCATCACGTTGCGGCGGACCAGCGGTTCGCCGCCCGTGAGCCGCAGCTTCTTCACGCCCTTGGCGATGAAGGCCGAGCAGAGCCGGTCGAGTTCCTCCAGCGTCAGCAGGTCTGCCTTGGGCAGGAACGTCATGTCTTCCGACATGCAGTAGAAGCAGCGCAGGTCGCAGCGGTCGGTGACGGAGACGCGCAAATACGAGATGGTCCGTCCGAACGGATCGGTCATCGCGCTCGACAGCGCGGCGCGGGGGCTCGCGGAAAGTCCGTTCATACCAAATGCCTTGTCACTTGCGGCGACCGGAGCAGCTTTGCTTCAGCGGCGCCCTGGACGCAATCTAAGCATCGGAAGCGTCAGAGACAATTGGGGCGTTCGTAGAGGTCAGCGCTTGCCCGTGTTCGGATCGGGGAACGGCGAGCCCGAGATCGGTGCGGCAGCAGCCGCCGGGGCAGCGGCGGGCGCCGCCGGTTTCGGTTTCTTCGGCCGGTGCGGCTTGCGGACCGGTTTTGGCGGAACGGCCGGCTGGAGCTCCGCGAAAACCGGGTTTGGGTCGGTGGTGATCGAGGCGGGCGTGGTGAAGTCCCCGGGATTCCTGATGACGTTCACCGGCACGCTGACAGGCTGGTGTTTCGGCAGCGCGAAAGCGACCGTAAAGGGGACGTCGGGGGCGGGAACCGACACGGAGCAGGGGGTCTTGCAGCCTCCACCGAGCGAGGTCGTGGTGTCAGCACCCGGAGGATTGGATTCGAGCCGGACCTGGACCATCGGCGGGGCCGATTTGAACATGTCCCAGGAAACCGAAGACATCGAGGAGCAGCCGGCAAGGCTCGTTGCTCCCAGGAGGCTTACCCCAGCTAACGCAATCGCGATGACACGACGCATGACCATCCACCTAGTGCGACGAACCGCCACATCCCCGGGCGAACTTAGGAGCGTCGTTCCAAGCAAGCAATCGGCGGGCGGTGCATAGTTAGCAGATGGTTAACGCGGGATTCCGCGGAATAACTAAGCTCTGTCAGCTACTTGAGAGCTTCCTGCGCAATCATCAGGCTGCTGGCGGCGGCCGGCAGGTCGCGCATGTGATGGATCAGCCGGTCCGGCTTCAGCTCGGCGATCGGCACGTCCGTATAGCCGAAGCTGACCCCGATCACCGGAACTCCGGCGCGCCGGGCCACGCCGACATCGGGTCCGGCGTCGCCGACCATGATGCTGGCTTTGACCTCGCCGCCGGCCCGCGCCACCGTTTCGCGGAAAATGGTCGGATCGGGCTTCTGGACGCCAAAAGTGTCGGCGCCGCAGATCGCGGCGAAGCGCCGGCTCAGGTCAAGCTGGTCCAGCAGGCGCTTCGACAACCATTCCAGCTTGTTGGTGCAGACCGCGAGGCGATGGCCCTGGGCCGCAAAATGGTCGAGCGCGGCCTCCAGCCCCTCGAAGGGCCGGGATTCGACCGCGATATTGTCGGCGTAATAGGCGATGAAATCGGCCGTCATCCGGTCCATGTCGGCAACCGTGACGCTGCGGCCCTCGGCCTCCAGCCCCCGCTCGATCAGCTTGCGGGCGCCGGCGCCGATCATGTTGCGGGCCGAGGCCATCGGCACGGGCGGCAGGCCTTCGCGGTCGAGCACGTAATTGAGGGCGGTGATCAGGTCGGGCGCCGTATCCACAAGCGTGCCGTCGAGATCGAAGACGATGGTGTGGGAGGGGATCATGGTCCAGCGCTACCGGCCCGGCTCCGCCCGCGCAAGGGCCGAAGCCATAAGATCACCTTATAAGGTGGGCTCGGAGGCCTGTTCCCCCAGACCCTGTTCTCCGAGGGAAAACGAGGCTACACAGGCCGCCGCAAGCCTACCGGCACACTCGTCATTCAGGGACGGCGCAAACGTGAACATGGACCAGTTGAAGCGGCAGGCTGCGGCGCGCGCCCTCGAGGAGGTCCGTGACGGCATGCAGCTCGGGCTCGGCACCGGCTCGACCGCAAAACATTTCGTCGAGCTGCTCGGCGAGCGGGTCCGCGCCGGGCTGAAAGTGATCGGCGTGCCGACCTCCGAGGCGACGCGCCTCGATGCAATCCGCTGCGGCGTGCCGCTGACCACGCTGGACGAGATCGACCATCTCGACATCACCGTCGACGGCGCCGACGAGATCGACCCCGAACTCAATCTGATCAAGGGCGGCGGCGGCGCGCTGTTGCGCGAGAAGATCGTCGCGGCTGCCTCGGATCGCATGATCGTGATTGCCGACGACACCAAATGGGTGCCGACACTCGGCCGCTTTCCGCTGCCGGTCGAAGTCATCCCGTTCGGGCTTGGCGCAACGCGACGCGCGATCGAGAAGGCGTTCACGGAATGCGGCGTTTCCGGGCCGATGGCGGTCCGCAACGGCAAGGACGGCCACGTTTTCGTCACCGATGGCGGCCACTGGATCGTCGATGCCCAGCTCGAAAAAATTGAGGATCCCGCTCGCCTCGCCACGGCGTTGAGCGCGATCCCCGGCGTGGTCGAGCATGGTTTGTTCATCGGCTTGGCCAGCTCGGCTGTTTTGGCGGGTGGCGAGGGAATTCGCGTGATTGAACGGCGAAAGCCGAAAGGAGACTAGGAATGAAGAGCGTTTTGAAATTGTTGCCGGTCGCGACTCTCGCTGTGGGACTGGCCCTCTCGGTCGTCCCGGCCGGGGCCCAGCAGGCCGCGGCGCCGAAATCGTCGCCGGCCGCCATCGCGGCGGCCAAGGAGATCCTGGCGATCAAGAACGCCAGTGCGATGTACGCCAACGCCGTGCCCGGTCTGGTCGATAAGACCAAGATCGCGCTGATCCAGCAGAACCTCAACTATCAGAAGGATCTCACCGAGGTCGCCCAGATCGTCGCCCAGCAGCTCAAGGGCCGCGAGAGCGAGATCGGTGATGGCATGGCGCAGGTCTATGCCAGCGAGTTCACCGAGCAGGAGCTGAAGGATCTCGTCACCTTCTACAAGTCGCCACTGGGCAAGAAACTGATCGAGGCCGAGCCGCGCGCGATCGGCCTGAGCATGGCCTTCATGAACTCCTGGGCCCAGAACTTCTCCGAGACGGTGATGGGCAACTTCCGCGCCGAGATGCGCAAGCGTGGCAAGGAGATCTGACAGTTCCTATCTGATCAGAATCCGGATCATGTTGTGAAAGAGGTCGGAGTGGACAATGGCTGAATTCGACGTCGACCTCTTTGTCATCGGTGGCGGTTCGGGCGGCGTGCGTGCCGCCCGCATCGCGGCCGGTTACGGTGCCCGCGTGATGATCGCGGAAGAGTACCGCATGGGCGGGACCTGTGTTATCCGCGGCTGCGTGCCGAAGAAGCTGTTCGTCATCGGCTCGCATTTCCGCCATGAGATCGAGGACGCCGCCGGTTTTGGCTGGACCGTTCCGCCTGCGACCTTCGACTGGCCGACGCTGATCGCCAACAAGGACAAGGAGATCGCGCGTCTCGAGGCGGCTTACACCGCCAATGTCGAGAAGTCGGGCGCGCAGATCGTCAAGAGCCGCGCGGTGATCGAGGACAAGCACACCGTCCGCCTGCTCGAGAACGACAGGAAGATCACCGCAAAATACATTTTGATCGCCACCGGCGGCGCGCCCAATCACGGCGCTCCGATTCCCGGCATCGAGCACGTGATCTCCTCCAACGAGGCGTTTCACCTGACCAAGCTGCCGAAGCGGATCGTGATCCAGGGCGGCGGCTACATCGCGCTGGAGTTCGCCGGCATCTTCGCCGGCTTTGGCTCCGACGTCACCGTCATCTATCGCGGCGACAACATTCTTCGCGGGTTTGACGAGGATGTTCGCGGCCACGTCCGCGCCGAGATGGAGAAGCAGGGCATCACCATCCTCACCGGCTGCACGGTGGTGAAGGTGGATCGGCACGGCGAGGAATTCACCACGCATCTGTCGAACGGGTCGAGCCTCGCCTCCGACCAGGTGATGTTCGCGATCGGCCGCCATCCCGCCGTCGCCAATCTCGGCCTGGAGAAGGCCGGCGTCGCCATCAACCCCAGGAACGGCGGCATCGCCGTCGACCATTTCTCGAAGAGCTCGGTCGACAGCATCTATGCGATCGGCGACGTCACCCATCGCTTCAACCTGACGCCGGTCGCGATCCGCGAGGGCCATGCGTTCGCCGACACCGTGTTCGGCAAGCGCGAGGTTCAGGTGGATCACGCCAACATCCCGACCGCCGTGTTCTCGCAGCCGGAGGTCGGCACCGTCGGCCTCACCGAGACCGAGGCCCGCGCGCAATTCAGCCATGTCGACATCTACAAGACCACGTTCCGGCCCATCAAGGCGACGATGTCGGGCCGCGATACCCGCGTGCTGATGAAGCTCGTCGTCGATGGTTCAACCGACCGCGTGCTCGGCTGTCACATCGTCGGCGATGCCGCGGCCGAGATCACCCAGGCGGTCGCGATTGCGGTGAAGATGAAGGCGACCAAGGCCGATTTCGATGCGACGATTGCGCTGCATCCGACGGCGGCCGAAGAGCTCGTCACCATGCGCACCCCGACCGCCCGCCACGTCCGCCAGGCGGCGGAGTAACTCCGCTCAGTCGTAGAGATACCCGACCGGCTTGCCCTCGGTGCGCAGGGGACGGATGTCCTTCTGTGTGATGATCTGACCGGCGAGGCCGTCGATCTCGTCGCGTTGGGTCGGCGTCCAGCTGCGGAGGTCGTTCATGCCTTTGAGAAGGCCGAGCCGAAGGACCTGCGTGTTCTCACCGATACCGACGAGGGTCGTGGCATTCTTGCCTGCCGTCACCACGTCGCCGGCCGTGAGCTCAAAAGTCTCACCAGTCCTGTTCCTGAATTCGGCCGTGCCGCGGATGACGCGGTAGATCACAACCTCGCCCTTGCCGAAACATGTGGTGTCCGCCGCTGCCGACGTGCTCTTGGGCAGGAGCGATTGGCCGCGCGGGTCGGTTGCGATGATGTGGCCGGCGACGAGATGCCCGCTCGGCACTTCGATGCCGATGTCGCGCACATAGACCGGCATGGATGATTTGACCGGGCTGTCGGTGAGCGGCTTGAACAGCGCATCGAGCGCCAGCGGGTCCTGGAGCCAAAAGCTTCCGTCCGCAGGTCGATCATGCAGAGAATGGCTCCATGCCACCCGTGGCGTCTCGTCTTCGTTGATCTGGTCCGGACCGACAATGGTCGGGTTTGGAAAGGTCGTCGGATCGGTGATGAAGGCTTCGAGGAATTTGCCGGAATAGCCCATGGAAATTGGATCCGGCGCCACCGTTTGTGGTGTCTTCAAATTCTCTTCGGTCGACAGTCCCGACCAGGTGTAGAATAGCTGGCGGTGCACGATCGCGCTTTGCAGCATCACCGCGCCGGGGCCGACATTGTAGAAGCGGCCGTCATAGTCGAAGGTGAACGCGCCCGAGGTGACCAGCACGAGCTGAAAGCCACCTGGGGGCAAATGAAGATGGAAATCTGTCGGACCGGTGTCGGGCAGATAGATCGGCAGATTGGTCGCGACCTCGTGCAGCAGGAAGGTTTCGTTGTTGGCGTGAAAGCCTTCGTTGGCGCGATTGTAGAGGGCTTGCGGCCGGTACGTCGCCTCGAACTTCGCATTCCGGTCGCGGTCGATCGCCACGAAATCCCGGTCGTTGAGGCGAAGGGGGGCGCCGTCCGGGCGGGTGAGGCCGGTGATTTTGAGATCGCCGGCGGCATGCACGTTCATGGCATTCTCCGATCTGGGCCGCTCACCCGGTCTCTCGGCACACGCATCTTGCTGCTCCAATCGGGAGAGCAGGGGATCAGGCCTGATGCTGCCTTGCGAATTCTGGGCCAGTCGAGGCGCCGGGCGGCACGCAAGGCTTTGCGACGAGCCGCCACGCGAAGAAAAATCGAGGTTGCACCTGAGGTTAGATGACACGCTTCGCCAGCCTGCATGGCCATGTTCGCCCAATCTGCAAGCCTGGCGACGAGAGGTGTCTTGTCTAATTTGTCGGCATTCTGGCGCGGACGTGCAGCCGCGCCGACCAGGGAAGTCGGCGGTGTCTCACCGTTCAGTCGAAAGATCGACGGACGGTCCGCTCGGGCTTGCCGTACGGGCTGTCGGCCCACTTCGCCATGTCCACTGCACGCGCCTCGATGAGCTCGCACCACAGGCAGCTGAGCTCTGCGCGCCCTTTGGCCGAGAGCATCGGAATGAGGCCATGGCCGCAGCCGGCGCAACATTTGACGCGATTCATGGTTCTCTCCGCGACCTTCCGAATTCAGGAGCGACATTGTTGCTCCCGAAGCTTGCGCGGGCGCTATGAGGGCGCAGCGACGCCTGTCGCCGGGGCGCTCGTGCCCGCGATCGTCGCGTCTGCGATCCAGCGCGACACGGCGGCGATCTCTTCCGCATTGTCGCGGAAAGCGCGAAGCTGAAATTCCGCCGAGCTGCCACGCTCGACGATGGTGCGGCAGTGTTCGACCTCGGCCGCGCAGTTCAGCGCCGCGGCGTCTTCGGCGATGTCCTTGATCACGCGGGAGAGCAGCTCGGAGATCTCGACCGGCCCGTCCTTGGAGGCAAAGATGCAATCGGTGCCGTAGCGCTGGGCGCGCCATTTGTTCTCCACCGCAATCGCGCGTTCGACCGCGGTGACCTCTTTCGAGAGATGAGGTCGCAGGTAGAGATAGCGCGTCAGGCAGCGATAGAGCGAGGCAATGGCAACGGCATCGTCGACGAAGGTGCAGGTATCGGGCGCACGCAGCTCGAGGGTGGGGTGCTTCATGGAGGGGCGCATGGCCCACCAGATGTGGCTTTCATCAGGGATCACGCCGGAGCGCTGCAACGCGCCGACATATCCGTCGTAGTCCTGCCGGCTCTCGAACAATTCGGGCAGGCCGGTGCGCGGCAGCTCGGAATAGGCGGCGAGCCGATAGCCCTTCAGTCCGGTCTTGTGTGAATTCCAGAATGGGGAGGAGGCCGACAGGGCGATGAACAAGGGCAGATGCGGCAGCATCGCTCGCATCACCGCTATGCGCTTCTCGGGGTCGGGCAACTGGACGTGCACGTGCATACCGCACATCAGGTTGCGGTGGCCGATGCTGCGCAGATCCTCGATCATCTCCTCGTAGCGCGGTTTCGGGCTCGGCTGCGACATGCGCCAGACCGCGGTCGGATGCGTGCCGCAGGCCATGATCACGAAGCCGTATTGTGCCGCGACGTTTGCGACTTCGCGACGCAGGAAGCGAAGTTCTTCGCGCGCGTCGGCGACGTCGACATGAACGTTGGTGGCGACCTCGAGTTGCGACTGCAACATCTCCCGCATGGCCTGGCCGCCTGTCGACCAACTCGCAGATTCGAATAGCTCATTGGGGGTCTGGATCGCGACCTCCAGGCTGCGGCGATCGGCGAGAAAGTATTCCTCCTCGATACCGAACGAATATTCCGCGGCCTTGCCGCGTCCGCCGGCCGAGCGAATGACGAGGTGCTGCCTGTCGGAGGAATCGAGTCGCAGCAGTTTCAAGACGTCTGACGCCAATGTCATCGTGCCACCCGACCAAGGTATTTACCCGCGGGCGATAATCCTTCTGACAGGGGCAGGTTCCGCATCGGCCCCACCGGAAATTGCAAGGTCGAACGGAACAATCTTCGCGCTTTCGGACGCACGTGCGACCAGCGCGTGATTCGCGGGCACTTCCGTCCAGTCCGTTTCCTTGTCGAACGGCTCGGACACGACGATGACCTGGCCGCCAGCCTCGCGGAAATACAGCGTGTTGGCGGCATCGTTGACCGCAACCCTGAACGCATAGAGATCCCGCCCGTTGGCGATGGCGCTGGTGAAGCGTAGCCGCTCGCGAAGCTCGCCTTCGTTGACGAGGCCGACGAGGGCTCGCAGCACGCGATGCGTTGCGCCGAGCGGATCGGCATCGAGCCCCGCGCCCATCATGGCGAGAAACACGGCTTCCGAATCGGTCGTGCCTGTCCGCGAAGGATAGTAGGCGTCGGGGATCAGCGCCTCGACCTTGCGCCGCAGGCGATTCCAGCTGCCGACGAAACCGTTGTGCATGAACATCCAGTGGCCGCAGGCAAAGGGATGACAGTTCTGCCGCGTCACCGCCGTGCCGGTGGCGGCACGCACATGGGCGAAGAACAGATGCGAGCGCAGATGCCGGCAGAGATAGCGGAGATTTTCGTCCGACCAGGCCGGGCGTGTTTCACGATAAAGACCAGGCTCCGGATGCTCGCCGTACCAGCCGAGACCAAAGCCGTCGCCATTCGAGCCGGCGGTCGACTGGAGCGAGCGGATGCTTTGCGCGATCAGCGAATGCTCGGGCTCGGTGACGTAGGGTTCGAAAGACGTGGTCTCGCCCCGGTATGCGATCCAGCGGCACATGGGAATCCTGTCAGGAGATGCTTGCTGAGATGTATCAACGAGCCTGACAGGACGATGGTTCCCGACAGCGAGTGCCGGGAACCTAGTGGTCACTACACCGGAACCGGAATCAATGGCGCAACCTCGCGATCACCTGCGTTCTCGCTCGCTGCGAGACCTTGCGCGACGCCGACACGGTCAGCCTCGGGACGGTTCTGACTCATCTTGCGCTTGCCTTCGAACCGCACGACGGGAATGCGTACGCCAACGATTCCACGCAACTGCGCGGCGATGAAATCCGCAGGGGCATCCGTGACGGCCCAGGGCTTGGCACGCGATCCTTCATGCCTGTTCGTGAGCCGCGTCACGGCCTCGAGCAGACGCTCGGGGTCCTGGAAGAATTCGACCGGGCCATAGGCATGCACCGCGACGTAGTTCCAGGTCGGCACGACCTTTTCGGTCTCCTGCTTGGTCGCGTACCACGACGGCGTCACATAGGCGTCGGGACCGCTGAAGATTGCCAGCGCATCTCCGATCGGCGGCAGTTTCCATTGCGGATTGGCTTTCGCCACATGTCCGTACAGCACGCCATGCTCGCCTTCGCTCTCCTCGAGAAAGAGCGGCAGCGGTGTGGCGACCGGGCCTTCGGTGGTGGCCGTGACCAGACTGGCGAGGCGGGCGCCGCGAATGGTCGCCCGGATGCTCTCGATATCGTCCTTGAAGGCGGGAGGGATGTACATGGTCTATCTCCGGTGTTGATATGGAGATAGCCGAAATCTGGTCTGTAAGAAACTGCCAGTTATCGTCTATTTGATCAGTCCAGTTCGGCGACGGCCTGTGCGAGAAGCCTGCAGCCGCGCTCGATCTGTGACACCTCCAGTGCCGAATAGCCCATGACGAGGCCGATTGTCTTCCGCGGTCGGCGAAGTCCGACGAACAGTGCCGAGACGGGATAGATGCCGAGGCCCTTTGCCTGGGCTGCCTTGATCAATGCGTCCTCTCGCTTCTGCGGCAGGTTGTCGAACCACGCCACGATGTGCAGGCCGGCGGCCGTGCCCTCGATCCGGACGCGATCCCCGAACCGGCGGCGAAGCGCGTCGAGCAGCGTGCGCTGGCGTTCGGCGTTGCGCCGGCGCACGCGTCTGATGTGGCCGTCATAGGCGCCGCTTTCCAGCATCGACGCGAGTGCGTCCTGTTCGATCAGCGGTGTGTGCCGGTCCATGATCTGCTTGGCGGCGGCGAACAGGGATCGCAGGGCGGCGGGCACCACCAGATAGCCGATCCGCAAGGTCGGGGAGAGCGTCTTGGAGACGGTGCCGAGATAGATCACGTTGCCGCCGCCTTCCAGCGCGTGCAGGGGCGGAATCGGCTTGGTATCGTAGCGATACTCGCTGTCGTAATCGTCCTCGATCACGTAGGCGTCGTTTGCCCTGGCCCAGGCGAGCAATTGGTGCCGGCGTCCGATCGGCATGACGCCGCCGAGCGGATATTGGTGCGAGGGCGTGACATAGGCGAGGCGGGCTTCGACGCCATCGAGCCGCGCTGTCTCCAGTCCATCCGCGTCGACGGGAATCGGGATCGTCTCCGCGCCCGTCGCCGCGAAAGTATGCCGCGCCATCTGGTAGCCGGGATCCTCCATCACGAAGCGGTCGCCGGCATCGAGCAGCAGGCGCGCGCAGATGTCGAGGCCCTGCTGCGAGCCGTTGACGACAACGATCTGATCGACCTCGCAGCGGACGCTGCGCGACCGCCAGAGATAGCCTTGGAGCGCGGTCCGCAGCCGCAGCGCGCCGCAGGGATCGTCATAGGCCAGCCGCTCGGGCTTGCGGGCCATCGCGGCAGTCACGGCCTTCTTCCAGGCCACTACCGGGAAATCCGACGGCGCGAGCTCGCCATAGCGGAAGTTCGCGACAAGCCCGCGCGGCGGCTCGGTCCAGCGCGGCGGGTCTTGAAGCAACCGGTCCCCGAAGGCCGACAGCCGCACCTTCCGCGCCGGCGGGCGCGACAGTACGCGCGTGTGTCCCCGTTCGACGACGGCGCGACCCACCCGCGGTCGCGCGCCATGGCGTGTCTCGATGAAGCCTTCGGCGGCGAGCTGTTCGTAGGCGATCGTGACGGTCGAGCGTGCCACGCCCATCTCGCCGGCCAGGGCGCGGGAGGACGGCAGCAAGCCGTCGATCCCGAACACCCGCGCCATGATCTGATCCCGCAGGGCTTCGTAGATCTGGCGCGCGCCCATGCGGTCGGCACGGGGAGCGGGTTTGGTCTTCATCTGGATCATCCACATTCCAAGCCGGCATTCGCCCGAGCGGGCGATGTCGGAATGTGGTTCTAATCCCGTTCGCCGAGAGTTTCGACGTAAGCCTTGCCGTAGGGATGAAAATGCTCCTTGCGGCCCTGGTCCCACAGGGCCCTGAGGCCGGGCGCCGTAATGTCCCAATCCGGCCGGCACTTCATGCCGACTGCCCTGAGGTCCTGGCGGAGTTCTTCGACGGTTGGACGGCCGAAGAACCAGTAGCCGTTGTAGATCTTGTGAACCACGAGACCGGGCTCGAGCACGATCACGTGCGGAATCATCGGATTGTGGACGGGATCGGTGTATTCGGCGATGTCGAGATCCTTCTGAACGAGGCGTCGCGGATCCGAGAGGAAGGGCCAGTGCGCTCCGACGCCGCTGCGATATTCGCTGGTCTGGGTGATGTTGTCGGTCGTGATCGTGACCATCCGGCAATAGCCCACCTCCATCTCGCGATGGAGTTGCAGCAAGCCTTCGGCTTGGCGACGATCCTTCGGACAGAATCCGCCGCGGCCGAGCACGAGCACCATCGGATCGCCCGCCTGCAGCTCGGAGAGCTTTCGATGCTTGCCGGTGTGGTCGCTGAGTTCGTAATCCGGGAAGGTTACTCCCGGCATGATGTCAGGTCGCATTACGCTCTCCCGGTTTTACAGATCAATCACGACGTCGTTTCGGGGCCGTGAGCAGCAGATCAGGACATTGCCGTCCGCCGGCGGATCGAGCGGATCCGGCGCATAGTCGACCGTCCCCGCGATCAATCCGCTCTCGCAATTGTGGCAGACGCCGGTCCGGCACGACCAGCGCACGGGGACGTCGCACGCCTCGGCCAATTCCAGCAGGCTGGCGTAGGCCGGTGCCCAGCACACGTTGAGGCCACTGCGGGCGAACGAAACCATCGGGCCGGGGCCGGGTGCGCCGACCGGCGAGTGCGCTCGCTTCTGCGGGGAGGGCGCTATGCCGGGCGTCAAGGATGGTCCGGCGCCGAACAATTCGGTGTGGACGCGATCCGGTGCGATACCCAACGTGGTGAGGCCAGCTTTCAGATCGCTCATGAAAGCTGCCGGTCCGCACAGATAGAAATCGCCGTCACGCGGCACGCTCAGAGTCTGGAGCAGGCGTGCGTCGAGATGTCCGACTGTATCGAACTCCACGTTGAGACGATCGTCCGGGTCAGGCGCGCTGTAGCAGATATGGCTATGGTGACGAGAGAGCCCACCTAGCAACTCGCGCGCCTCGGCGGCGAACGCATGTTCGCGGCCGTTGCGGGTGCCGTGCAGCCACCAGACGTCGCGAGTCGTCGCTTCCGCGGCGAGCGCGTGGAGCATCGCGAGCACCGGGGTGACGCCGATACCGGCGCTCAGCAGGACGACGGGCCGGGTGCCCGGTCGTAGCGTGAAACTGCCGCGTGGTGCACCGAGCTGCACGGCAGCGCCGTCCACCAGCTCGTCGGCAATGTAACGGCTGGCGGCGCCGTGCGCTTCGCGCTTGATGCTGACGCGATAGGACGCGGCATCGGCGCCGCTCGAGAGCGAATAGCTGCGCGTCATTGCCTGCGCAGTGGAAGGTTCGAGCCTGATGACGACGAACTGACCGGGCAGAGCGACCGCCACCGGATGTCCGTCGACGGGTTCGAGAATCAGCGACGTCACGTTGCCGCTTTCCGCGATCTTGCGCGCCACGCGAAAGGAGCGGAACCCGCGCCAGGCCGGAGGAGGGCTCGCCGCCGGCCCAAGCCCGGCGTTTCCCGCGGCCTTGTTATCCTTCTGCTGCTCGAGCAGCGCCTCGAATGAACGGTGCCACCCGCGGCTCAGCGCGGGAATCCGCAGCGCACGCTCCAGGCCTTCGCGCGGATGCGGCGGCAGGTAAAGCAGCGCATTGATCTCGAACACGCTCATGCGCTCGGGTCCCGCGGCGATCTGTGTGATCTCGTCACCGGCTTCGACGTCGCCTTCCTCGATCACCCGGAAATAGAATCCGGGCCGCCCGTGCCTGACGAGCAGCGCAGCCATGTCCGGCTCGTCCATGCGAATGCCGAGCCGGTAGCAGGTGACGCGCGGCTGGGTCACTTCGAACACCGCGGAGCCGATCCTGTAGCGGTCTCCGATGCACACGCCGGTGTCGGCGAGGCTCTCGACCGTAAAGTTCTCGCCGAACTGGCCATGAACGAGGTTCGATCGACCCAGGTGCTCCTGCCAGTACCGATAGGATTCGTCCTGATAGACGAATACGGCACGATGTTCGCCGCCATGTCCGGCCGTGTCGCCCTGGCCGTCGCCATCGATGTTGAGCCGGCGCACCCTGCGCGGGCCTGTGACCTGCGCCTTCCAGATGCCGGTGTGGACGGTCCGGCCCTGCCAGGCGATGTCGCGCGGCAGGCCGACATTGACCGAAAGCAGACGTGTCATTGTGTGTTCCCGATCTGACTGCGCGGTTCTGCCATCATCCTTGCATCCGGATCGGGTTTTTGGCTCGTTAGTCGTTGTTAGACGTTGCGAGCAAGCCTTGCTACCGGCGGCCCTCAGGCCAATCTGAGATGGCGTAACGAAAAACGCAGTCGGGACAACGGGAGATCACGATGAATGATCAGGGCAAGCTGGCCGCGCTCCAGCGCCATTGGGACGCTTCGGACGCGAACGATTTCGAGGCCGAGCACGACATCTATCGCGAGGACGCGGTGCTCGACTATCCGCAATCCGGCGAGCGCATCCGTGGTCGCAGAAATATCCAGCAGAGCCGGTTCGTGCAGCCGAACAAGAAGCGCTTCACGGTTCGGCGCATCGTCGGCGGCAACGATCTCTGGGTGAGCGAATTCGTGCTGACCTATGACGGGGTGCCGTCTTACGTCGTGAGCATCATGGAATTCCGCGACGGCCTGGTGGCGCACGAGACGCAGTATTTCGGCGACAGGTTCGAGCCGTCGCCCTCGCGGGCGCATCTTGTCGAGCGGGCGGGGTAACACCGGCTCGGTCGCAACACGGAACCCGATGCGGCGGCTGGTCGCAGTCGCGTCGCCTTGATTCCGACAGTCCCATCTTTATGTGTGGAAGGAACAAGAATCCGGGCCCCTCTGGCGAGGACGCCGACGCTGTCGGCAAACCTCGTGATGTCGGATGACCTGTCCCGCGCGAATGCGATGGATCGGCCGATCGTCGGGCCTTCTTGATAGTCTCTCCGACCCAATCGTCCCCATCGCAGCTCCGTGCGGTATTTCGCAAGATAAGGGAGCAACGATGTCCGACGCCAAGCATTCAAATCCGATCGAAATCGAGATCACCGAGCCGTCGAGCCTGAACGAGCAGGCGGCGGTGGCGCTGGTGATCGTCGGCGCGCTGGTTGCCGTCGCCGACCGGCAAGTTTCGTCGGTCGAACGCGACGAGGTGGTCCGTTTCATCCGGGATCGCAAGCTGGCACCGCACATCTCGGACGACCGGCTCTACGCGATGTTCGACGAGCTTGCCGAACGACTCGAGGAACCGGATTTCGCCAATGTGGTGATCGAGAATTTGCGTCCGGTTTCGGACCTGCCGCTGTCGGCTCATTTGATGGAGCTGTCGGAGCGCGTCGCGGCCGCGGACGAGGACGTGCATCCCCACGAAGTGCAGGCGATCAACCTGTTGCGCCTGCTGACGCTGGTGCTGCCCCGCGCAAAGCAGGTGACACCGGATGCAGTGCGCGCCGAACAGCGCATCGCCGCCGAGGAGTAAGCATGAGCGTAGTTTCGGACGAGGATAAGACAGGGACTGCGGGCGCCACCGGCCAGATGGCCGGCGGCGACCCGCGCCTCGACAAGCTTGTCCGTCGCCTGCCGCCGCGCATGGGCGACACCGTCACCTATCTGCTCAAGCCGTCCAGCCGCTGGGTGAGAATCCCTTCGGGCGCGCTGCTGATTGTCGGTGGCGTACTCTCGTTCCTGCCGGTGCTCGGCGTCTGGATGCTCCCGCTCGGCCTCGCTTTGCTCGCTGAAGACGTGCCCGCGCTGCGATCCTCGCGCGGCAAGGTTCTGGATTGGGTCGAGCGGAAGAAGCCGCAATGGCTCGATCCGTCCGCACCGAAAAATGACCAATCATGACTGAATTCATCACCACCGAAGCGCTGACTGCGCTGTTTCAGGTCGTCCTGATCGACCTCGTGCTCGCAGGCGACAACGCCGTCGTCATCGGCCTTGCCGCAGCCGGCCTGCCGGCCGAGCAGCGCCGGCGCGCCATCGTCGTCGGCATCATCGCCGCCACCGCCTTGCGCATCGTCTTTGCCGGCGTCGCGACCCAGCTTCTGCAGGTGATCGGCCTCTTGCTCGCCGGCGGCGTGCTGCTGCTCTGGGTCTGCTGGAAGATGTGGCGGGAGCTGCGCGAGCAGTCCGCGCACGCGAACGAGCTCGCGTTCAGCCATGGCAGCAGCAGCGCTGCGCCTGACTCCCAAAAGACTTTCAGACAGGCGGCGGTGCAGATCGTCGCCGCCGACGTCTCGATGTCGCTCGACAACGTGCTCGCGGTCGCGGGCGCTGCGCGCGAGCATCCCTACATCCTCGCCTTCGGCCTGCTGTTGTCGGTCGCGCTGATGGGCGTCGCCGCCGATTTGCTCGGCCGCGTGCTCCAGAAGCAGCGCTGGATCGGCTATGTCGGCCTCGCCATCATCGTTTACGTCGCCTTCGAGATGATCTATCGCGGATCGCTCGAGCTCGCGCCTGTGATCGCGAGTCTCTGAGGCAACGCGCCTGTCCATCATCCGGAGTGATCAATGACGTCCGAATCCAAAGCACCTTCGGCGGTTTCCGTGCGGGCACCGCAAATCGGCCCGTTTGCCCAACTCATCTTTGGCTCGCGTTGGCTGCAGGTCCCGCTTTATGTCGGCCTGATCGTCGCGCAGGCTGTCTATGTGCTCTTGTTCCTGAAGGAGCTCTGGCACCTGGTCGTGCACTCGTTCGACGCCAGCGAGCAGCAGATCATGCTGGTCGTGCTCGGGCTGATCGACGTCGTGATGATCTCGAATCTGCTGGTGATGGTGATCGTCGGCGGTTACGAGACCTTCGTCTCGCGCCTGAACCTCAGCGGTCATCCGGACGAGCCGGAATGGCTCAGCCACGTCAACGCCAGCGTGCTCAAGATCAAGCTTGCGATGGCGATCATCGGCATCTCCTCGATCTCGCTGCTCAGGACCTTCATCGAGGCGGGCAATCTCGGCACGACGCGCAGCAATTTCACCGAGAGCGGCGTGATGTGGCAGGTGCTGATCCATCTGACCTTCATCATCTCCGCGATCGGCATCGCCTGGGTCGACCGCCTCAGCGAGGGGGGCCAGCGCAAGGGAGCCGGCCACGGCTGAGCGTGACAGACGCGGCCGCTCAAACGCCGAAGGCTGCGCTCAGGGACGCCGGCTCTGCGCCAGCGTCTCGGAGGGTGCCTCGCCGAACGCCAATCTGTAGCCGCGCGAGAACTCACCAAGATGCCAGAAGCCGTTGCCGAGCGCTGCGGCCTTGACGCTCATGCCGCCGCCTCCGACCATGAGCTGGATGCGGGCGGACCACAGCCGCTTGAGGCGTAGATAGTGGTGCAGGCTGACGCCGTGCACCGCGTGCGCGGCGGTCTGGAGCGTACGCACGGATACGCCGAGCGCAGAGGCCAGGTCGTCACTGTAGAGTGCCTTGCTGCCGGACCACATCACCATTTCGTCGAGGCGCGCGATCAGCTTGCGGTGCTTGGCGAACGATCCGCGTCGCGCGGTCAGCCCGCCGGCCGGCGCTATGGCGTCGTCGAGGCAGGCGAGCAGCGTCTCCTGGATGGGTCGGTTGAGCGCCTCGAATTGGCGGGGATCGTTGCACGCCGAGGCGAGTGAGAACATCTCCAGGATAGCGGCGCGCAATCGCACCATCGGATGGTCCTGTGCGCGAACATATGCGAGGCCCGTGTCGAAATCCGTCCAGCCGCGATGACGCATGTCCGAGTTGAAGCGCAGCATCAGGTAAGTGTTGGGATGATGCTCGATCGCGTCGACGGGGGCTTTGCCGCGCATGATGGCAATGGTCGAATTGTCGACCTCGCGGCCGTTGGAGGTGGAGTGAAACGTGAGGGGGACAACGAGGCCGACACCATTGTCCGTGCCGATCTCGGCCTCAAACCGCCGTGCAAAGGAGCGCTGGAGCACGAACAGACCATCCTGGAGCGGCAGGATGGCGCGAGATAGCGAGAATTCGCGCGGGCGGAGCGGCGTGCTGATGCCGAGGCCGAGCACCTCGTTGGCGCGAAACTCGGCGAAATCCGAGAAGCGCTCGATGCCGAGGACTCGCGAAGGCTTCAGCCGACATAGCGGCATTTCGGGATCCTGGCGTGAGGGATGAGCCGCAAAATACAAACGGTATCAGATGGTCGTCCATCGGCCCTATCCCGGGAAACTACTGCGACGCTTGATCACGCAACTTGCGGGTAGGCCGCGTTTTCCTGCCGCTCGCGCTCGCCCAGTTCGCGCACCAGCTCCTGGAGGAAGGATTCCGTGTGGGCGGGCAGGGTGCGCTCGGCGCGAACGTAGATGCCGAGATCTGACCACACCGGACTCCCGGCCTTGTCGAGCGGCAGGAAGACGAGCTGGCTATCGCGCGACAGCCTGCTGATACCGAGCTGGGTCTGGAAGGCGACGCCGACGCCGCGCGCGGCGAGCTCGCGCATCAGGTCGATCGAGTTGGCCTGGATGGCAGGCTCCGGCGTCTCGGAGAGCTGCGCGATCAGCGGCTGGAGCAGATGATAGATCGACAGCTCCGGCAGCGCGTGGATGACGGGAAAGGCGAGACATTGGGTTAGCGTGACCGTCTTGCCGCGCGCCAGCGGATGCTCGCGCGCGACGACCGCGCCGAGGCGAAATCGTTTCAGGGCGACCTGGCGCAGGTCCGGCGGATGGCGCAGCGCCATGGCGATGCCGATGTCGGCCTCGCCGCGGCTCAGGGCCTCCAGCACATCCGACGATCCCTTCACCTCGGTGGTGAAGCTGACGCGCCGGGCGCGGCCACGATGGGAGGCGATCAGGTCCGGCAGCACCGACTCCGTGAGCGACTCGATGCAGGCAATGCTGACGGTGCCGTGCCACGTCCCCGACAGGGACGCGACGTCCGAGCGGAAGCGGTCGAGGTCCTGGAGCACGTTCATGACGTGCCGGGCCAACATCTCGCCGACCGTCGTCAGCGTCAGGCCGCGCGCATTGCGCTCGAACAAGGGTGACCCAACCTCTTGTTCAAGCTTGAGAATCTGGCGGCTTACGGCCGACGAGGCAACGTTCAGCAAACGCGCCGCGGCCCGAATCGAACCGGTGCGGCGCACGGCGTGGAAGTACTGGATGGCCGGTGAGTGAAAGCGCATGGGACCCCCGGCCGGACTATAGCTGTTGCCGAAACGGCATCAACATGCACGAAATTCTGTGCTTTTCGAGCGCGTTCCTCCCACCTAGGTTCCCGCCCGGCTCGGCCGGTCCCGCGGACCGTCATGCCATGCGCAACGAGGCGCCAGGGGATCCAGGGTGGACGAGAACATTGTTTGCGAGGTCGCGCCGGATAGGCGTCTGGTCGATCGCCGTCGCGCGGCGGCCTATGTCGGCGTGACCGCCGGACGCTTCGAGCAGCTGGTGCGCGACAGCGTCGTGCCACCGCCTGTCATGGTGGACAACAAGCGGCGCTGGCCGCTCGCGTTGCTCGACGTGGCGAAGGACGCGGTTGTCAGCAGCAGCATGCCGTGCCCGCCGCAGGTGACGGTCGAGATTGCGCAGGACGCACGCCCCTGCGAACGGACCCCGGCACCGGCCTCGCACGAACTGCCGGACCAGGCTTGGTTCGAGCAGCGCGCGCGGTTCGTTCAGCGCGTGCGCCGGTCGCTGCTGTCGGGCAACGAGATACGTCTCTTGCGCGAGTTCAAACTGCTCAGGCAGAACCAGCTCAGCATGTTCGGCTATTACGGCAGCTTCGAAGCGCTGATGGTGCGCGGCTACATCGTCGAGCTCGCGCGAAAGCCGCCGTCGAGCCGTCCGCTGGTGACGTATCGCCTGACCGCGCAGGGCGAGCAGGTTCTGTCGGCGCTGAAGGACGAGCCGCCGATCTGACCGGCGCGGACAAGGCGACGGCATCCTTCGGCATCATCGCACGGCGTGCATCTCCAGAAACGCTTTCACGCCGGTGACGGTGCCGGTGTCCGACGGCACATAACCCGGCAGGGTGGCGACGACCGCGCGAAAATCGGCGCTGCGGATGATCTCCAGGATGCGCTGCATCGGCCCGGTGTCCAGGAACGCGCGCTTGCAGACGAAGAAATAATCCTCGGTCAGGAGCCGGATGAAATCGAGGCCGAAATGGCGCGCAGCCGCCTCGACGCCAAAACTCGCATCCGCCATGCCGCTCGCGACATAAGCCGCGACCGCGGCGTGGGTGAATTCGATCTGCTGCGCGCCGTTGATGCGGCTCTCGTCAATTCCGCTTGCCGCGAGCAGTTGGTCGAACAGCAGGCGCGTGCCGGAATCATGATCGCGGTTGACGAAGCGGACTTTTGGTCCGGTGAGATCATCAAGCGAAGCGATGCGCAGCGGATTGCCGCGCGCGACCATCAATCCCATTTCGCGTGTGACGAAGCTGATAATTCGATCCTCGCGCGGATCGAGCCATTCGCGCGCAGCCTTGATGCCCTGGGCGCGCAGGGCGCCGTGCGGTAGGTGCAGGCCGGAGAGATCGCAGGCGCCCTGCGCCAGCGAGACCAGCGAATGCTGGTTGCTGACATAGCGCAGATCGACGCCGATGCCCGGCTCGCGGTCGAGGAATTCGCGCAGTTTTGCGACCGCAAAGCCGTGGCTGGCATGCACGCGGATCACCGACGGCCGCTGCTCGAGGAACGGTTTGATCTCGCTCGCCAGTTCCTGCGCCAGATTCTCGAGCTGAGGTCCCAGCCGAGCCTGCATGCGCTCGCCCGCCCACACCAGCCGCTCGCCGAAGGGCGTGAGTTTCGAACCTTTGCCGCGCTGCGTTTCCACGAGCGGCGTGCCTAAGAACTCCGACCATTGCTCGATCAGATTCCAGACATGGCGATAGGAGAGGTGCGCGTCCTTGGCCGCGCTGGTGATCTTCCCCGTTCTCCTGATCTCGTTGAGGACACCGAGCATGATGATGGCGGTGCGCGGATTGCCCTCGCGCCGAAACCGCCATAAGGCCTCGATCTCGATCTGAAGCATTAGTCTTCCTTATGAATTGTACTTCATATGCTGGCCGTCCACTCGCAATTCATATCATATTTACTCCGGTCTCTGTGCGCCTAGTCTGGCATACCAGAACTGGAGAAATATGATGTCTGTTGCATATGATTTTGCACACTCGCCGGCCACCGAGTTCATGTCCCGGCCACAGCATCTGCTGATCGACGGCCGCCGCGTCCCCGCAAGCTCCGGGCGCACCTTCAAGTCGCTCAGCCCGGCCACTGGGCAGGTCATCGCCGTCGTCGCCGAAGGCAACGAGGCCGATGTGGAGCATGCGGTCGCCGCCGCGCGCCGGGCTTTCGAAGGCCCATGGCGCACGATGCGGGCGTCCGAGCGCGGCCAGATCCTGCTGCGCTGGGCTGACCTGCTCAAGGCTCACGCAGAGGAGATCATCGAGCTCGAGTCGATCGATGCGGGCAAGCCGATCGCCGCGACATCGCGGCAGGATTTTCCGGCCGCCGTCGACACGCTGATTTACTACGCCGGTTGGGCCGACAAGATCAGCGGCGACGTCGTGCCCGTGCGCGATGATGCCCTGACCTACACCGTGCGCGAGCCGGTCGGCGTGGTCGCCGCGATCGTGCCGTGGAATTTCCCGCTGATGATCGGGATGTGGAAGCTCGCGCCGGCGCTGGCCTGCGGCTGCGCCATCGTGATGAAGCCGGCCGAGCTGACCTCGCTGTCGGCGCTGCGCATCGCCGAGCTCGCGCTCGAAGCCGGCCTGCCGGCGGGCGTCTTCAACGTCGTCACTGGCCCCGGCCGGGTCGTCGGCGACGCACTGGTCAATCACCCTGACGTGGACAAGGTCACCTTCACCGGGTCTCCCGGTGTCGGGCGGGGAATCATGAAGGGCGCCGCTAGCAACTTCAAGCGCGTCTCGCTGGAGCTGGGCGGCAAGTCGGCCAACGTCATTTTCGACGATGCCGATCTCGAAGCCGCATCGAAAGCTGCGGCTTCCGGCATCTTCTTCAATGCGGGCCAGGTCTGCTCCGCCGGCTCGCGCGTGCTGGTGCAGGAGAAGGCCTATGACGAGGTCGTCGAGCGACTGGCGGCGCGCGCGAAGTCGCTGAGGATCGGCGACCCGCTCGACCGCAAGACGACGCTCGGTCCCGTGATCTCAGAGAAGCAGATGAAGTCGATCCTCGACTATGTCGAGATCGGCCGGAAGGAGGGCGCGACCCTCGTCACCGGTGGCGAAAAGGTCGGCGATCGCGGCTACTTCGTCAGCCCCGCGGTGTTCGCGAATGTCGCGCACGAGATGCGGATATCGCAGGAGGAGATCTTTGGTCCCGTCGTCAGCGTCATCAAGTTCAAGGATGAAGCCGATGCTTTGCGGATTGCCAACGGCACGGCCTACAGCCTCGCCGCCGGGGTCTGGAGTCGCGACATCGGCAAGCTGCAGCGCTTCGCCAAGCGGGCGCGCGCGGGCACGGTCTGGATGAACACCTATGGCTATACCGACGTGCGTCTGCCCTGGGGCGGCGAGCGCGACTCCGGCCTCGGCCGCGAGCACGGCACCGCCGCGCTCGACAATTTCACCGAGCCCAAGGCTGTCTGGATGAATTTGGCCGTCTGATACCTCCCGAGCGACCAAACCCGGAGCCCGCCAGATCACCCGGTCGGCGGGCTCTTTTTTCGAGATCGATAAAATTGTCTGCATTCCGCTCAGCTGCGGCAAACCCTGCGGACAAGAACTGTGCGGCCTTAAACCCCGGCTTTGGAACCGGCGTGCATCCTGCCTGCAACAGGGTGGGGCATCAGCATGTCAGTTCTCAGGGAGGTCGTCGTCGCGGTCGCGGGAGTCTACGCACTTCTGTTCGCGTGCGACGCAATGTTCGGGATCGGCGAGGCGCGCTTCGACGAAGCCTATTACAGCGCCAGCTTCTACGCGCCGCGGCCGATGGAGTTTCGTTTCGCCGGCGATACGCCGCCGGCCGTCCGCGTCAGCGAGGCGTTTGCGCAATTCGCGCCGGGCGAAGTCAAGCTGAACAAGCGCTACTCGTCGCTGACGACGATCATTCGCTAGGGCGCACACTCATCGTTCCGACTGCAAACCCGGCGGTTCGCGCCGAGGCCGCGGTGGCCCGCGTGCGCCGGACTCCGCGCCACATCGCCGACGCGACGGGCCGTGAATAGCAATCGGTCAACTGCTTCCTCAATCCTCCCAACCCGCTTTCCGAAGGCCGTCCAGCATGAGGGCGTGATCTTCTGGCCGAAACCACGGTGGCCGCTGACGGACCTGAAACTCGAAGGATGCCGATGAAATTGCGATTGCTTTCTGCAGCGCATCGTCGGCTTCAGCAGTTCGACCGAGTTGGCCGAGAGCTGCCGCAAGCCAGCGGTAGGGGGAGGGAAAATCGGGAAATGTTCGGATCGCGTGCTCCGCCGCCTCGACCGTGGCCGTGTAGTCCCGGCAAAAATAGTGAGCCAATGCGACCTGGTTCAAGCGATTGACCAGCGATGGGTCACGAGGGTCCAGCCGAATGCACGTCTCGAGGGCGACGAGCCCCTCTTTCGGACAGCCGGAATACGCGAGAATGACGCCCAGCGCTCCGTGAGCTGGTGCCAGATTCGGGCAGAGTGCCAGCGCACGCTCGGCCTGCGCACGTGCTCCGCCGTGATCGCCCCGAGCGTTGAGCGCCAGCGCCAGGCGTGAATGGGCGTCCGCGTTGCCACGATCGAGAGCGACCGCGCGTCGCGCCAATTCTTCCTCCTCGACTTGCGTTCCTTTCGACCGACTGAGCACGGTGGAGAGCCCGATATATCCGGGCGCGAACATGGGATCGAGATCAATGGCGCGCTGAAAGAATTCTCCGGCAAGTGCATCGTCCTCGGTGCTCGCCTTGCCCAGATGCCACATTCCACGCTGGTAGGCACCCCAGGCATCAAGACTTGCGGGCGGCTTGCGCATGGCCCGCTGTTGCTCGGCGCCGGCAATGACCGGCGCGATGGCAATGGTCGTGGACTGCGCGATGTCATCCTGGACGGAGAAGATGTCGGCTATATCGCGGTCGTAGCGTTCCGCCCAGACATGGTTGCCTGTCTCTGCTTCGACAAGCTGCGCGGTGACACGGACGCGGTTGCCGGATTTTCGCAGGCCGCCCTCAAGCACATAGCGAACGCCCAGTTCGCGCCCGACCTGTTTCACGTCTGCCGCGCGTCCCTTGAAGGAAAACGACGAATTGCGGGCGATGACGAACAGTGAGGAATATCGCGACAACGCCGTGATGACGTCCTCCGCTATTCCGTCGGCGAAGAACTCCTGGTCCGGATCGGAACTCATGTTCTGGAACGGCAGCACTACGATGGATGGCTTGTCCGGAAGCGCCAGCGGTCGCGCAGTTTCAGGCGTTTGTCGCGGCTTTGATGATGCTGCAGATGAATTCGCATCCACAAGGAGGCGCCATGCATGCATCGGTTCGGCGATATTCTTGAGTGCTTGCAGACCCATATCGTCGTAGGCGACGTCTACCTTGCCACGAATCTGCCGACGAGCATCGTCGGAGATACAGATGCCGCCGGGGTCGGCTATCCCCTCAAGGCGCGCGGCGATGTTGACGCCATCGCCGAAGATGTCGTTGTCATCAAGGATGATATCGCCGATGTGGATGCCGATCCGGAAATCGATCCTCATTGCCGGGGAGACGTCGGCGTTCTGCGCCGCCATTCCGCGCTGGAGTTCGACCGCACTGCGCGCCGCGTCCACCGCACTCGCAAACTCGACCAGCATGCCGTCGCCGGTTGTCTTGACGATGCGGCCGCGATGCGCAGCGATCGTGGGATCGACAACGATCTTTCGAGCTGCCTTCAGCCGGGCCAGCGTGCCTTCCTCGTCAGCGCCCATGAGACGGCTGTAGCCGGCGACATCCGCAGCCAATACTGCTACAAGTCGTCGTTCTACGCGCTCGCCGGTCAAATTGGTCTCAACAAAATGGCCTCTAAAATATGATATTTGGCCCAGCGCATCAAAGCACGCAGAGCTGCTTCAGGCCAGCACCGACATTCGTCCGAGATCTATTCTCACTCCCCCTGGATCCATTCCGCGACGCCGCGCCACAATGTGTCGCGGTGGTCGGGGCGGAAGAAGCCGAAATGGCCGATCGCCTTGGCGCCGACGTCGGACGGCTTCACGTTGAGCACCTCAGGCTTGATCGCGGTGAATCCGCTCGCAAGCAGCTCGACCGCGGGCCGCGTCGCCCAGGGATCGTCGGAGAAGCAGAGTGTGCGCAACTCGCCCTTGAACTTCGCGAAGTTCTCCAGGGCCGGCAGCTTTGAATCGAAGAGATAACGGGGGCTCGAGACCCACTCGGCCCATTGCAGGAAGACGCCCTTGGGCAAATCCTCGCCGATGCCGGCCCAGCCCGGCGCATAAACCGAGCGCGTGGACGAGCGGCACGCCGACAAAATTCATGAAGGCGAAGACGCGATATTTTTCCGGCGATGTCATCAACCGCCAGGTCGCGGCCTGCGAGGCCACGAACGCGGCGCGCGAAATCTCCTTGTTGTTGGCGATCAGCCCGAGCGCCTGGCCGCCGAAGGAGTGGCCGACATAGGCCAAGGGCAGGGTATTGTAGCGCTGGCGCATCCAGTGCACCGCGGCGGTGACGTCGAGCGCGGCCCAGTCCGACATCGAGGCCTTGAAGCCGACCAGCGATTTCGGCTGGTTGTAGCCGACCATCGCCGGCAGCCGGGAGTCGCCGATGCCCCGATAATCGTAGGTCAGGACCGCGCAGCCGCGATGGGCGAGATAGGAGGCAAAGCCGCGATAGATTTTTCGCGGGACGGCAGTCGCCGAATTGACCAAGACAGCATGACGTTTGGTGCCGCGCGGCAGGAATAGCGTGCCGGTCAGCGCATACCCGTCGGTGGCCGGGAAGCTGATCTCGTCGATGAAAACGTCGTCCAGTGCCACGTCCATGGGCCGAAGGTATCTTGCCAGTTTCCAAGCCGTTTCCCAGCAAATGCGAATTTGGCTTTCCCCGCAAGGCTTTGCAGTGCCAGACGGATTTACAACTGGCGGCCGGTGGCCAGCCTGTGTATAAGGCGACCCTCGCAACCCACAGATCAGGTTGTGCTTTTTGCTTCACGGAGAGATTGCGATGTCCGAGCGGTGGACGCCCGAGTCCTGGCGCAGCAAGCCGGTGCTACAGGTGCCCGATTATCCCGACGCCAAGGCCCTGGCCGACGTCGAGGCGCAGCTTGCAACCTTTCCGCCGCTGGTGTTCGCGGGCGAGGCGCGCAATCTGAAGAAGGCCTTAGCGCGGGTCGCGGCCGGAGAGGCCTTCCTGCTGCAGGGCGGCGACTGCGCCGAGAGCTTTGCCGAGCACGGTGCCAACAACATCCGCGACTTCTTTCGCGTGCTGCTCCAGATGGCGGTGGTACTGACCTATGCCGGCGCCGTCCCGGTGGTGAAGGTCGGGCGCGTCGCCGGCCAGTTCGCAAAACCCCGGTCCTCGCCGATGGAGAAGATCGACGGCGTCGAGCTGCCGAGCTATCGCGGCGACATCGTCAACGACATCGCCTTTACCAAGCAAGCGCGCGTCCCTGATCCGCAGCGCCAGCTGATGGCCTATCGCCAGTCGGCCGCGACGCTGAACCTGCTGCGTGCGTTCGCCACCGGCGGCTACGCCAATCTCGGCAGCGTGCATCAGTGGATGCTCGGCTTCCTCAAGGACAGCCCGCAGTCCCGCCGCTACAAGGAATTGGCCGACCGCATCTCCGATGCGCTCAATTTCATGCGCGCCTGCGGCCTCGATCTCGAGGCCCATCCCGAGCTGCGCGCCACCGATTTCTACACCAGCCACGAGGCCCTGCTGCTCGGCTACGAGCAGGCCATGACCCGCGTCGATTCCACCACCGGCGACTGGTACGCGACCTCGGGTCACATGATCTGGATCGGCGACCGCACCCGCCAACTCGACCACGGCCATATCGAATATTTCCGCGGCATCAAGAATCCGATCGGGCTCAAATGCGGCCCATCGCTCAAGCCCGACGAGCTGCTGAAGCTGATCGACGTGCTCAATCCCGACAACGAGCCGGGCCGGCTGACGCTGATCGGCCGCTTCGGCTCCGACAAGATCGGCGAGCACCTGCCGAACATGATCCGCGCCGTGAAGCGCGAGGGCAAAGTGGTGGTCTGGTCGTGCGATCCCATGCACGGCAACACCATCACCTCGACGTCGGGTTACAAGACGCGGCCCTTCGACCGCATCCTGTCCGAGGTGAAGTCGTTCTTCGCGATCCACGCCGCGGAAGGCACCCATGCCGGCGGTGTGCATCTGGAGATGACCGGCCAGGACGTCACCGAGTGCCTCGGCGGCGCCCGCGCGATCACCGACGAGGATCTCAACGACCGCTATCACACGGTCTGTGATCCCCGGCTCAACGCCGAGCAATCCATCGACATGGCTTTCCTGGTCGCGGAACTGCTCAAGCAGGAACGCGCCGGCAAGGTCAGGCCGATGCCGGCCGCAGCGGGGCTCTGAGACCTTGCTGCGGATCTGGAAGGCCACGATCAATTCCCGTAACGGTCTGGCCTTTGCGTTCCGCTCGGAGCAGGCCGTCCGCGAGGAGATCGTTGCGCTCCTCTTGTCGCTGCCCGTTGCCTGGTTCGTCGGCGCGACGGCGATGCGCGCGGTCGAGCTGATCTGCGCGGTCGCGTTCGTCCTGGTGGTCGAGCTCCTCAATACTTCAATCGAGAAGCTTGCCGACCGGCTGACCATGGATCACGACAAGCAGATCGGGCGGGTCAAGGACATGGGCTCGGCCGCGGTCGGTGTTGCGCTCCTGATGGCTGGCGCGTTCTGGATCATCGCCATCATCGAGCGATTGGGATTCCTCTAGAGCGCGCATCGCGCTCTAGACTGTTTTTTTGAGCATGATCTTTTCGGAAAGCCGCTTCACACTTTTCCGGATCATGCTCTGATCGGAGCGCCATGACCGAACGTCTCAACGCATTCGCGGTCACGCTCGCCCAGCTCAATCCGACCATGGGCGACATCGACGGCAATGCCGCGAAAGCGCGCGCGGCGCGCGTGCGGGCAGCCGCCGACGGCGCCGATCTCGTGCTGTTTCCGGAATTGTTCATCGCCGGTTATCCGCCGGAAGATCTGGTGCAGAAGCCTGCTTTTCAGGCCGCCTGCCGCGCTGCGATCGAAGCGCTGGCGCGCGAGACCGCCGATGGCGGGCCGGCCATGCTGATCGGCACGCCATGGGTCGAGGAGGGCAGGCTCTACAATGCCTGCGCGCTGCTCGATGGCGGCCGTATTGCTGGCTTGCGCTTCAAATGCAATCTGCCGAATTACGGCGTGTTCGACGAGAAGCGGTTATTTTCGCGCGGCCCTGCGGCCGGTCCCGTCACCGTGCGCGGCGTGCGCATCGGTGTGCCGATCTGCGAGGATATCTGGCTGGAGGAGTCCGAGGACTACGAGAACGTGGTCGAGACGCTGGCCGAGACCGGCGCGGAGATCATCCTTGTGCCGAACGGATCTCCGTACGCCCGCAACAAGGCCGACGTGCGGTTGTCGGTCGCGGTCGCGCGCGTCACCGAGAGCGGCCTGCCGCTGGTCTATCTCAATCAGGTTTGCGGCCAGGACGAGCTGGTGTTCGACGGAGCTTCCTTCGCGCTCAACGGCGACCTTTCGCTCGCAGCGCAATTGCCGGCGTTCGCGGAGAGCATCACCACACTCCGCTTCACGAGAAGCGGCGACGATTGGCGTTGCACCGGTCCGATCGCCGCGCAGCCCGAGGGCGACCACGCCGACTACGCGGCCTGCGTGCTGGGTCTACGCGACTACGTCGCCAAGAATGGCTTTCCCGGGGTGCTGCTCGGCATTTCCGGAGGCATCGATTCCGCGCTGTGCGCAGCGATCGCGGTCGATGCGCTGGGTGCCGATCAGGTGCACGGCGTGATGCTGCCTTATCGCTACACTGCGGCACACTCGATTGCGGACGCCGGCGAGCTCGCCGGCCATCTCGGCATCCGCTACGAGGTGCTGCCGATCGCCGAAGCGGTGACCGGATTCGAGACCATCCTGTCCGGCGTCTTCAAGAATCTGCCGCCCGATGTCACCGAGGAAAATCTCCAGGCCCGCACCCGCGGCACGCTGCTGATGGCGATCTCCAACAAGACCGGCCTGATGGTGGTGACAACCGGCAACAAGTCGGAAATGTCGGTCGGCTATGCCACGCTCTACGGCGACATGAACGGCGGCTTCAATCCGATCAAGGACATCTACAAGACGCAGGTGTTTCGGCTGGCAAGCTTGCGCAACAGCTGGAAGCCGGATGGCGCGCTCGGGCCTGCGGGCGAGGTGATCCCGCCCGACATCATCACGCGCCCGCCGACCGCGGAGCTGCGCGAGAACCAGACCGACCAGGATTCGTTGCCGGCTTACGACGTGCTCGATGCCATCCTGGAGCGTCTCATCGAGCGCGAAGAGCCGCTCGACACGATCATCGCCGCTGGCTTCGACCGCGAGATGGTCACCCGCATCGATCATCTCCTCAACGTCGCCGAATACAAGCGCCGCCAGGCCGCGCCCGGCGTCAAGGTCACGGCCAGGAATTTCGGCCGCGACCGCCGCTATCCCATCACCAACCGCTTTCGCGACAAAGGCGAGCAGCTCGCCGCCCCGGATGAGACGCTGGTGTCGCGTGGGAGCAAAGCCTCGATCGACGCGTTCGAGGGGTGAGGCTGGCCGACGGTCGTGGGATGGACGGTGTCGTCACGTACGACGCTGTCATCATCCGCGAAGGCGGATGATCCAGTACGCCGCGGCGGACGTTGTCAAAACCCAACTGCCGCCGCGGAGTACTGGATGCCCGCCTTCGCGGGCATGACAGTTGAATTTGTGGCCGCCTACTTCTGCTGTTGCGGCAGGAAGCTTGGCCCGACCGAACGGATCGGCTTGTTCTCGGAGTTGGCAGGGGTGCCAGTTTCCATCGGCGGCGTTGCTGCCGGCGCGCCAGCCGTCGTCGTCGCCGGCGCTGCGCCCTTCTTCGCATTCGCGGGCGTGCCCTTGGTGAGCTGCCGCTGCTGCATCTTCTTGGCGCTCTCCTCGGTGACGATGATGTCACCCTGCTGCTCGGCCGAGGCCTTGTCGTCGGCCGATTTGAGCGCGTCCGCCCAGGTCTGGCCTGCGGCCTTGCAGGAGCAGGACGGGTTGAACTCGCTGCGGAATTTGAACGCGGTCGGCAGCGCCGTGTAGGGCTGGCCGCTGGTGGAGACCGCGGAGTTCATGTCCTCGCCGGGATTGCGATGGGTGTAGAGCACGGCTTCGGCGGCCGGGCACAGCGCCTTGCAGGTCTTCTCGTCGTCGGGGAAGCGCGCCGGCACGGTCGCAAACGAAACCGGGAAATACGCGCCGTCGCAGGTGCGCACGCACACGGTGCGATAGGTGCCTGATTGCGGGCCGAGATCGGACGGCGGCACGCCTTGCGGATTGTTGGGGTTGTTGCCGCCGAACAGATTGCTCAGGAAGTTGCCGCCGCCTTGCGACTGCGCGGCGTTGGCATATTGCGGGCCGCAATTGTTCTGGGCCAGCGCTGCCAGCACCGAGCGGCGCTGGTTGTCACGCTCGGGACTGAAGCCGCCGGGACCGCCGCCGCGCAGGCGTTCGAGATTGCCGGTGATCTGGTCCAGATTGGCGCGCATCTGTTGGATCTGGGTGTTGACCGGACCGCATTGCGCCGACTGGCCGCTGAACAACGAGAAGAAGCCGGAGGAATCGCAACCCATGCGCTTGGCCTGCATGGTGACGCGGTCGAGCTCGGCCTGCTGCTTGCTCTGGGATTCCTGATAGCGGCGGATCTGGTCTTCGCGCGCGGGATCACCGCCGCCGCCACGATCGAGACCGGCGAGCTGGCCTTCCAGGCGCGCACACATCGGGTTGGGTCCGAGCCCGTTCTGGCCGGGTTGAGGCGGCGGTCCCGGCGGTCCGGCCTGTGCGGAAGCACCATTGGCGAGCGCGACCGTGCTCAAGAGCACGGCGCAGGCAAGGATCGAGCGAGCACGGGATAGAGACAAAAATTCAGGCATATCCGCCATTCTAGCGAGGTCACGGCCACGCGTGATGTGGGGGGCCGAAGCGCGCCCTCCCATAGCCGCTTCCTGCGGCATCGTCACGTCGTTTCAGAGGCCAGCGATTGGGCCTAAGGTACGCCAGTTCCGAGCGAATTCAGCGCTGGCAGGTGATTGCGACATATTCATCGCAATGGCCATGGGAGCAGTTTGCGCCGGATTTGGGGACAGAGCCGGTAATTTCGTCGGGATCGACCCGGCGATAGGCCGAAGCCTGGGCAAAATCGCGTGACTGGCAGTAGGTGCGGGCGACCTGCGCGCCGCATTTGTCGCTTTTGGCCAGGCACTGATCGACGCCGTAGCCGTCCGCCTGGTTGGGGATGATGAAGACGCGGGTCTCGGCGAGAGCGCTGGAAACGAGGAGGGTGGAGGCGCAGGAAATGAGCGCGAGCAATGATCGCATGAAAACACCGGGGGCAAAAAATTAGGAACTGCCAGTTCCAGAATGGGCTCAAATGGTTAAGGATATGAACTATCTATGCGCTGCGGCTGCGCATTGCGGAGATAAAACGGCATTTCCGCGGCTCTCTTGACGCGGGGCAGCCTCATAGCCCATATGTTCCGTCATGAACGGTCTCCTCATCATTTGCGCCATTTGCCGCGAGATTACGAGCTAGCGATTCGCTGGCTGGAGCCGTCTTTTCTCAAAACCATTGAGAGCCTTGGACGCCCGGCCAACAGCCGACGGGTATCCTTATGGAATTGCGCCTCTACGATACGCTGAGCCGGGAAAAGCGCACCTTCGTGCCGCTCGATGCCAAGGACGTCCGCATGTATGTCTGCGGACCGACCGTCTATGACTTCGCCCATATCGGCAATGCCCGGCCGGTGATCGTGTTCGACGTGCTCTTCCGGCTGCTGCGCCATCTCTATGGCGCGGCCCACGTCAAATATGTCCGCAACATCACCGACGTCGACGACAAGATCAACGACCGCGCCGCGCGGGATTTCCCCGGCCTGCCGCTGAACGAGGCGATCCGGAAAGTCACCGAGCAGACCGGCGAGCAGTTTCACGCCGACGTCGATGCGCTCGGTGCGCTGCGGCCGAGCGTCGAGCCGCGGGCCACCGAGCATATCGGCGAGATGCGCGATATCATCGAGCGGCTGGTCGCCGGCGGCTTTGCCTATGTCGCCGAGGATCACGTGTTGTTCTCGCCGCAGGCGATGAACGCGGCCGATTCCGGGCTGCCGCGCTATGGCGCGCTGTCCAATCGTTCGCTGGACGAGATGGTTGCCGGCGCCCGCGTCGATGTCGCGCCGTACAAAAAGGGTAACACCGACTTCGTGCTGTGGAAGCCGTCCAAGCCCGGCGAGCCGTCATGGCCATCACCGGCCGGCATCGCCGCGCAGGGGCGCCCGGGCTGGCACGTCGAGTGCTCGGCGATGGCCTGGAAGCATCTCGGCGAGCACTTCGACATCCACGGTGGCGGCATCGATCTCGTGTTTCCGCATCACGAGAACGAGGTCGCGCAGACCTGCTGCGCCTTTCATCGGGAGCGCATGGCGAACTACTGGATGCACAACGGCTTCCTGCAGGTCGAGAGCGAGAAGATGTCGAAATCGCTCGGCAACTTCATCACCATCCATGAGCTGCTCACCGACTGGCCGGGCGAAGTGCTGCGCCTGAATATGCTCAAGACGCATTACCGCTCGCCGATCGACTGGACGATGAAGTCGCTGGAGGAGAGCGCGAAGACGCTCGACGACTGGTATCGAGTTGCGGCTGACATCGCGCCCAGCAAGCCCGCCCTGTCAGTGGTCGAGCCGCTGCTCGACGACCTCAACACGCCGCTCGCCATCGCGGCGCTGCATGGGTTGCGCGGCAGCGACGTTGGTGCCCTCGCGGGTTCGTTGCGTCTGCTCGGCTTTCTCTCCGAGAGTGCCGCGCAGTGGGAAGGACGCAAGCAGCAGGCGAGTGGCGTCGATGCCAAGGAAGTCGAGCGCCTGATCTCGGAGCGGACGGCGGCGCGTGAGCGCAAGGACTTTGCGGATTCCGATCGTATCCGCGATCTGCTTGCCGCGATGGGCGTCGCGATAAAGGACTCCAAGGAAGGCACGACCTGGGAGGTCGCACGATGAAGCGGCCCGACACGCCTTTTCCGCGGCACTGGTTCTATTACATCGCGCTGAAAATCCTGCTGCTCGGCGCCGCCGTGGCGCTGGCGCTGAAACTCTATGGGATGTGGTGAAGACGATGGCACAAGCACTCCCAAAGCCTGGCTTGCGGCCCTTCCTGCCGGAGGACGTGCCGGTTCTCGCCGCGATCTTCACGGCCAGCATCGAAGAGCTGACCGGCGAGGACTATAGCGAAGCGCAGCAGCAGGCCTGGATGGCCGCAGCCGAGGACGAAGAATTCGGCAAGGGGCTCGCCTCCGACCTGACGCTGATCGCAACGCTGGAGGGATCACCGGTGGGCTTTGCCTCGCTCCGCGGCAAGGATCATGTCCGCATGCTCTATGTGCATCCGGCCGTGGCCGGGCAGGGCCTGGCGACCATGCTGGTCGATGCGCTGGAAAAGCTTGCGGGCGGCCGCGGCGCCGACAAGCTGACGGTCGATGCCAGCGACAACGCGCAGGGCTTTTTTGCCAAGCGCGGCTATGTCGCCATGCAGCGCAACAGCATCACCGTCAACGACGAGTGGCTGGCCAACACCACCATGCAAAAGACGCTCGGCAGCGGCCCTGCGTCGGGAGCGCTGCAATGAGCAAGGAGCGTCTCTATCTGTTCGACACCACGCTGCGCGACGGCGCGCAGACCAATGGGGTCGACTTCACGCTGACCGACAAGCAAATCATCGCGGCGATGCTCGATGAACTCGGCATCGACTATGTCGAGGGCGGCTATCCCGGCGCCAATCCGACCGACACCGAGTTCTTCGGCACCAAGCCGAAGTTTTCGCATGCGCGCTTCACTGCGTTCGGCATGACGCGGCGGGCGGGGCGCTCGGTCTCCAACGATCCGGGCGTGGCCGGGCTGCTGGAAGCCAAAGCCGACGCGATTTGCTTCGTCGCAAAAGCTTCGGCTTACCAAGTGCGCGTCGCGCTGGAGACGACGAAGGAGGAGAACCTCGCCTCGATCCGCGACAGCGTCGCAGCAGCAAAGGCCGCCGGCCGCGAGGTGATGCTCGATTGCGAACATTTCTTCGACGGTTACAAGGAGGATTCCAGTTTCGCGCTCGCCTGCGCGAAAGCCGCCTATGAAGCCGGCGCGCGCTGGGTGGTGCTGTGCGACACCAACGGCGGCACCATGCCGAACGAGGTGGAGGCCATCGTCACTGAGGTGACCAAGCACATCCCCGGCGATCATCTCGGCATCCACGCCCATAACGATACCGAGCAGGCGGTGGCGAATTCGCTCGCCGCGGTACGCGCCGGGGTGCGGCAGATCCAGGGCACGCTGAACGGCCTCGGCGAGCGCTGCGGCAACGCCAATTTGTGCTCGCTGATCCCGACCTTGAAGCTGAAGGCCGAGTTTGCCGACGCCTTCGAGATCGGCGTCACGGCGGAGAAGCTCGCAACGCTGGTCAAGGTGTCGCGCACGCTCGATGACATGCTCAACCGCGTACCGAACCGGCATGCAGCCTATGTCGGCGAGAGCGCCTTCGTCACCAAGACCGGCATCCATGCCTCCGCCGTGCTGAAGGATCCGCAGACCTACGAGCATGTCTTGCCGGAGCTGGTCGGCAATCACCGCAAGGTGCTGGTGTCCGACCAGGCCGGCCGCTCCAACGTCATCGCCGAGCTCGACCGCGCCGGCATCGCTTATGAGAAGAGCGATCCGAAGCTGTCGCGGCTGGTCGAGGAGTTGAAGGAGCGCGAAGCCCAGGGCTACGCCTATGAATCCGCCAACGCCTCGTTCGAGCTGCTGGCGCGGCGCACGCTCGGCAAGGTGCCGCATTATTTCGAGGTGGAGCAGTTCGACGTCAATGTCGAGCAGCGCTACAATTCGCATGGCGAGCGCGTCACCGTGGCGCTGGCGGTGGTCAAGGTCGACGTTGCCGGCGAGCATCTGATTTCGGCGGCCGAAGGCAACGGTCCCGTCAACGCGCTCGACGTCGCGTTGCGCAAGGATCTCGGCAAGTACCAGAAATATATCGAAGGCCTGACGCTGATCGACTATCGCGTGCGTATCCTCAACGGCGGCACCGGCGCGGTCACGCGCGTCCTGATCGAGAGCGAGGACGAGAACGGCGACAGCTGGACCACGGTCGGGGTGTCCCCCAACATCATCGACGCCTCGTTTCAGGCATTGATGGATTCGGTGATCTACAAGCTGGTGAAGTCGGGCGCGCCGGCTTAGGACCCACAATGGCTGTCATACCCCGCGAAAGCGGGGTATCCAGTACACCGTGGCTTCTCCGTAGCTCTCTGGCGTCTCGGAATACTGGATCGCCCGGTCAAGCCGGGCGATGACAGCTGGGGGTGAGGAGGGACCAAGGCATGATCGATCACATCTCCGTCGGCGTCAGCGATCTCGAACGCTCGGCGACATTTTACGAAACAACGCTCGGGGCCCTCGGGCTCACGCGCGTCGTCGCGCGACCGCGGACGATCGGCTTTGGCAAGGCCTATCCCGAATTCTGGATCAATCTGCGCGAGGGCATGCCGCGCGTGCCGCCGGAGAGCGGCGTGCATATCTGCCTGCGGGCCAGGACGACCGCCGAGGTCGATGCATTTCACGCGGCAGCGCTGTCCGCCGGCGGCGCGTCCGACGGCGCGCCGGGTATCCGCCCGCACGATCGCGTGCGTTATTACGCAGCCTTCGTCGTCGACCCCGATGGCAACCGGATCGAGGCGGTGACGTTTCCTGCGGACTAAAGCTTGCGCGCCATTTCCGGGGCGAGCTGCTTTTCCGCGTCTTCGATCTGCGCCGCAGCCGATTTCAGCTTCGGCAAAATCTCTTCGATCCGATCGGCCTTGAGGATGTCGACCGAAAGCCCGGCGCGGATGAACTCGGTCTGGCGCATGTGCGACAGTAGCGAGAACAGCGGCTCCCAGAAATTGTCGATGTTGGCAAGCAGCACCGGCTTGGCGTGACGTCCCAGCTGCTTCCAGGTCAATTGCTCGACCAGCTCTTCCAGCGTGCCGACGCCGCCCGGGAGCGCCACGAAGGCGTCGGAGCGTTCGAACATCAAGCGCTTGCGCTCGTGCATGTCGGGGGTGACGATCATCTCCTGCACGCGCGTCAGCGCGTTTTCGCGCATCCGCAGGAAGTCGGGGATGATGCCGGTGACGGTGCCGCCGTGGTCGAGCACGGAGGTGGCAACCGAGCCCATCAGGCCGAGCGAGCCGCCGCCATAGACGAGGCGGATGTTGTTCTCGGCGAGCGCCTTGCCGAACGCCTTGGCGCCTTCGGTGAAACGGGGATTGGTTCCTGGGCCGGAGCCGCAATAGACACAGACGGTTTTGATCGTGCTCATTGGTGCCATGATGCATTGCAGCGGAGAGGCGTCAAGCCCAATCGGTGATTCGGGACTTCCGGAAATCTACCGGTAAACGGCGAAGAACAATCGAAGATTCGCCATCTGGCGGGGTGCATGGGCATCGGTAAGGCTCTATATGACAAGCGAAAATCCTTAATGGCAACGCAGCCCGCATCCGACGGGCTTTTCAGGCTTCTTGATGGACCAAGCTCAATTGCCCGCCGGCCCCAACGTTCCTGATCCCGCCGGGGGGCCGCTGGAGCGGGCCACGCTGATGGGCACGCTGGCGCACCTGTGGCCCTATATCTGGCCGGGCGACCGCTTCGACCTGAAGATGCGCGTGGTCTGGTCGATGGTGTTGCTGCTCGCCGCCAAGCTGATCACGCTCACGGTTCCTTTCAGTTTCAAATGGGCGACCGATGCGCTGACCGGCGCCAACACCGCGCCGGTGCAGGCCGACAATTGGCACCTCTGGGTGATCGCCTCGCCGCTGCTGCTGACCGCCAGCTACGGCGTGATGCGCATCCTGATGGCAGTGCTGACGCAATGGCGCGACGGCATTTTCGCGCGCGTTGCCATGCATGCGGTGCGCAAGCTCGCCACTATCACCTTCATCCACATGCACGAGCTGTCGCTGCGCTTCCACCTGGAGCGCAAGACCGGCGGCCTGACGCGCGTGCTCGAGCGCGGCCGCGAGGGCATCGAGGTCATCGTACGCATGGTGATCCTGCAGCTGATCCCGACCATCGTCGAGGTCTCGCTGCTGATGGCCGTGCTGCTGTGGCAGTTCGATTGGCGCTACGTGCTCGCGACCCTCGTCACTGTCGCGGTCTACATGTACTACACCTACATCGCGACCGAGTGGCGGATCGGCATCCGCCGCAAGATGAACGATGCCGACACCGAGGCGAACACCAAGGCGATCGACTCGCTGCTCAACTATGAGACCGTCAAATATTTCAGCGCCGAGGCCCGTGAGTCGCAGCGCTACGACCGATCGGTCGCGCGTTACGAGGAGTCGAGCGTCCAGGCTTACACTTCGCTGGCCGTGCTCAACACCGGGCAAGCCGTGATCTTCACGCTGGGGCTGACCGCGACCATGCTGATGTGCGCGATCGGCGTGCGCAACGGCACCAACACCGTCGGCGATTTCGTGCTGGTCAACGCCATGATGATCCAGCTTTACCAGCCCTTGAACTTCATGGGCATGGTCTATCGCGAGATCAAGCAGGCGATCATCGATATCGAGAAGATGTTCAACGTGCTGGGGCGCGAGGCCGAGATCAAGGATGCGCCGGGCGCGAAGCCGCTGGCGGTCTCCGCGGGCAATGTGCGTTTCGAGGACGTGCGCTTTGCCTATGAGCCGTCCCGTCCGATCCTCAAGGGCATCAGCTTCGAGGTGCCGGCCGGCAAGACGGTCGCGATCGTCGGCCCATCCGGTGCGGGCAAGTCGACCATCTCGCGGCTTTTGTTTCGGCTCTACGACATCTCCGGCGGCAAGATCCTGATCGACGGCCAGGATATTCGCGAAGTCACGCAGGCGAGCTTGCGCGCGTCCATCGGTATGGTGCCGCAGGACACGGTGCTGTTCAACGACACCATCCGCTACAACATCCGCTACGGCCGTTGGGACGCCAGCGATGCCGAGGTCGAGCAGGCAGCGCAGCTGGCGCAGATCGATCGTTTCATCCGCATGGCGCCGAAAGGCTACGAGACCCAGGTCGGCGAGCGTGGCCTGAAACTGTCCGGTGGCGAAAAACAACGAGTCGCGATCGCGCGCACCGTGTTGAAGGCGCCGCCGATCCTGGTGCTGGACGAGGCGACTTCCGCGCTGGACACCCACACCGAGCACGAGATCCAGGGCGCGCTCGAGCGCGTGGCGAAGAACCGCACCTCGCTGGTGATCGCCCATCGGCTCTCGACCATCGTCGGCGCCGACGAGATCATCGTGCTGGACCAGGGCCGCATCGCCGAGCGCGGCACCCACGCAAAACTGCTCGCGGAGGGGGGCCTTTACGCCAGCATGTGGAACAGGCAGCGCGAGGCCGAGGCGGCGCGCGAGAAACTGGCCAGGATGGCCGATTCCGGCGAGGCGCCCAACCGGGAGCCGCCGCCGGTTGCCGATGTCCTGACGGCGCCTGCGGCGGCGGAGTGACCTTGTCTCCGGTCCCAACTCTGGCCTAAACAACACCACCGCGCGGGACGACCTGCGCCATCAACCCTGAGCGGCAGATAACGATGTCCATTCTCGATTCGATCCAGCGTCAGATCCCGCCGATCCACAAGGAGGGTTATCCCTTCATCGGAGGCTTTGCGCTGGCAAGCCTGATCCTGTTCTGGCTTTGGTCGCCGTTGGGGTGGATCGGCACCATCCTGACCGTGTGGTGCGCGCTGTTCTTCCGCGATCCGGTGCGCGTGACCCCGGTGCGCGAGGGGCTCGTGGTGTCGCCAGCCGACGGCCGCGTCTCGATGGTCACCATGGCGCTGCCGCCCGCCGAACTCGGGCTCGGCGATCGGCCGCTGCCGCGCATCTCGGTGTTCATGAGCGTGTTCAACTGCCATGTGAACCGCAGCCCGATCGCAGGCCGGGTGGACCGTATCGCCTACCGGCCCGGCCTCTTCATCAATGCCGAGCTGGACAAGGCGAGCGAGGACAATGAGCGCAACTCGCTGGCGATCACGACGCCGACGGCGCGGATCGGCGTGGTCCAGATCGCAGGGCTCGTCGCCAAGCGCATCGTCTGCTTCGTCAAAGAGGGGCAGGCAATCGGCGCCGGTGAGCGCTTCGGTCTGATCCGCTTCGGCTCGCGGCTCGACGTCTATTTGCCGCTGGGCACCAGGGCGTTGGTCTCGGAAGGGCAGACCGCGATCGCCGGCGAGACGATTCTGGCCGATCTCGCCGGAGACGACCCGAGCCGCGCCTACCGCTCCAATTAACCAATAAGTCGGCCCGAGGGGTCTTCCGCCGCAATGGCGGAGGGGAACGCGGCTTGCTATATCTCGCCCCAAGGTGAGGACGAGCCATGACGCCCTATGACTTCAAAGATCCTGACGTGCGCCGCCGGCGGTTCCGCCCGATCCCGGTGCGCATGCTGGTGCCCAACGTCATCACGCTGCTGGCGATCTGCGCCGGCCTGACCTCGATCCGGCTCTCGATCGAAGGGCGGATGTCGCTCGCTGTCTACGCCATCGTATTCGCGGCGGCGCTCGACGGCATCGACGGCCGCATCGCGCGCATGATCAAGGGGCAGTCCAAGTTCGGCGCCGAGCTCGACAGCCTCGCCGACTTCGTCAATTTCGGCGTGGCGCCCGGCCTGATGCTGTATTTCTGGCAGCTGCACGAGCTCGGCAATGCCGGCTGGATCGCCGCCATGGTGTTTGCGATCTCCGGTGGCCTCCGCCTGGCGCGCTTCAATGCCACCATGGACGATCCCAACAAGCCGGCCTTCGCCGCCAATTTCTTCACCGGCGTGCCGGCGCCGGCGGGCGCGATCACGGTGCTGCTGCCGATCTATGTCGCGTTCCTCGATCTCGGCCGGCTGCCTGCGGCGGTGACGGCTGCGTATACGCTGCTGATCGCCTTCCTGATGGTGTCGCGCCTGCCGGTGTTCTCAGGCAAGACCAAGCGCATGCGCGTGCCGCCCGAACTGGTGCTGCCTGCGTTCGTCGCGGTGATCGTCTTCATCGCGCTGCTGATCGCCTATCCCTGGCACGTGCTGTCGATCGGCACGGTGCTGTATCTGCTCGCATTGCCGCTCGGCTACAAATCCTATCGCGACCAGGCGCGCACGATGGAAGCCACGGCGCCGGCGGGAGGCGAGGTCTCGTCGCCGCCGTCGGCACCGACGCTGACAAACCTGTCGGAGCCGCCGCGGGACGATGACCGGCCCGACCGGCTGCACTGAACGGCAAGGCCCTGAGCGGCAAAACCCCGAGCAGCGAGACTTGGATATCTGCCATGAGGCGCCCTGAGTTGGGTTGAGGCCCGATCTCGGCTATATCGCCTGATGACGGCGGCACCGCGCCAACAGCGGCCGCCAATCTGGGAGAGAACGCCGTGACGAATAACGCGACCGGGCCGCTGCCTGCTTCCGTCCTCGAAGCGCTGGGCCGCTACGACACCCCGACGATCTGCAATGCCATGGAGATCGTGGCGCCCGAGCGCCGGCTGATCGGCTACACCACCAAGCCGCTGGTCTGCCCATTTCCCGATCTGCCGCCGATCGTCGGCTATGCCCGCACGGTCGCGATCCGCTCGGTGCTGAAAAATTCTCTACCGCCGGAAGAGCAGTCCAAGCGCCGCATCGACTATTACGAATATGTCGGTACAGGCCACGGTCCGCGCATCTCGGTGATCCAGGACATCGACGGTCCCGACGTCGGCTACGGAGCGTTCTGGGGCGAGGTGCAGAGCAACGTGCACAAGGCGCTCGGCTGCCTCGGCGTCATCACCGACGGTTCGATCCGCGACATCCCGCAATGGGCACCGGGTTTCCAGGCGCTGGCCGGCTCGATCGGCCCGTCGCATGCATGGGTGCATGCCGAGAGCTTTGGCGGCGAGGTGCGCGTCGCCGGCATGACCGTGAAGTCGGACGATTTGATCCACGCCGATCTGCACGGCGCCATCGTGATTCCGCACGATATCGCCGCAAAGCTGCCTGAGGCTGCCGAGCTCTGCGGCCGCCGCGAGACGCCGATCCTCGAGATCGCCCGCAGCCCGGACTTCTCGCTGGAGAAGTTGAAGGCTGCGCTGAAGCGCTCTGCGGAGATCCACTAACGGCCGGACCGGAACGATCTACGGCTGCGACGCTGCTCGCAGGCTGCTCTGTTCCGTCAGGAATAGGGCGGCCTGATCCGGCTCGCCGAGCACCGCGGCAGCGCATCCGAAGACTTCGCGCGCGCGGCCTTGAGTGATCGGTGCGCGCGCCGCCGTATGGTTAGCAAATTGTTGAAATCAGTGTCGGCGGTCGGCAAAAGCCGGCGCCTTTCAGCGCGCTGCGGCCGCCCGGCGCGCCGGCTCGACTTAACCTTTACGCGTCTTTAATCGCGGCTCACTAGGGTTTCCGATGCGGTTCGGGGTTGGGCCGCGCCATCGGCCAGGACGGCCGTTGTTGCGTTCGCGTTGGAGTCTCCCATGGATATCATGACGAGCATCGGGCTCGTGGCGGGCATTGTCGTCATCGCGACGATGATGCTGCTGGGCGGCGATCTCCACATGTTCATTTCCGAGCATGCGATGATCATCATCTTCGGCGGCTCGACGGCTGCAACCATGATCCGCTTTCCGCTCTCGACGCTGATCCACGGCCTGCCGCTCGGCGCCAAGTTTGCCTTCACGATGAGCCGTCTGTCGGCGCATGATCTGGTCGACGAACTCGCCCGCATCGCCGAGATCGCCCGCAAGCAGGGGCCGGTGGGTTTGGAAAAGGTCGAGACCGACGAGCCGTTCCTCGCCAAGGGCATTCGCTACGTCGCCGACGGCTACGACCTCGATTTCATTCGCGACAATCTCGAGCGCGACCGCGACAATTTCCTGATGCATCTGGACGAAGGCAGCAAGATCTACCGCGCCATCGGCGACTGCGCCCCGGCCTTCGGCATGGTCGGCACGCTGATCGGCATGGTGCAGATGTTCGCCAACATGACCGACCCGTCAAAGCTCGGCCCGTTCATGGCGACCGCGCTGCTCGCGACTCTCTACGGCGCGCTGGTCGCCAACCTGTTCTGTATCCCGATCGCCGACAAGCTGCACGGCAAGCTCCTGGACGAAGAGACCAACCGCACATTGATCATCGACGGCATCCTGATGATCCGCGACTCCAAGAGCCCGACGCTGGTCCGCGAAATGCTGCTGGCCTATCTGCCCGAGAAGCACCGCCACGCCGAAGGCGAGCCGGTGCCGGCCTGAGGCCGCGCGTCGGGATTTGAGACATGGCCAAGAAGAAGCGCGGCGATTCACACGGAGGCGGTCACGGCTGGTTCGTGACCTTCGCCGACCTGATGGGCCTGATGATGAGCTTCTTCGTGATGCTTGTCGCGTTCTCGACCCAGGATGCCAACAAGCTGAAGGTCGTCGCAGGCTCCATGCGCGACGCCTTCGGTGTTCAGACCGAAGCGCGCTATTCCGGCATTGTCGAGTCTGACGGCCTGCCGACCCGCCCACGGCTGAAGAACGTCGATCACATTCAGCCGGAGGATTCCTCCAACACGCCGACGCCGGACCAGGAGGATCGTGACCGCACCTCGGGCGCGAAGATCAAGGTCGACCGGAATTTTGCACTGGCTGCGGCCTCGCTGCGCCAGGCGTTGCAGGACATGCCGGAACTGACCGAGATGTCCAAGCACATCATGTTCGAGGAGACCAAGCAGGGGCTCAACCTCGAGATCGTGGACCAGGACGGCCGCTCGATGTTCGCCGACGGTTCCAAAGTGCCCTATGACCGCACCCGCCGCCTGATCGAAAAGCTCGCTGTCCCGCTCAAGGCGACGCCGCTGCGCGTCTCCATCGCGGGCCACACCGCGGCTGGATTCGTGCCGACCCGCAGCGACTACGGCGCCTTCGACCTGTCGGCCGACCGCGCCAATGCCGTGCGTCAGATCCTCGAACGTGAGGGCCTGCCGGCCGCCCATGTCTTTGCCGTCGCCGGCAAGGCGGATACCCAGCCGCTGTTTCCGGACGATCCCTCGCTCGCGGCCAACCGGCGGGTGACCATCACCCTGATGCGCGAAGATCCGCCGCTGCCGCCGAATCTGAAGCCGTAGGGCGCATTGGAGGGAAGCGGACCCTGTTTCGCGCGGAGAAAGCGCGACAAAACAAGGATATAGAGCCAATCCCCCTTCATTAGGGAACGGAAAGGCTCAGGGCTCTTGTACCACCATCTCACCTGAGGCATGTCGTCGCGTGGGCAACGACCGTTGCTGCGCCGTCACAGCATCCGCCCCGGCGCCTGCTATGGTGATGTGCCAATTGACAGGCGCGCCGGAACCGTCAAAAGGCGCCGGATCAATTCTCGGGCAGAAGCGTTCCAGTTTCATATGACGGCGAGCATCACATCGACCGAAGCTCCGGACGGGCCGGTCACCTCGGGTTTCTGGGGCCTGACGCTCGGGAGCATCGGCGTTGTCTTCGGCGACATCGGCACCTCGCCGCTCTACGCATTCCACGAGGCCGTCAGGGGCGCGGCCCACGGTCAGCCGGTCTCGCGCGTCATGGTGCTCGGCGTGCTCTCGCTGATCCTCTGGGCGCTGCTGATCGTCGTCACGGCCAAATACGTGCTGCTGCTGCTGCGCGCCGACAACAACGGGGAGGGCGGCACGCTTTCCCTCATGGCGCTCGGCCAGCGCGCGCTCGGGCGGCGGAGCTGGTTCCTGATGGCGCTCGGCGTTGTCGGCGCCTCCATGTTCATCGGCGATTCCATGATCACGCCGGCGATCTCGGTGCTGTCGGCGGTCGAGGGTCTGAAGCTCGCGACCCCCGCCTTCGAGCACTATGTCGTTCCCCTGACCGTTCTCATCCTGGCGCTGCTGTTCGCGGTCCAGAGCAAGGGGACGGCGCTGGTCGCCTCGGCCTTCGGGCCGGTGATGGTCGTCTGGTTCACCGTTCTTGCCGTGCTGGGCGCCATTCACATCGCCGACGATCCGTCGGTGCTGGCAGCGATCAATCCCTATTACGCGCTGCAATTCCTGCTGTCGCACGGCACCATCGGCCTGGTGACGCTGGGCGCGGTGTTCCTCGCGGTGACCGGCGGTGAGGCGCTCTACGCAGATCTGGGCCATTTCGGCCGCAAGCCGATCCAGTCGGCCTGGATGTTCTTCGTGCTGCCCTCGCTCCTGATCAACTATTTCGGGCAGGGCGCGCTGGTGCTGTCAGATCCCAGCGCGATCGAGCACTCTTTCTATCGCATGGTGCCCGAGCATTTCGTGCTGCCACTGGTCGGGCTTGCGACCGCCGCGACCGTGATCGCGAGCCAGGCGGTGATCACAGGGGCCTATTCTCTGGTCTATCAGGCTGTGCAGCTCGGTCTCCTGCCGCGCTTCGAGGTGCGCTTCACCTCGGAAACTCATGCCGGCCAGATCTATCTGCCGCGTGTCAACCGGCTGCTCCTGATCGGTGTGATGCTGCTGGTGCTGTTGTTCCACACCCCCAGCAATCTGGCTTCGGCCTACGGCATTGCGGTTTCCACCACCATGGTCGCCGACGGCATCATGGGCTTCATCGTGATCTGGAAATTGTGGAACTGGCGCGCCGCGACGGCCGCAGCCGTGATCCTGCCCTTCGTCGTGGTCGACATCAGCTTCTTCAGCGCGAACCTTCTGAAGCTGCTGGAAGGCGCCTGGGTGCCGCTGCTGTTCGGCGTGATCATGGCCGGGACAATCTGGACCTGGCGGCGAGGGTCCGGGATCCTGATCCAGAAAACGCGCCGTATCGAGGTGCCGCTGGACGATCTGATCCGGAGCCTGGAGAAGCGGCCGCCGCACATCGTCAAGGGCACCGCGGTATTCCTGACCAGCGATCCCTCCTTCGTGCCGACCGCGCTGCTGCACAATCTCAAGCACAATAAGGTGCTGCACGAGCACAACGTGGTCCTGACCATCGAGACCGCGCATACGCCGCGGGTCGACCTGTCGGAGCGTTTCCGGATGGAGAAGATCAGCGACAAGTTCTTCAAGGTCCGCCTGCGCTTCGGCTACATGGAGCAGCCGAACGTGCCCAAGGCGCTCGCGATCGCGCGCAAGCAGGGCTGGCAGTTCGACATCATGTCGACCTCGTTCTTCGTGTCGCGGCGTTCGCTGAAGGCGTCGGCGCAGTCCGGCATGCCGCTTTGGCAGGACCATTTGTTCATCGCGCTGAGCCGGTCCGCCAACGACGCGACCGACTATTTCCAGATTCCCACCGGACGCGTGGTTGAAGTCGGAACCCAAGTCACCATCTAAACGGCGATCGGCAGAGGCATGCAAAATTGCATGTCTAAGGCCCGAAATCGGGCTAGGCTATGCCGGCAGCGCAGGCCTATAAGCCGCGCGCTCCTCGCCGTTGTGCAGCGAAGCATTTTTAGAGGCCATCAGGCTCTCCCATGACAAGTGACGTAGCGATTTCCGCCCCGGAAACGGCGGCGGCCAATGGGCATGGCGATGCCCACACCACCGCCGGTTTCGGTGCGCTGACGCTCGGCAGCATCGGCGTCGTCTATGGCGATATCGGCACCAGCCCGCTCTACGCGTTCCGCGAGGCGGTGATGGCGGCTTCTGGCGCGGAGGGGTTGCCGACGCCGGCGGCGGTGCTCGGCGTGCTCTCCCTGATCCTGTGGGCGCTCATCGTCGTGGTGACGCTCAAATACGTCGTGATCCTGCTCCGCGCGGACAACAACGGCGAGGGCGGCACGCTGGCGCTGATGGCGCTGGCCCAGCGCGCAGTCGGCACCCGCGGAACAACCATCGTCATGCTCGGCATCATTTCCGGCGCCCTGTTCTACGGCGACGCCGTGATCACGCCGGCGCTCTCGGTGCTGTCGGCGATCGAAGGCATGAAGGACATCACGCTGCACTTCGAGCCCTACATCGTACCGCTGACCGTGATCATCCTGGTCGGTCTGTTTGCCGTGCAGTCCCGCGGCACCGCGCGCGTCGCCGCCTTCTTCGGCCCGATCATGTGCGTCTGGTTCGCGGTGATCGCGATCGCGGCGATCCACCCGATCATCCAGCAGCCGCAGGTGCTGTTCGCGCTGAATCCGCTCTACGCCGTGTCCTTCATGATCCACCACGGCATCATCGGCTTCGTGACGCTCGGCGCTGTGTTCCTGGCGGTCACCGGTGCCGAGGCGCTCTATGCCGACCTCGGCCATTTCGGCAAGCGGCCGATCCAGACCGCCTGGCTGTTCATCGTGCTGCCGTCGCTGGCATTGAACTATCTGGGGCAGGGTGCCCTCGTGCTCGGCGACCCCGGCGCGATCGTGAGCCCGTTCTTCCAGCTCTTTCCGCAAGGTTTTTTCCGCGGCTGCATGGTCGTGCTGGCGACCGCCGCAACGGTTATCGCGAGCCAGGCGGTCATCACCGGTGCCTATTCGCTGACTCGTCAGGCGATCCAGCTCGGTCTGTTGCCGCGCTTTGAAATTCGCCATACGTCCGAAGCCCATTCCGGCCAGATCTTCATCCCGCGCATCAACCAGCTCCTGCTGGTCGCGGTGGTCCTGCTGGTGCTTTTGTTCCGCTCCTCCAGCGCGCTGGCCTCGGCCTACGGCATCTCCGTTACCGGGACCATGGTGGTCACGGCGTTGATGGGCTTCGTGGTGATCTGGAAGGTCTGGCGGTGGTCGCCGTTCACGGCTGCCGCCCTGATCGCGCCGTTCCTGTTCCTCGACCTCACCTTCCTCGCCGCCAATCTGCTCAAGGTGTTCGAGGGCGGCTGGGTGCCGCTGGCACTCGGCGCGCTCATGATCATCCTGATGTACACGTGGCGGCGCGGCAGCCGGCTGCTCTTCGAGAAGTCGCGCAAGCTCGAATTCCCGCTCGCCGACCTCGTGGCGATGCTGGAGAAGCGGCCGCCGCAACGCGTGCCCGGCACCGCTGTGTTCCTGACCAGCGACCCCCTCAGCGCGCCGACCGCGCTGATGCATAGTTTGAAGCACTACAAGGTGCTGCATGAGAAGAACGTCATTCTGACCATCGAGACCGCACAGACCCCGCGCATCGATCCGGCCGAGCGGGTGAAGCTGGAACAGATCTCGCCGACCTTCTCCAAGGTGACGCTGAAGTTCGGCTTCATGGAATCGCCCAACGTGCCGAAGGCACTGGCGATCGCCCGCAAGCTCGGCTGGCAGTTCGACATCATGTCGACCTCGTTCTTCCTGTCGCGGAGGGCGCTCAAGCCGGCCGCCCATTCCGGCATGCCGCGCTGGCAGGACCGGCTGTTCATCTCGCTCAGCCGTTCCGCCAACGACGCCACAGACTATTTCCAGATCCCCTCCGGCCGCGTCGTCGAGGTCGGCACCCAGGTGACGATCTAAAGTGACGATCTGATCCTCCTTTTGCAGGTCGCGCTTCAAGTCGCTGCGATTTAGCTTTAACTTGCGCAAGGCAGCTCAAGCCTTTGTAGCGCTTGATTTTCACCGGCCGAGAGGCGAGGTTGCCGCCCGCCGGGATCGCCCCGGCAGCGGCCCGCGACGTTGGAGGATGATGTGGCAAATCAAGTACAGGATCTGACCCCGGACGAGGTCTCCAAGGGTGTCGCGGAAGGGCGCTATCTCCTCGTCGACGTGCGCGAGCCGAACGAGGTCGAGGCCGAGGCCTATCCCTACGGTGTGGTCGTGCCGCTCTCGACCTTCGATCCCAAAGCGATCCCCGATCCCGAGGGTAAGGAGGTCGTGTTCGCCTGCCGCTCGGGCAAGCGTTCGGTGACGGCCTCGCTGGCGGCGCAGGCCGTGGGCCTGCCTTACGACAAGCATCTGGCGGGCGGCATGCTCGGCTGGAAGGCGGCGGGTCTTCCCAGCAAGGTCGGCGGCTGACCCCGCCGATGTCCAAGAGCTCGTCCCTCAATAAGGTCTTCGCGGACCTTCCCGTCACCATCTTCGAGGCAATGTCGCAGGCCGCGCGCGACAATGCCGCCATCAATCTCGGGCAGGGCTTTCCCGACGATCCCGGGCCTGAGGACATCCGCCGCGCTGCGGCCGAGGCCTCACTGAACGGCTACAATCAGTATCCGTCGATGATGGGCCTGCCGGAACTGCGCCAGGCGATCGCGACCCATTACGGCCACTGGCATGGCCTCGAGCTCGATCCGATGAGCGAGGTGATGGTGACCTCCGGCGGCACCGAGGCCCTGACCTCGGCCATCCTCGCCGTCGTCCAGCCCGGTGACGAGGTGGTGTGCTTCCAGCCGGTGTACGATTCCTATCTGCCGATCATCCGTCAGGCCGGCGGCATTCCGCGCCTGGTCCGGCTCGAGCCGCCGCACTGGCGGCTGAATGAGGACATGCTGAAAAGCGTCTTCAATTCAAAGACCAAGGCGGTGCTCTTCAACAATCCCCTGAATCCGTCCGCGGTGGTGTTTCCGCGCGAGGACCTCGAGCTGCTGGCGCGCTACTGCCAGGAGTTCGACGTCATCGCGATCTGCGACGAGGTCTGGGAGCACGTCACTTTCGACGAGCACAAGCACATCCCGCTGATCACCATCCCCGGCATGCGGGACCGCACGATCAAGGTCGGCTCTGCCGGCAAGATCTTCTCGTTGACCGGCTGGAAGATCGGCTTCGTCTGCGCCGCGCCGCCGTTGCTGCGCGTTGCCGCCAAGGTGCACCAGTTCCTGACCTTCACCACCGCGCCGAACCTCCAGGCCGCCGTCGCGTATGGCCTCGGCAAGCCCGACGATTACTTCCTGTCGATGCGCAAGGACCTGGCGCGGAGCAGGGACCGCCTCGCCAAGGGGCTGGAGAGCCTCGGCTTCCCGGTGCTGAAGTCACAGGGCACCTACTTCCTCACCGTCGACCTGTCCCCGCTCGGGCTGAACGAGAGCGACACCGAATTCTGCTGGCGGATCGTGAAGGACTACAAGGTCGCGGCAATTCCGGTGTCGGCCTTCTACGAGCAGGACCCGGTGACCTCGGTGGTGCGCTTCTGCTTTGCCAAGAAGGACGAGACGCTCGACACCGCGCTGGAGCGGCTGTCGGACGCGGTGCGCGGGCGCAAGAGGTAGCGGAGATGACGATCGTCAGCCGCTTTGGATTTGGCCTCGCGATCGCCGCCGCGCTGACGTTGCTCTCCGCTCCCGCGGGGGCCGAGGAGCGGGTCGTCAACTTCTACAACTGGTCGAACTACGTGGCGCCCGATGTCCTCGAGGCCTTCACCAGGGAGACCGGCATCAAGGTGGTCTACGACACTTTTGACGCCAACGAGACCCTGGAGACGCGCCTGATGGCCGGCAAGTCCGGCTATGACGTCGTGGTGCCCACCGCCTATTTCCTCCAGCGCCAGATCAAGGCCAACATCTTCCAGAAGCTCGACAAGTCGAAGCTGCCGAACCTGGCCAATGCCTGGCCGGTGGTGACCGAACGTCTCGCGATCTACGACCCCGGCAATGTCTACGCCGCCAATTACATGTGGGGCACGACGGGCATCGGCTACAACGTCGCCAAGCTGAAGCAGATTCTCGGAGCGGATGCGAAGATCGAGAGCTGGGACATCGTGTTCAAGCCGGAGAACCTCGCGAAATTCAAAGACTGCGGCGTCCACATGCTGGATTCCGCCGACGACATCTTTCCGGCGGCGTTGAATTATCTCGGGCTCGATCCGAACTCGACCAAGCAGGCCGACCTTGAGAAGGCCGCCGACGTCGTCGCCAAGGTGCGGCCCTCCGTGCGCAAGTTTCATTCGTCCGAATATCTAAGCGCGCTCGCGACCGGCGAGATCTGCTTCGTGGTCGGCTGGTCCGGCGACATCATGCAGGCCCGCGCGCGCGCTGCCGAAGCCAAAAGCGGCATCGAGATCGGCTTCGCCATCCCGAAGGAGGGCGCGCAGATGTTCTTCGACAATCTCGCAATCCCCGCGGACGCCAGGAACGTTAGGGAAGCCTACGAGCTGATCAACTATCTCTACCGTCCGGACGTGGCCGCCAGGAATACGGACTTCCTGTCCTACGCCAACGGCAATTTCGCCAGCCAGAAGCTGGTCGATCCGAAGATCCTGAACGACAAGAATATCTATCCGGACGAGGCAACGCTCGCAAAGCTGTTCGTCATCACGGCGCGCGAGCCGGCGACCCAGCGGGTCATCAATAGGCTCTGGACCAGGGTGAAGACGGGGCGGTAAGACGCTGACAGGAAGCGGACGCACACCTTGCTCAGTCGTCGTGCCCGGGCTTGTCCCGGGCATCCACGTCTTTCCTGCTGTGTGGCGATGCGTGGATGGCCGGGACAGGCCCGGCCATGACGGGAAGAGTTGCGCCCGCGACCGCTACCGCCACCTGCGGTGCAGCCACAACCACTGCTCCGGATGCTCGCGGACCCAGCCTTCCACCACGCTCGTGATCGCCTGCGTGGTGCCCTGGATGTCGATCTTGCCGTCGGCGTCGCGCACCGGCTGGACCTCTTCGGTGATCTCGGCGGTGAAGCGGCCGCCGGGCAGGCGGATGACGCGGACGCCGTGGATTGGGCATTCGACCTGGCGCAACAGGCGCGCCAGCATCGGATTGGCGCGGGTCTTGCGGCCGAAGAAGGTGACCTCGACCCCGCCGGTCAGATACTGGTCGATCAGCATGGCGACGTGCTTGCCGTCCTTGAGCGCCTGCGCGAGCCGCAGCGGCGCGTCGCGCCCCGCCGGGATCAGCGTGCCCATGTTGACCTGGCGCATCTCCTGGATGATGCGGTCGGCAGACGCAATATTCGGGCGCCGGTAGAGGATCGCCGCGTCGAGCCCGTGTGCGACGGCGGCGAGCGCCGGCAATTCCCAATTGGCCAGATGCGCGGCGAAGATCAGCGCCGGCTTGCCGTCGTCACGGATGCGGTCGAACAGCTCGATGCTGCGGCTGGGCAGTTCGATCCGACTGTTTTCCGGATGATCGCGGTCGTAATCCCAGACGTGATCCATATGGGCGAATTCGGCGCCGACGCGACCGAGATTGTCCCAGACGCCCATCAGGATGGATTCGATTTCTTCGGGCGACTTGTCCGGAAACGCAGCGGCGAGGTTGGCGCGGCCGATGCGGTGCTCGCGAAGGCGGGGCCCGATCAGCCTGGTGACGCGTGCGAAAAAGTCCGAGGTCTTGGCCGGATCGAAATAACGCGTGGTGCGCAACATGCCGACGGTGGCAGCGCCGATCAGGCCTCCACCAATCGACTTGGCCGTCTCCCGCGCGCGGGCCTTCGTCCTCGCAGGAAGCAGCGCCATGCGTCCGGTCAGGCCGGTTCGCGGGTCAGGATCAGCGAGGCGTTCTGGCCGCCGAAGCCGAACGAGTTCGACATCACAGCGGTGACGCGGGCATCGCGTGCCTTGTTGCCGACGACGTCGAACAGGATCGTGGGATCCGGATTGTCGTAGTTGATCGTCGGCGGGATACGCTGATGCTCCAGCGTCAGCAGCGAGAAGATCGCCTCGACCGCGCCGGCGGCCGAGATGGTGTGGCCGACCATCGACTTGTTGGAGGTGACCGGAATCTTCGAGATGAGATCGCCGAACACGGCCGATGTCGTGTTGTACTCCATCTTGTCGTTCTCGGGCGTCGCGGTGCCGTGCGCGTTGATGTGGTCGATCTGGTCCGGCGTCATGCCGGCATCGGCCAGCGTCTTGTTCATGCAGCCGATGATCGGCTTGCCGTCGGGCGAGGAGCGGGTACGATGGAAGGAATCCGTGAGCTCGCCGCAGCCGGCGATCACGCCGAGAATTTTTGCGCCGCGCGCGGTGGCGGCTTCATAGCTCTCGAGTACCAGCGCACCTGCGCCTTCGGCCATGACAAAACCGTCGCGGTTCTTGGAGAAGGGACGGGAGGCCGCCTGCGGCGGATCGTTCTGGGTCGACAGCGCCGAGAGCAGCGAGAAGCGCACCAGCGCCTCCGGATTCACGGTGCCGTCGGTCGCCACGCACAGCGCGGCATCGGTCTCGCCGCGGCGGATCGCCTCGACGCCGAGCTGGATCGAGGTTGCGCCCGAAGCACAGGCCGTCGACAACGAGATCGGCGAGCCCTTGGTGCCGAAAGTCTCGGCGAGGTAGGCCGCGACCGAACCGAACATGAAGCGGTGGTGATAGGCGCTGTACTTGCCGCCCCCGGAGATGCGCAGCAGATCGTCATAATTGAAGTCGAGCTTACCGACAGCACGGCCGAGCTCGCGGCGCTGCGGCCATTCGACTTCGACAGGTGCGACCGCAAGGAAGAGAGGACCCGGGAAATCCGCCTTGGCGCCGATGCCGGCCTGGTCCAGCGCCTCCTGCGTCACCAGTTCGGCCATCCGCTCCGACAGGGCGGTGGAGGAGAACGGATCGACGCTGACGAAATCCACCGTGCCGGCCATCGTGGTTTTCAGGCCGTCGACCGGAAAGCGCGTGATGGTGCGGATGCCGGATTCGCCGGCGACGAGCTTCGCCCAATTGTCGGTCTTGCCGTTGCCGAGCGAGGTCATGATGCCCATGCCGGTGACGACGACGACGGGACGCCCGAGTTTGTCGCGTGGTGCAGTCATGTCGATCCCCGCTTGAGCTGGAGCATGATCCGAAAAAGCGTGACGCGGTTTTTCGAGAAGATCATGCCCAAACAATAACCCGCCAAAGCGCAACGCGCTTTAGCTTACTGCCTCGACCAGCGCCATGCCTTCGCCGCGCCAGTGTCCGGCCCCCACCACCACAATCTGGGTGGGCGCTCCCTGCATTTCAATCTCGGTGCCCGTGGAATCGTTCGGCGGAAACAGCGCGCCGCGAGAGATCGACAGCGCGGCGAGCGCGATGCCGAGCGGGAATTGCGTCTCCATGGTGTGGCCGAACATCGTGCCGGTCGAGCGCACCGGGAACTCGGCGTGGCCCTTCAGGAATCCGCGCTCTTCTGATGTCGCCGGCTCGGCGCCGGTCGCACCGGATATGATCGCGCCCTTGCCGTCGCGCTTCGGCAACTTTGCCCAAAGCTTCTCCAGCGTCGCCGCCATGTCGCCGGGGGTCTTGCGCCGGGCGAGGTCGGCAACGACGCTCGACAGCTTTGCGAACGGCTTTGCGCCGCGCGCTTCCGCATGCGCCTTCGATTCCAGCACCAGGAACGCGCCAGCCGAGCCGAGCGCGAAGCCGGCGTGGTCCTTGCGCGCCCACACGGGGGCGAACTTGTCCTTCAGATTGAAGTCGCCGAATTCGTAGAGGACCATCAGGTCCTTGCGCTCGCCATTGTGCGAGCCGCCGATCAACGCGATGTCGCTCTCGCCGGAGGCGATGCGTGACAATGCGATGCGGGCGGCATCGGCGCCGGCAACCTCTTCACCCATGAAGGTGCGGGAGGTGCCGCCAATGCCGTGCACGATGGCGATGTTGCCGGCGAGCAGGTTGGAGAGCTGGGCCAGGAACAGCGTCGGCCTGAGATCGCTCATCAGCCGCTCGTTGAGGAAGCCCGGCGCGTTGGCGCCCTTGGCCTCGGCCGTGAGCACACCGGTGTCGACGTTGAGATCGCGCTCGCCGCCGCCGGCGGCGACCACCATGTCGATCTTCGACAGGATATCCTTGTTGCCCTTGATCCCGGCGGAGTCGAGCGCAAGCCCGGCCGCATAGGTGCCAATGCGCTGCCAGGCTTCCATCTGGCGCTGGTCGCCCTTCTTCGGAATCTGGCTGTCGAAGGTAACGGGCATCAGGGGGTGCACGATGTAGGGCGCAAACCCCTTCTCGTCGACATTGATGCGCTTCTCCTGAAGCGCGGCCCAGTTGGCGTCCAGGCCCTCGCCGAGCGAAGTGGCCAGGCCAATGCCCGTGATCCAGACTTCCGTCTGGGCGGGCTTCGAAGCAGTCTCGGTCATGGCGATACGGCCTGTTGCGGAAAGCCGACGCGTTTGGCGACCGCGTCCATGTGGGCACGCATATCCGCATGGGGAAAGGGAATCTGCGTGAAGGTCAGCGTCGAATTCGCGCGCAGCTTGCCGCCGACCTTGATCTTGGCTTCGGTCACGGCGTAGCCCGAGCCCTGATGGGCCAGGCTCGCCTCGATGCTCATGAGATCGCCGGGGAAGACCGAGCCGCGGACCTTGGCCTCCTTGACGGCAGCCAGGATCGGCATGCGCTCGAATTTGAGCACGCCAAGCTGAAGCCAGCCCGAGGCCTGCGCCATCGATTCGATCAGGAGCACGCCGGGCATCAGGGGATAGCCCGGGAAGTGCCCCTCGAAGATGGTGCTCTCCATCGGGACCTGAGCCTCGACGACAATCGTCTTCGCGTCGACGTTGAGGTCGACGACGCGATCTATCATGTGGAAGTATTCGAGTTGCATGACCGCGCGCTTAGGCGCTCGCGCCCTTGGCCGCAACCAGTTCGTCGATGCGGGCGCACAGGTTTTTCAGCACGAAATACTGCTCGGTGGTCGCTTTGCCGTCGTTGACCTCCTGGGTCCACTTTTCCAGCGGCAGCTTGATACCGAACTGCTTGTCGATCGCGAACGCGATGTCCAGGAAATCGAGGCTGTCGATGCCGAGGTCATCGATGGCATGGCTATCCGGCGTGATCGTGTCGCGCGGGATGTCGCAGGTTTCAGCGATGATCGTAGCGACCTGATCGAATGTGGAGGACATCACTAAGCCTTTGATATATTGCAGATATTTGTCAGATTTTCCAGAGTGGAACGGTGGGTGGGCATCGCGCCCCGATGATGCCCTCAACCCCCCTCTGGCCGGGTCGAAAGCCCGTATATCGGAGCGCCGCCCTGAGTTCAATGGAGCCGGCGGGTGTGGGCACAGGGGCTGGGGATGCCCCGGCTGAGCCGTTTCCGCCGAAGCACCGTCGGCGGGCCGCGCCAGACGTCTTGCCTGCCAAATGTTCTGCCTAGATGTGCGGCGTCGTGATCTTGACGCAGTCGCGGCGGCCCATCAGCACGCAATCCTGGTTCCGGCGCAGGTCGGCGATGCTCACCGCGAGCCATATCCCGATCGCGGTCAGTGCGATGGTGAAGGCCAGCGCCGCGATGTTGGCGAGCATGCGATGGCGGAAATCGTCCGGTTCGCTGCGGGGCTGCTCGTAGCGCGACAGGTCGAGCGGCTCGGGCGCGACGCGCAATTGCTGCACGCTGCCGTTGCCGCGGTAGCCCGTCGGGGAAGGCGAGGTGCGCGGCCTGAACTGGAGCACCCGGTGCTCGTCATCCGAGCTTATGGGCCGCTGGGTTGTCATGGCGCAGGGATCACTCCGAAGCAGCGATTTTTAGATAGCATACGTGGTGAACGCGTTGCAGAAAATCTTCTCAACACGCACGTACATTGCGCGTTTGCACTATCCTGCAGGGCTGCGAACGAAGGACCGCGGAACCCTGATCGTTCCGGCATGCAGAGGGTGCGATGCAATAATCTCCGCCGAGCCGAATGCATTGCCGGCGCGATGCCCATGGCATAGTCCAGGGAACCTGACCACGCAGCTGCAACCGTATTAAGGGCCTTTCGATCATGACCAATACGCGCGAACCGAGAGTGCATCCGGTGCCGATCCTGTCGCTGCGGCCGACGCAGATGACGGTCGGGATGCGCGAGGTCAAGGAGAAGCGCAAGCGCTGGCGCGAGCACGACAAGAAGAAGCAGGCCGATCTGCTCGGCAAGCATATGATCCCCGTCGTGCACGGCCCCGACGAGCGCTATTACGTGATCGACCATCATCATCTCGGTCGCGCGCTGCACGACGAGGGCGTCAAGGAGGTGCTGGTCACCATCGTCGGTGACCTCAGGATGGTCGAGCGCGAAGCGTTCTGGGGCGTGATGGACAACAAGCGCTGGGTTTACCCCTACGACGCCAAGGGCGAACGGCGACCATTCCGCGATTTGCCCAAATCCGTCGTCGATCTCAAGGACGATCCCTTCCGGAGCCTTGCCGGCGAGCTGCGCCGTATGGGCGGCTTCGCCAAGGACACCACGCCCTTCTCCGAATTCCTGTGGGCCGATTATCTGCGCCGAAAGCTGTCGCGCAAGGCCGTGGATGCCAATTTCGACAAGGCGCTCGAGAAGGCGATGTTCTCAGCCAAGAGCAAGGACGCGATCTATCTGCCCGGCTGGTGCGGACCGGCGGAGGATGATTAGGCGCAACGCTCGCAGCAGTCCGGCATGCGGCGCGGCAAACCGGATCTGATCACAGCCTCTTGAGCGAAACCATCTTCCGTCCGCACGAAGCCGTGCTGAAACAAAGCCGTGCCATCTGTACGAGTGTCGAGCTCACACAGGAGGCCGAAATGCGCCGTCTGGTTTTCGCCGTTGCCCTGCTCGTGGTTGCTTCAGCCGGGATCTCGGCATCATTTGCCGCAGTTCACCATGCCAAGACGTTGACGTTTTCCGAGCGCTTTGCCCCGGCGCTCGAGTTGATGGCGAAGCGCTAGTCCAGCGCCATAGTGCTGCGCAGCCGCTGGCAATGCAGTTGCGACAAACCTGCTGCCCAACGGCGTCGCGCGCTTGACGTATCGCAAACAGACTTTTGGGGCCGGCCGCTAAGGTCCGCCGGCATGACCGCCGAACCAGCCTTGCGCATCCGCGTCGCCAGGTGGCTCCAGATCATGCCGTCTGGAGACATGATGATGAGTCTGATTCTTCGCATTCTGTTTGTGTTCGCCGGAGCTGTCACTGCGCTGTTCGTCGCGCGTGACGTCCTGAACTTCACGATCATCCAAACTTTCGTCGCCGTCCTGCTGATGACCGCCGTCGTGGCTCTCGGGAGCCTTTGGAGCCTGCGGCGCAAGGCGTGAGCGAGGCCCGTCGGTTCAACCAGCAGCGTCGTGATCGATTTTGCGCAGCCGCACAAAGGCGGCCCAGGCCCGCGGATAATCCTTGTCCGTGGGATCAATCGCAAGTAGCGCGCGGCATGCTTCCTTGATCTCCTCAGGCGAAGGACGCTTGGCCGGAGTCCCGGATGACTTGGCTTGCTCCCATCGACCCTCGATATCTTTCGCGAAAGCCAGGGCCTCGGCGCTCGTCCGCTTCTGGGTCGATTTCGCCAGCGGATGGTCCGAGGGGAAATTCGGCCATGCGGCTGGCGGTTGGTCGACACGCCATGTCAGTTCATCTGCTTGTCGCGCCTCCACCGCCGAATTTGAATGCTGTGCTGCTGGCGCCCATCCTGCCCCTGCTGAGGCTGCCGAACCTGACGAGCCGGTTGATCTCCGCGGGACCGCCGAACCTGGCGCGACCGCCGCTGTCTGTCCCGCTAGCTGGCCAAGCTGTTGCTCCATCGTTCCGCCGCTGGACTTGGGGATGATTTTTTCGACGGTCTTGATCATCGACAGCGCGCCTGGCGATATCAGCGTGTTCTGGTCGGCAATTTTGTCATCGGCCGCGCCTGGGCAGGGCTTGTAAGGAGAACGCTGCGACGTCATCCGGCCGTCGTCGTCGATACGCGCAAAATCGATCGCGACGGTGTAAACGAACGCGGCCTCGACATACTGCCTCTCCTTGTCCAACGCCTTTACGGAGCCGCATACGTATTTTGCCTGGTCTGCATCGATCGTTCGCAGGCCGTTGAAGTGAGCTGAATTCGGCGCAATGAGGACGCGTAAGACGGCAGCCCGTGCCTTGCCATGCTCCGATTCGAACATGCTCCATATCTCGTTCGCGTTGATGATCTCCGGCTGATAGTTCCATGCGTATCCGGCCGCGAAGAATGCCGTGCCGATACAGGTCGCGATCACAAATGCCCGCACGTTCATGAGAAGCCCCCAACAGGCACGACTCATCCGCGTCCCCGTTGACGGAAACTGCGCAAGTTGTGCCAAAGCGTTTGTGCTAGTTGAGGGTGAGATTCTTAATTAAACGTGTACGATTGCGAAAACGCAGAGTTCCCGTCAAACGGGAACTCATCCACTGCGTTTGTCGGCTATGCGTTCCTTCCGCGCTCGCGGCGGTCGATCATTTCTTCGGCAGCCGTCCCATCAGATAGAATTCGTCGTTCGGCCGCATGCCGGTGAAATTCGCCAGCCGGTTCGACAGCGCAAAGAAGGCGGAGATTGCGGCGATGTCCCAGATGTCGTCGTCGTTGAAGCCGTGCGGCGCGAGCGCGGTGAAATCGTCCTCGGAAATCCGCTGCGCATCGGCCGAGACCTTCATCGCGAAGTCGAGCATCGCCTTTTGCCGCGGCGTGATGTCGGCCTTGCGGTAGTTCGTGGCGATCTGGTCGGCGATCAGCGGGTTCTTGGCGCGGATGCGCAGGATCGCGCCGTGCGCAATCACACAATACTGGCACTGATTGGCTGCCGAGGTCGCGACCACGATCATCTCGCGCTCGGCTTTGGTGAGGCCGCCGTCCTTCTCCATCAGCGCGTCGTGGTAGGCGAAGAAGGCGCGGAACTCGTCCGGGCGGTAGGCGAGCGTCAAGAACACGTTCGGCACGAAGCCGCTCTTCTCCTGCACGGCGAGGAGACGTGCGCGGATGTCGTCAGGGAGCGCATCGAGGGCGGGAGCGGGGAAGCGTTGCGCGGCGGTTTTTGTCATTGGCTTGTTTTCCGGATCGGGGGCACCGAACATTAGTCGATGCTGGCGGTCGCCTCAACGTGCCACACACTCAGTGTCATCGCCCGATTTAATCGGGCGATCCAGTATTCCAGAGACAGCGATGGGATGCGGAGAAGCCGCGGCGTACTGGATGCCCGCTTTCGCGGGCATGACGGCGGAGTTTGCCGAAGCGGTATCCGCCCCTTACCGCAGCGGCTTCTTCAGCAGCGAGAAGCGGTCCGGATCCAGCCCCATCGATGGTTGCAGCATCGGGGCTTCGACGTTGGAGAGCGTTTTCGCGGGCGGCGCCGAGAATACCGGATCGTTCGGCACGTCGCGCTGCGAGGTGGCACCACGCCAGCGCTCGAGCACGGCGCCGACGAAATGCATGTCGTGACCGGAGGTGACGGACGGCACGCTGCTGATGGTGGCTTCGCCGCGCGGCAATTGATGCGGCGGCACCTCCTTGAAGCGCAGCCGCGTCGGCAGCGCGACACCTTCGCCGAAGGCCAGCACTTCGCGGGTGCCGAGCGAGGGCACGAACGAGAGCAGGTTCGCGGCCGCGTCCGACACCGCGGCGCGCAGCAGCGCCTGGTCGCGCTCGTTGGCAAGGCGCATCGTGAACAGCGTGTTGCACTGGGAGATGATGGTGGCGTCGAGCTCGGCCGGACGCTGGGTGATGAGGCCGAGATAGACTCCGTATTTGCGGCCTTCCTTGGCGATGCGCGACACCGCCTTGCGGGTCGGCCCGAAGCCGACATTGCGATCGGCGGAGGCATAACGGTGAGCCTCTTCGCAGACGAACAGCATCGGCGAAACGCCGTCGCTCCACAGGCCGAAGTCGAAGGCCATGCGGCAGAGCACCGAGACGACGGAATCGATGACCTCGGCCGGGAAGCCGGCGAGCTGCATCACCGTCATCGGCTTGCCGTTGGCCGGCAGGCGAAACAGATGACTGATCACCTCGGCCATGGTGTCACCGCCGACATTGGCGTTGTCGAACATGAAGGCGTAGCGCGGGTCGTTGCGGACCGCCTCGATGCGGGAGATCAGCTTGTGATAGATGATGCGCGAGGAGCGGTTCTCGAGCTTGCCCATGCGCTCGTCGATCAGCGACATCAGATCGACCAGGCGATAGGGCACCGGCGTATCGACGGTGTAGCCGATCTGCTTGGGATCGATGCGCTTCAGGCCAATGCGGTCGGCGTTCTGGTACTGGGTGTAGACGCCCTTGGCGAGCGGAATGACCTCGGCGAGGACGTCGAGCTCCTCGGGCACGCCGGCGCGGCCACCGAACAGCACGTCGACGATTTCCTCGAAATTGAACAGCCAGAACGGCAGTTTCAAATTGCGCGGGTTGAGCACCAGCGCGCGGTCGCCGAAACAGCGGCCATATTCGTTGTGCACATCGAGCAGGAAGATGCGCAAATTCGGGCGTGCCTTGAGGATCTCGTTGAGCAACAGCGACACGCCGGTCGATTTACCGACGCCGGTCGACCCCAGCACGGCAAAGTGCTTGGAGAGCATTTCCTCGATGTCGACATAGGCGACGACGGAGCTGTCCTGCTGAAGGAAGCCGACATTGATCTGGTCGGAACCGGTGGGCGCGTAGATCGTGCGCAGCTCTTGGCTCGTGATCAGGTCGACGGAATCGCCGATGGTCGGATAGTTGGTGACGCCGCGCTGGAATTTGGCCTTGCCGGTCGCGTTGAGGATTTCGCCCAGCAGGTCGACCGAGGCGATGGCGATCAAATTGTCGTTGCTCGAGAGGTTCTCGCACGACACCTCGGTAATCATCGCGACGATGACCGAGCTGGCGCAGCGTATGCTGACGAAACGTCCGACAGTGGCCCGAACTTCCGAGACCGGCATCCGGCTTTCAGCCAGCAGCCCGACCCGGGCGAGCGACCCGCGAACTGAAATCACGCGTCCAAAGGATGTCACAATGAATGAACCTGGCAAGAGCAACGGGTTGTCCTGGACTATGCACGGCCGTCGCTGGACAAACGGTTAAACGGCAGGCGCCGGCGCTTCGTTAAATCCGCGACAATTCGGGTGAGAAGTTTGTTCCCAATGCATACTTTCAGGCAGAAGGGGCCGGAAAATGCTGCTTTTTCCCGGCCGGCGGGGCTTGGGAGTGTTTAAGGAAGATTTTACCATTCGGGCAGTCGGTCCGCCGTCCTGAGACGGGTTGTCATCCTGGATGGCCCGTCATTCGCTCTCGGGGGCGATGTTTGGTTTGTTGACGGAACCTAATCATTTGTACATTGGTACAAATAAACCGGCCTCGGTATCGCCCACCGGGGCGTGAGCGGATTGCAGCCTGCGCCAGATCGCGGGATCCGGTCCGGCGGATCGCGAGCCACGCCTTGGAGGACACCATGCAGCCCGAACCGATCCTCGATCTCGCTCATCTCGGCCACATGGAACTGCTGACGCCGAAGCCGGACGAGAGCCTGAAATTCTTCGTCGACGTAATGGGCATGACCGTCAGCGGACAAAAGGGCGACTCGGTCTATTTGCGCGGCTGGGACGATTACGAGCGCTATTCGCTCAAACTGACGGCGTCGAAGACGTCGGGCATGGAGCACATGGCATTGCGCGCGCGCAGCCAGCAGGCGCTTGAGCGCCGCGTCGCGGCGCTGAAGGGGTCCGGTTTCGACATCGGCTGGATCGACGGCGACATGGGGCAGGGGCCGACCTTCCGCTGCCGCGATCCCGATGGCCACATCGTCGAGCTCTATTACGAGACCGAATGGTATCAGGCGCCGCCCGAGCTGAAGCCGGCGCTGAAGAACCAGGCGCAGCGCTTTCCCGCGCGCGGCGTCAACGTCCGCCGCCTCGACCACCTCAACTGCCTCGCCACCGACATCAAGGCCAACCGCGAGTTCTTCGAGAACTATCTCGGCTGCCGGCTCACCGAGCAGATCGTGCTGAACGACGGCCGCGAAGCGGCGATGTGGCTGACCATGTCGAACAAGAGCTACGATTTCGCCTATTCGCTCGACCATTCCGGCACGCCCGGCCGCTTCCACCACGTCACCTACGCGCTCGACAGCCGCGAAGAGATTCTTCGCGCCGCCGACATCTTCCTGGAGAACGGCATCCACATCGAGACCGGGCCGCACAAGCACGCGATCCAGCAGACCTTCTTCCTCTATGTCTACGAACCCGGCGGCAACCGCGTCGAGGTCGCTAATGCGGGCGCGCGCCTCATTCTCGCACCGGACTGGAAGCCAATCGTGTGGACCGAAGAAGAACGCAAGAAGGGGCAGGCGTGGGGCCTGAAGACGATCGAGTCGTTCCATACGCACGGCACGCCGCCGGTGGACGTGAAGAAGCACGCTTAATGTGCTGAGGTCCGGAGGCGCGTGACTGTCTCGCGCACGCCGGTCCATGCCGGCCTGTCCGGTGCGAACTGCTTGCGCAGGAAGGTGACGAGTTCCGCGACCTGCCCATCGCTCATGCTGTTCTTGAAGGCCGGCATGTAGCCGAGATCGCTCGACACCGGCTCGGCGATGCCGTGCAGGATGATCTGTACGAGATTGTCCGATGTCGCGCTGTGCAGATTGCTGTTGAGCGCGAGCGAGGGGCGGCTGCCGAACAGCGGCAGGCCGCCGACCTCGTGGCAGACGGCGCAGGCGCCCTGATAGAGTCGCGCGCCGGTTGAGGACGCCATCCTGACTTGCGTTGAAGCTTCAAGCTTCAGAGCAATCGCATCCTGGGCTTTCCCGTCGGTCGCGGCATCATTGAACGAGTTGAGATAGACGGCCATGGCGCGGATGTCCTGGTCGGGCAGGGCCGCGAGATCCCTGACGATCGGCGCCATCGGTCCGGCAGCGACACCATGATATCGCGAGTGGCCCGTGCGCAAATAGGCGAAAAGCTCGTCCTCGCTCCATGGGATCGGCGCATGCGAGAGCGAGGTCAGCGGCGGCGCCTCCCAGCCCTCCGCAAAGCCGCCGGCGAGATAGGCGCCACGCTGCTCGGCGCCGAGCGCGTTGCGCGGCGAATGGCAGGCGCTGCAATGGCCGAGTCCTTCGACGAGATAAGCGCCGCGATTCCAGACTTCGGATCTGGCAGGATCGGGCTTGAACTCGCGCGTCTGGTGGAACAGCGCATTCCATCCGGCAAGTAGCGAGCGGAGATTGAACGGGAAAGCGAGCGTATTCGCAGGCTGCGTCGCGCGCACCGCAGGCTGCGCCATCAGGTAGGCATAAAGCGCCTGCATGTCGGCATCGTCAGTCTTCGAAAAGTGCGTGTAGGGGAAGGCGGGATAGAGTTGCCGTCCGTCGCGATGCAGCCCGTCGCGCATCGCGCGCTCGAACGCGGGATAGGACCAGGCGCCGATTCCGGTCTCGATATCTGGCGTGATGTTGGTCGCGTAGATCGTGCCGAATGGCGTCTCCAGTGTGCGGCCACCGGCGTTGAGCGCACCGCCGATCATGGTGTGGCACTCCGCGCAATTGCCGAGTGCAGCCAGTTGTTGCCCGCGCGCGATCGTCGCTGCGGAATAGACCGATGGGTCAGGCCGCGCGATCGGCGCGATGGCGCGGCTAGGCAAAAGAGCCGCGCCGATGCCGATCGCCGCGGTGCAGATCGCCGCGATGGTCGCGAAGATACCGGCGCGTTTGGCGAATGGATTCTCCCAGATATGGGACGGTTGTGGCGCAGGCGGAGCGGGCAGCGCCTGCGGCGTGGCCGGTGCGCCGCCGTGCAGCCCCTTCAGGATGCGCTCGGGCGTGAACGGCGGCTCGCGAAAGCGCACGCCGGTGGCATCGAAGATCGCGTTCGCAATCGCAGCCGCGCTCGGGACCGAGGCGGATTCGCCGACGCCGAGCGGCGGCTGGTCCGGCCGCGGCAGCAACAACACGTCGATCTTGGGCACGTCAGGGAAGGGGATGATCGGGTAGGCGCCCCATTCGCGCGCCGCGACTGCGCCGCGCTCGAACGAGACCTCCTCCATCAGCGCGCGGCTGGTGGACTGGATGACGTTGCCGTGGATCTGATGGCGCACGCCGTCCGGGTTGATCATGAGGCCGGAATCCTGGCCTGCGACGACACGCGTCACGCTGACCTCGCCGGTCGACTTGTTCACGGCAACGTCGGTGACCCAGGCCGACCACGCCGCGCCATAGCCGGGAAACTTGCTGTGGACGTAGAGCGCATAGGCAAAGCCGCGCCCATGCACGATCTCGCCGTCTTTCTCTCCGCGCACCGGCCGCGGCGTCCAGCCCGCCCGTTCGGCGACCGCATGGACGAGATCGACGGCGCGCTGGTCCTTCAGGTAACGCAGGCGATATTCGATCGGGTCGACGCCGGCCTCGGTCGCGGCTTCGTCGATATAGGATTCATGCGCAAAGGTGTTCGGGAGGGCCGAGACGCCGCGAAACCAGGACGCGCGCACGATCGGCGCCATGTCGTGGGCGACGACGCGCATGTGCTCGTAATCGTAAGGCGGGATCGCGGTCCGGTCGCCCATCTGGAGGACGTCCGGCTTCGGCGATATCCGCCCCGTCAGCAACAGCGCCAACGTCGGGGCGGCATTCGACGGATACCGCGTGGCAAGATCGTAAGCAGCGACGTTGCCCGCGGCGTTCAGGGCGCCATTGACGTCGATTAGCTGCGCGGTGCCTTTGGGCTCCCAGGCGTGCTCCTGCTGCCGCGTCAGCTGCACGCGCACGGGCCGGCCGACCGCGCGCGAGAGCAACAGCGCGTCCGCGGTGACATCGTCGGCGCAGTTGCGGCCGTAGCAGCCGGCCGCCTCCAACCTGATGACCTCGATCTCGCTCTCGGGACGCTCGATCAGCAGCGACAGGTCTGCGCGCAGCACGTGCGGGTTCTGCGTGCCCGACCAGACGCGGACGTTGCCGTCCTGGAAGTCGGCGACCGCACAGGACGGGCCGATCGAGGCATGCATCTGATAGGGCCAGACGTAGGTGCGCCGCATCGGCTTGGCTGCACCGGCAATGGCAGCATCGACATCGCCCTTGTCGATCAGCGTGCGCGGGGTGGACGGGTTGGCACGCAGCGCCGTCTCGACGTCGGCGAGATCCGTCAGTTCAGGCGTCGGTCGCCAGCTCACCGCAAGCTGCTCGGCCGCACGGATCGCGTTCTCCTCGCGCTCCGCGACGACGCCAACGAAATCGCCGATGCGCACGACGGCTATGATGCCGGGGATGTCGCGCACCGAGGATTCATCGACCGAAATCAGGCTGGTGCCGACGAACGGGCCGGCGTCAACGCCGGCATAGGGCGGGCGCACCACGCGGCCGTGCAGCATGCCTGATACGCGGATGTCGTGCACGAAGGTCAGCTCGCCCGTGGCCTTGGCGGGCAGGTCGACGCGGGGCATCGATTGGCCGACAATGGCGTAATCGCCGACCGGCTTGACGGCGACGTCGTCGGCAAGCTCGAGACGAATGGTCTCTCCGCCGATCAACTCCCCATAGCTGACGCTGCGATTGTCGTGCCCGCGCACAAGGCCATCTTCGATCCTGAGATCGGCTGCCCGCAGCTCCAGCCGCTCGGCCGCACGTGCGATCAGGAAGTGACGCGCCTGCGCGGCAGCTTTGCGCAGGGGAACGGCGGTGATCTGGATGGTCTCGCTGGCGATCGTGGCGCCCTGGTTTGGCACCGTTGCGGTGTCGCCGAGCACCACGACGACGCGGGCAAAGGAGACGTCGAGCTCTTCAGCCACGATCTGGCCAAGCGCCGTGCGGATGCCGGTGCCGAGATCGACATGACCATTGTAGGCTGTGACTGAACCGTCTGCCGTGATGCGGACGAAGGTCTCGGATGTGCACTCGTCCACGGTGCGGACGACGACGAGCGAACCCGGCGGCAGCTCAGCTCCGTTCGAAACAGGGGAGGCCATCAATCAGCGGTCCCGGCGAGTTGACCCGACGCGCGCATCACCGCGCGCAGGATTTCGACATGCGTGCCGCAGCGGCAGAGATTGTAGCGCAGCGCCGCCAGCGCCTCATGTTCGGTCGGCCGCGGGTTGATCGCAAGCAGCGCCTTGGTGGTCATGATCATGCTGTTGAGGCAGTAGCCGCATTGCGCGGCCTGTTCGTCGATGAAGGCTTGCTGCACCACATCCGGCTTGTCGCGGGTACCTAGCCCTTCGAGCGTCATGATGTCGCGGCCGGCGCAGCCACTGATCGGAATGACGCAGGAGCGCGCCGCCGCGCCATCGATCAGGACAGTGCAGGTGCCGCATTCACCGAGGCCGCAACCGTATTTCGGACCGTTGAGCGCGAGATCGTTGCGCAGCACGTAGAGCAGCGGCGTGTCCCGCGCCGCAGTGATCTCGTGGATCCTGCCGTTCACGGTGATGCGGATCGGTTTCTGCGTCATCCTCGTTCCCAAGTCGACTCGTCGAGCGCCGCGGCCAAAGCTTCGCGAAATTCCAGGTCCGCTCAAAATCTATGTTGCGACGATACCGTTTGTACACAAACGTGCAAGCCGTGCATGCCGCAGTGCAGCGCGAATGCCTTCTTTGTGGACAGAGCGGATAGGCAAATGAGGTTTTATGCGGCAGGCGCATATTTTGCGCCGCACCGCCGCTTGACAGCCATCGGGAGGGCGCGCAACATCGTTCGTGTACAAATGATAACTGCACTGTCGGCTGGCTTTGACATGGTGACTGAACCTACGAGCGCCGCCATCGACAAGATCCGCTGCGATGCGTGTCCGGTGATGTGCTACATCAAGCCGGGCGCGGCGGGCGCCTGCGACCGCTATGCCAATCACGAGGGCAAGCTCGTCCGCGTCGATCCGCATGTGATCCTGGAGCGCACCGTGTCGCATGGCGGCAAGCTCGTTCCGTTCAGCCGCACCGAGGATTGGGACGGCAAGATCGTCCACGAGCCTTCCACCTTTGTAACGGCGATCGGCGCGGGTACGACCTATCCCGACTACAAGCCGGCGCCGTTCATCGTCTCGGCGGAGGTCGACGGCGTCGACATGGTGACTGTCGTCACCGAGGGCATCTTCTCCTATTGCGGCATCAAGGTGAAGATCGACACCGACCGCTATCTCGGGCCGGAGACCGCGACCGTCCGTGCACAAGGCGAGGCGGTCGGTCATGTCACCACCAGCGAATACGGTTCGCAGATGCTGTCGCTCGGCGGCGTGCACCATCTGACCGGCGGCTCCAAGAAGGAAGGCCGCGTCACCTGCGACACGCTGATGGACCTCGCAAATTGCAAGGCGGTCGAGCTCACCATCGACGGCGGCGCGAGCGTGGTGGTGCAGGCCGGCCAGCCGCCGATCGTCAACGGCATGAAAGAAGAGCGCATGCGCGTCGGCTGCGGCTCGGCGACGATCGGCATGTTCGCCAAGCAATGGCACGGCAAGGTCGACGAGGTCGTCGTGGTCGACGACCATATCACCGGCGTGCTCTCGGAGCACCAGGCCGGCAAGCTGCTCGACATCGCCGACACCGGCATCAAGATGAAGGGGCGCCGCTCGACGCCCGGCCGCTATTTCCAGGTCGCCGATCCCGGCACGGGTTGGGGCGGCACCAATATCTCCGATCCGCTCGCGATCCTCGGGCCGTTCGACGCGACGGAGGCCAGGCCTGGCCTCTCCATGCTGATGGTCTCCACGACGGGCGAGCATTCGTCCTATTACGTGCTCGACGAAGCCTTGAAGCCGGTCGAGACCGAGATGCCGGATGACCTCAAGTTTTCGGTCGAGCGCATTCAGGAGAATTGCGAGCCGGCGCTGTGTACGGTGCTGTTCATGGCGGGCGCCGGTGGTTCCTTGCGGGCGGGCGTGACCGATAATCCGGTGCGGCTGACGCGCTCGGTGAAGGACGCTCTGACGCGCGTCACAAGTGGCGGCGCACCTGTTTATGTCTGGCCGGGCGGCGGCATCACCTACATGGTCGATGTGACGCAGATGCCGGCGGGCGCATTCGGTTACGTGCCGACGCCGGCGCTGGTCGCGCCGATCGAATTCACGATGAAGCTGTCGGACTATGCGGCGCTCGGCGGGCACATGGATTATGTGAAACCGCTCGCCGAAGTTCAGCGCGGCGACGACGTCCGCCAATTGCCGTGGCAGAACCCGATTCCGGGACCTCGGGCATGACAAGGCTCCCGCAAATCGCGTTGCTGTCTGACGGCCGGCGGCTGCATTTGCAGGATGGACCGATTGATTTGGTCGCCGAGGCGACGGGGGCCGCCGACGCAGTGCGTGCAGCCTATGAGGCTGCCGCCCGGCGCTTCACGGGGTTACTCGACGAACTCTGCGCGGAACTGCCGGAGCTGCGGACCGCCGTCGACGGCCCAACTTCGTTGAGAGGCGTTGTGGCGCGTCGTATGCACGCCGCGGTGGCGCCCTATGCCGCTGACGGCTTCATCACGCCGATGGCCGCTGTGGCCGGCAGCGTGGCGGAGGAGGTGTTGGGCGCGATGCTGAACGTTGCGGCGCTCGAACGGGCCTATGTCAACAATGGCGGCGACATCGCCCTGCATCTCTGCGACGACCAGCATTTTTCGGTCGGCCTCATGGACCGGCCCGATCGCGACGGGGTGATGCGGACAATCAAGGTGGGCGCCGATGATCCCGTGCGCGGCATCGCGACCAGTGGGCGGCACGGCCGCAGCTTTTCGCTCGGGATTGCCGATGCGGTGACCGTGTTGGCCGGAACGGCGTCGCAAGCCGATGCCGCCGCGACGATCATTGCGAACGCCGTCGATTTGCCGGGGCATCCCGCCATCGTCCGAAAGCCAGCCAGCGAGCTTCAGCCCGACAGCGATCTCGGCGCGCGGCTCGTGACCCGTGACGTCAGGGGATTGTCGCAGAACGAGATCACCACCGCGCTCGAATCTGGCGCGGAATGTGCACGGCAACTATTCGATCGCGGATTGATCGAGGGTGCCGTGCTGCAGCTTTGTGGTGATATGCTTGTCATCGGGACCAAAGATATTGAACGGCAACGATCGCGCCCGCTTGTGCCGGAGATCGCGGTTCATGCCTGAACAGGGAAGCGGCTTGAGGAAACAATCATGAGCGCGATCATCCGCAAGATCGTCACCGTCGTCGAAGAGACGCAGATGGAGATGGGCCGCCAGGTCTCGCCGCCGACGCGGCGTGCGGCGGCAATCGCCGTGATCGAGAACCCCTTTGCTGGAAAGTATGTCGAGGATCTCTCGCCGCTGATCGCGATTGGCGAGGAGCTCGGCGAACTGCTGTCGAAGCGTGCGGTGGCGGCGCTCGGCATCGACGGGTCCAAGGCGCAGAGCTATGGCAAGGCTGCGGCCGTCGGCGAAAACGGCGAGCTGGAGCATGCAGCCGCCATCCTTCACCCGAAAATGGGCGCGCCGGTGCGTAAAGTGCTGAGCAAGGGCGCTGCGCTGATCCCGTCGTCGAAGAAGCGCAGTGGACCCGGCACGACGTTGGACATTCCGCTGGGCCACAAGGATGCAGCTTTCGTGCGCAGTCATTTCGACGGCATGGAAGTGCAGATCAACGACGCGCCGCGCGCCAACGAGATCATGGTCGCGGTTGCCGTCACCGACAGCGGGCGTCCTTTGCCCCGGGTCGGCGGGCTGACGGCTGCGGAGATCAAGGGCGAAGACGGACTGCGTTAATCTTTTCAGAAAAGTGGAGGTTGGGATGCAAGCAAAGAAGTATTTTGTCGGTGCGGCGTTCGCGCTGTTGGCAAGCGGCATGGCTCATTCGGCCCTGGCGCAGGACATCAAGATCGGCGAGATCAACAGTTATTCGCTGCTGCCGGCGTTCACCGAGCCCTATCGCAAGGGCTGGCAGCTCGCGGTCGAAGAGATCAACGCAGCCGGCGGCATCAACGGCAAGAAGCTCGTCGTCGTGTCCAAGGACGACGGCGGCAAGCCGGCGGATGCGCAGACCGCGGCCAACGAGCTGGTGTCGAGCGAGGGCGTGGCGATGCTGACGGGTACGTTCCTGTCGAACATCGGTCTTGCGGTCAGCGATTTCGCCAACCAGAAGAAGGTGTTCTTCCTGGCGGCCGAGCCGCTGACGGACGCCATCACCTGGTCCAAGGGTAACAAGTACACCTTCCGACTGCGACCTTCCAACTACATGCAGGCGGCGATGCTGGTGGAGGCAGCCAGCAAGCTGCCGGCAAAGCGCTGGGCGACGATCGCGCCGAACTATGAATACGGCCAGTCCGCGGTTGCCGTATTCAAGAAGCTGATGTCGGAGAAGCGGCCCGACATCCAGTGGGTCGATGAGCAGTGGCCGCCGCAGGGCAAGATCGACGCCGGTCCGGTGGTGCAGGCGGTTGCCGCGGCAAATCCCGAAGCGATCCTCAACGTCACCTTCGGCGCGGATCTCGTCAAGCTCGTGCGTGAAGGCAACACCCGCGGCCTGTTCAAGGGACGCGAGGTCGTCTCGTTCCTCACCGGCGAGCCCGAATATCTCGACCCGCTCAAGGAGGAGACGCCCGAGGGCTGGATCGTCACGGGGTATCCCTGGTACTCGATAAAGACGCCCGAGCATGACGCGTTCCTGAAGGCCTATCAGGCCAAGTACAACGACTATCCGCGCCTCGGCTCGATCGTCGGCTACCAGACCATCAAGTCGGCGGCGGCGATCCTGGCGAAGGCCAATTCGACCGATCCGGAGAAGCTGATTACTGCGGCGGAAGGACTGTCGATGCCGTCGCCGCTGGGCGAGATCACCTTCCGCAAGATCGATCACCAGTCGACGCTCGGTGCCTATGTCGGCAAGACCGCGCTGAAGGACGGCAAGGGTGTCATGGTGGACTCGTCTTACAAGAAGGGCGCGGATTATTTGCCGAGTGATGCCGAAGTCGAGAAGCTGCGTCCGAAGGATTGATCTCCGCTGCCGTAGGGTGGGTTGGCCGGAGGCGTAACCCACCACTTCGGTGCCGCACGACAAGAAGGTGGGTTACGCTTCGCTAACCCACCCTACAAGGTCAGCGCTTCCCGCGGGGTGCGCACTGAAACCCAACCCGGACCGCCGATGGCCTTTTACGTCGTACAGTTTCTGACCGGTCTCGCCAGCGCAGCGTCGCTGTTCCTGGTGGCGTCGGGCCTGTCGATCATCTTTGGCGTGACGCGGATCGTGAATTTCGCGCACGGTGCGTTCTACATGATCGGCGCCTATATCGCCTTCACGCTGACGGAGCGCCTATCGGGGACGTTCGGCTTCTGGGGCGGGATCGTCATCGCGGCGCTTGCCGTAGCGGTGATCGGCGTCATTGTCGAGATGGTGCTGCTCCGGCGCATCTATCACGCGCCCGAGTTGTTCCAGCTGCTTGCGACCTTCGGCCTGACCTTGATGGTCGAGGACCTGGTCGTCCTGATCTGGGGCCCGGACGATCTCGTCGGGCGCCGTGCACCCGGCTTCAAGGGGGCGATCGACTTTTTCGGCCAGAACATCCCGAGCTATGATTTGTTCCTGATCGTGCTCAGTCCGGTCGTGCTCGGCATTCTCTGGCTCCTGTTCCAGCGCACGCGCTGGGGCGTTCTGGTGCGCGCAGCGACACAGGACCGTGACATGGTCGCAGCGCTCGGCGTCAACCAGAAATGGCTGTTCACGAGCGTGTTTGCGGTCGGCGTTTTCCTCGCCGCTCTCGGCGGTGCGCTCCAGATCCCGCGCGATGCCGTGCATCACGCGATGGATCTGCGCATCATCGTCGAGGTTTTCGTCGTCGTGGTGATCGGAGGCCTCGGCAGCATCATCGGCGCTTTCGTCGCGGCGGTGCTGGTCTCTGAGCTCAACGCCTTCGGCATCCTGATCTTTCCAAAGATCTCCATCATCCTGGTCTTCCTGGTGATGGCAGCGGTGCTGATCGTGCGGCCCTGGGGCCTGTTCGGCAAACCTGAGGCCCCCGCGCGCAAGACGCCGGGCCTCACGGTCAATCCGTGGCGACCGCTGACGTCGAATGAGCGGCTGGCTGCGCTTGCAGCGCTCGTCATCGCGGCGACGCTGCCGCTGTTCGCCGGCAACTATGCGCTCACGGTCGGCTCGGAGATCGCGATCTCAGTCATCTTTGCCGTCAGCCTGCACTTCCTGATGTCGGTCGGCGGGCTTGCCTCCTTCGGCCATGCCGCCTATTTCGGCCTCGGCGCTTACGGCGTCGCTTTCCTCGCCAAGATGGCGGGACTGCCGATGATCGTCTGCCTGTTGCTCGGGCCGCTGCTGGGCTGCATGGGCGCTGCCGTGTTCGGCTTCTTCGCGGTACAGCTCTCGGGCGTCTATTTCGCGATGCTGACGCTCGCCTTCGCGCAGATCGTTTGGTCCATCGCGTTCCAATGGGTGAGCGTCACCGGCGGCGATAACGGCATCCTGGGCGTCTGGCCGGCGAGCTGGGCGGCGAGCCCATCGCATTTTTATTGGCTGTCGCTCGGCGTTGCGGCGCTCGTGACGATCGCGTTGCGGGCCATGGTGTTCTCGCCGTTCGGCTATGCGCTGAGGGCGACGCGCGACTCGCTGCTGCGCAGCGAAGCGGTCGGTATCAACGCCAAGCGCATCCAGTGGACGGCCTTCGTGATCGCGGGCACGACCGCGGGCATCGGCGGCGCGCTGTTCGCCTATCTCAAGGGCAGTGTCTTCCCGGACAATCTCGGCATCTCGCTCTCGGTCGATGCGCTTGTCATGGTGCTGCTCGGCGGCGTCGAGACGGTGTCGGGCGCGGTGATCGGCGCCATCGTCTACAAGGCCTTGAACATCTGGCTGGTCAGCCAGACCGATTTGTCAAAACTCGTGCTCGGCGGCTTCATCGTTCTGATCGTCGTCGTCTTCCCCAAGGGCATCGTCGGCATGCTGGAGATGCTGGCGCAGCGCCGCAGGAAGGTATCGCCGCCCGGGTCACCCTTGCTTGCCCAGCCGATCGAGTCCGCCGAATGAGCGTCGCCCCCCCACTTCTCGCGGTCGAAGGCCTGACCAAATCCTATGGCGGCGTCCATGCCGTGCGCGGCGTCTCGTTCTCGCTGCGATCAGGCGAGATCCTGGCGCTGATCGGACCGAACGGCGCGGGTAAGAGCACCTGTTTCGACATGCTCAACGGCCAGAACAAGCCTGATACCGGCCACGTCCGCCTGCTCGGCGAAGACACAACCGGCAGGAAACCGCGCGAGATCTGGCGGATGGGCGTGGGCCGCACCTTCCAGATCACCGCGACTTTCGCGACCATGACGGTGCGGGAGAATGTGCAGGTCGCGCTGATCTCGCACGGCAAGCAATTGTACAATCTTTGGGGCTCGGCGCCGAACTTCGACCGCGGCGAAGCCGGGCGACTGCTCGAGCTGGTCGGCATGGGCGGCTATGCGGATCGCCCTTGCGGCGAGCTTGCCTATGGCGATCTCAAGCGGCTCGAGCTTGCCGTCGCGCTCGCCAACCAGCCAAAGCTGCTGCTGATGGACGAGCCGACCGCCGGCATGGCGCCGCGCGAGCGCGTCGACTTGATGCGACTGACCGCGCAGATCGCCCGGGAAAAATCGATCGGCGTTCTCTTCACCGAGCACGACATGGACGTGGTGTTCGAGCATGCCGATCGTATCATCGTGCTCAACCGCGGCACGCTGATCGCCGAGGGCTCGCCCGCCGAGGTCCGCGGCAATCCGCAGGTGCAGGCTGTCTATCTCGGCGAGGGCCTGCTTTACGAGGCCGGGCATCGCGAGGGAGCATCGGCATGAAGCTCACGGTGCAGGACCTCAATAGTCACTACGGCCCGGCCCATATCCTGTTCGACATCGGCTTCGAGGTCGGCGAGGGGGAAGTCGTGGCGTTGCTCGGCCGCAACGGCGCCGGCAAGTCGACGACGTTCCGTTCGATCGTCGGACTTGTCGCGCAGCGCTCGGGACGGATCATGTTCGAAGGCAAGGACGTCTCGGCACGTCCCACACATGAGATCGTGCGGGATGGGCTTGGCTACGTGCCGGAGGAGCGGCGCATCTTCACTGATTTGACGGTCGAAGAGAATCTGGAGGTGGGCCGCCAGCCGAAGCGCCCGAACGCGCCGCACTGGACCCGCGACAAGCTGTTTTCGTTGTTCCCAAACCTCGGCGAGATGAAAAATCGCCCGGGCGGGCGCATGAGCGGCGGCGAGCAGCAGATGCTCACCATCGCACGCACACTGATGGGCAATCCGTCGCTGGTGCTGCTGGACGAGCCCTCGGAAGGCCTGTCGCCGAAGATCGTGGAGCAGATGGTCGATGCCATCCTGACCATGAAGAAGGAGGGCGTCAGCATCGTCGTTTCCGAGCAGAATCTGCACTTTGCGCGGCTGATCTCCGATCGCGCCTATATCATCGAGCGCGGCCGCATCTGTTTCGGCGGCACCATGGCCGAGCTCGACGCGCGTCCGGATATCCGCGACGCACATTTGTCGTTGTGAAGGCAAAGGGCAAGGGTATCGAGCGGATGGCGAGAAGCGTCGCGGCGAAGAAAAGCGTCAAACCAGCAAAGCCGCCTTACGTGCTCGATGAGCAGGTTGGCTTCATCCTTCGCCAGGTCTGGCAGCGCCACAGCGCGATCTTCTCTCGCGAGATCGGCACCAATATCACGCCGACGCAATGGGCAGCGCTATCGAAGCTGGCCGAGGCCGGGCCATGCTCGCAGAACCAGCTCGGGCGCCTCACGGCGATGGATGTGGCGACCATCAAGGGCGTGATCGATCGTTTGACGGCGCGCGGCCTCACCGAGACCAGCCAGGATCCCGAGGACGGACGGCGGCTTCTGGTCAGCCTGACGCGCGCGGGGCAGCAGCTGGCGGAAAAGGTCGCTCCGAATGCGCTCGCGATCACACGGGAGACGCTGGCCCCGCTCGAGGCAAGGGAGCGCGATATGCTCATGGCGCTGTTGAACAAGCTGCGGTGAGGCGCGACTAACCTCGATGAAGGTCTTGTCGAGGTTTTTCGGTATGAGAGCGGCGACGCAGTTTGCGATGGTTCTGAATATGAGTGCGGTGCTGGCGGGCCAGTGTGCTCCAGCCCTGGCGGCGCAAGCCTATGAGGGGTTCTGGGCGTCAACCAAAAAGGACTGCCGCGACCAGGACAGCGCCAACCGCATGAGCATCGAGGGCGGCAACCGCCTCTATTGGTACGAGACCAGGTGCCGCGCCAGCGAGATCACCGCCGATGGAAAGCTCAGCTGGAAAATGAAGCTCGCCTGCGAAGGCGAGGGCGAGAAGTATCGCTCTAGTCCCCGGGTTTCCATTGCCGCGGATGGCAAGCTGGTGATGGACAACAGCCCGGTCGGGCCAGGCAAGCGCCAGACCTACGTGCGTTGCGAAATCGCAAAGCGCCGTTGATTGGGTGATCAGCTTTTCCCGAGGGACCGCGCGGAGCGGCGAACCGCTCCGGCTGCGTCACTTCGCCACCACCTCCGGCACCCGGCCGGCCGGCGGGGTGTTGCGGCTGCGCTGCGTGCGCACGATACCATCGATGATGGTCATACCGATGCCGGGGAGGTCGCCGAGCTGGACGCTGTCCAAAATGTTCTTGCCGGCCGAATGCTGCGCCTTGTCCATGATGACGAAGTCGGCGGAACGGCCGACTTCGATGAGGCCGCAATCGAGCTCGCGCATCCGCGCCGTGTTGCCGGTGGCAAGGCAAAACGCGACCTCGGCCGGTAGGTCGCCAAGCGAGGACAGCATCGACACCATGCGCAGAATGCCGAGCGGCTGCACGCCGGAGCCGGCCGGCGCATCGGTGCCGAGGATGACGCGGTGCAGATCGCCCATCTCGCGCGCAATGCGCAACGTGAACAGCGCCGAGCGCTCATTGCCGTTGTGCACGAGCTCGAGGCCGCGCTTGCAGCCCTCGCAGATGCAGCGGATCTGATCGTCGGGAAGCGCCGTGTGGCCACCATTGATGTGGCCGACCACATCGGTGTCGGCCTCCAGCACCACGTCCTTGTCGATCAATCCGGAGCCGGGGATCGAGGGACCGCCGGTGTGGATGGTGCTCTGGATGCCATATTTGCGGGCCCAGCCGACCATTTTTCGCGCCGTGGGGCCGTCCTTGACGCCGCCCAGGCCGACTTCGCCGAGCAGCTTGACGCCGGCTGCGGCCAACTCCTTGAAGTCCTCCTCCACCATCTCGCATTCGATCACAGGCGCGCCGGCGTGAACCTTCACCCCGCCGGGCCGCAGATTCCAGAATGCGCGCTGTGCGAAGATGGCCATCGCCTTCAACCCGACGACGTCGCGCGGGCGGCCGGGCATATGCACTTCGCCGGCGGAAATCATCGTGGTGACGCCGCCATGCAAATTGCTGTCGATCCAGCCGATCTGGTTCTGGCGCGGCGTCCAGTCGCCCGCAACCGGGTGGACATGGCTGTCGATCAGGCCGGGCGCCACCGTGGTGCCGTTGGCCTCGACGATGGTGGTCGCGCCTTCGGTGTTGAGATCCTTGAAGCGGCCGATCGCGGTGATCTTGCCGTTCTCGGCGACGATGGTGTCGCCGTCCAGGATCGGCTTTTCCAGCGCGCCGGACAGGATCAGGCCGATATTGCGGATCACGAGCTTCGAGGGTCCGGTGGCCTGGGGTGCGTCATGCGCCATGGAATGGGTCCTTATCCTTAACTGCAACGCTTCCGATCTTGGGCAGCCTTGACCGCGGGATCAAGCCGGATTATTCATTAGTATACAAATGATCGTGTACAAACGACGCATAGCTGCCGCCTTGAAAACCGCCACGACGCGCCACGGAAGGGTGAGATGAGCAATTTCAATCAGGAAGCCGTTTTGAGCGTCCACCACTGGACCGACACGCTGTTCTCCTTCAAGACCACCCGCAGCCCGACCTTCCGCTTCCGCAACGGCGAATTCACCATGATCGGGCTCAAGGTCGGCGAGAAGCCGCTGCTGCGGGCCTACAGCGTCGCCAGCGCCAATTACGAGGACACGCTGGAGTTCTTCTCGATCAAGGTGCCGGACGGCCCGCTCACCTCCCGGCTCCAGCATCTGAAGGAAGGCGACGAGATCATCGTCAGCCGCAAGGCCACCGGCACGCTGGTCATCGACAATCTGGAGGACGGCCGCAACCTCTACCTCATCGGCACCGGTACGGGCCTTGCGCCGTTCCTGAGCGTGATCAAGGACCCCGAAACCTACGAGCGGTTCGAGAAGGTCGTGCTGCTGCACGGTTGCCGGCACGTCAAGGAGCTCGCCTATGGCGAGATGATCACCGAAACGCTGCCCAAGGACGAGCTGATCGGCGAGTACATCCGCAATCAGTTGATCTACTATCCGACCGTGACGCGCGATCCCTTCCGCAATCGCGGCCGCATCACCGACCTCATCACCTCGGGCAAGCTGTTTTCCGATATCGGCCTGCCGGCACTTGAAGCCGCCCACGACCGCGTCATGATCTGCGGCAGCCCGGCGCTGGTGGCGGATACGCGCGTGCTCCTCGGCGAGCGGGGGCTTGTCGAGGGCAATCACGGCGAGCCGGCCCAATTCGTGGTCGAAAAGGCCTTCGCCGAACGCTAGGCCCGGAATTTTCACGCAATAAGACCGTATTTTCGCCGCCGGACGCCCGTTGCGGCGCCGATTCGGCGCGCGATACACTGCGGGAGCGAATCAGCGGAGTTCCCACATGGTTGCGGACAGCGACAGCAACATCGCCTGGCACCGGGTTCAGTTGAAGAAGAACCGCGCCGAGCTGAAGGCGCTCGAGACCGCGCGCTTCACGATGGGCGAGATCGCGTCTTCGAAGCGGAACGGCCAAACCCAGAAGGCGGTCGGGGAACTCAAGCGCAAGATCGCGCAGTCCGAGCGCGCCATCGCCGATCACGACAAGCGCACGCGCCGTCCGCTCACTACCGACCTGCAGAGCCTCAGCAACGGCAGCTGGAGCAATTGGGACGCTTACACCAATCAGCAGCAGCGCAAGATCGGCCCGCGCTCACCGGGGCGGGGGTAGACTCGTCGTCGCTACGCCAGCGCTGCCGAAGCGAAGTTCCGTACCCCTTGCGCGGGCAATGACGCGCACCATTTCGGTGAGGCGCCATCAACCGCTCCGGTGATCACATGGCACCACGCCTCGATTTCACCAGCGAGGCTTTCTTTCGCGATCCGCCCAAGGCGATCGCAACGTTGCGCATGTCCGGTCCTGTGGTCGCGGCGCGATTTCCGTTCGTCGGGGATGTCTGGATCACCACGACCCATGAGGCCACGGCGCAAGTCCTGAAGGACGGCACCAGTTTCACGCTGCGCAAGGAGGATGGCAACGTCGCAGGTTTGCGCTGGTGGATGCCGAACTCCGTTAGAACCATCGCCAACAATATGCTGACGATGGACGAGCCCGACCACACAAGGCTGCGCAGCATCGTGGACGAGGCGTTCCGGCGCCGCGCGATCGTCGCGATGGAGCCGCGCATCCGCGCCATCGCGGACGGTCTCGCCGACGAGCTGTTCTCGGCGGGAAGCCCGGCCGATCTCGTGCAGCGCTACGCCCGCATCCTGCCGCTCGCGGTGATCTCCGAGCTGCTCGGATTGCCGCTGGCCGATCGCCCTCGCTTCATCGCCTGGGCCAATACGATGTCCTCTCTCACGAACGTTGCCAGCTTCTTCCGCCTGCTGTTCGCGTTCCGCAAGATGCGAGCCTACCTCGAACGGCAGTTACAGATTGCGCGGGTGCGGGGCGGCGAGGGCCTGATCGCGGAGCTGGTCCAGGTCGAGCGCGAGGGCGGCCAGATCACGCCGGACGAAATGGTGTCGATGGTGTTCCTGCTGCTCGCGGCTGGCTCCGAGACCACCACGCATCTCATCAGCGGTTCTGTCTACGAACTCCTCAGAAATCCCGGCGTCCGCGACTGGCTGGCCCAGGACTGGAGCCGCGTCGGGTTCGCGGTGGAGGAATTCCTGCGCTTCGTGTCGCCGGTGCAGTTCTCCAAGCCGCGCTATGTGAGGCGGGATATCGAGCTCGCGGGCGTGCGTCTCAACAAGGGCGATCGCGTCATGGTGATGCTCGCCGCCGCGAACATGGACCCGGCGATGCATGAGCGTCCCGAGAGCCTCGATCTCGCGCGCAAGCCGAACCGTCACATGTCCTTCGGAACGGGCATCCATTTCTGCCTCGGTCATCAACTTGCGCGGATCGAGGCCGCGTGCGCTCTGGAAGCGCTCTTTGTGCGATGGCCAAAACTTGGCTTTGCTGTGGACGTGTCTCAGATCCACTGGCGCAAGCGACCGGGCATGCGCGCGATCGCGAACCTCCCTGTCGTGCCGGACGGTCACGGAGCAGCTGGATCGATGATGGTTCGTTCCCAGCCAGCGGCTTACTGAGCCTTATACCCTTGCGGAATTTCTCTGCATTCGTCGGTAGGAACGGCATGCCGTTGCTCTGGTTGTTTTTGCGACATCAAAAGCCGCGATGAGTTCCTCCGGTCGATGTCGCAGACCAACAACAGGAGACAGCATCATGACCGGCAAGATGCCACCTGTTCCCGCCGAGAACCAAAGCCCGAAGGGAACCGGCGACAGCAAGCAAGTGTCCTCGACTGCCCCGCGCGGCCAGCAGCGTGCGCAAAATCCGGACCAGCAAGGGCAGCAAGGCAACGCCAAGCAGAACACCACCAACCAAGGCTATCAGCAAGATCGCTGAGGAGGGGACATGTCGACGTCCACCAAGACACCGAACAGCATCCGCCAAGGCGGACCGGGCGCATCGCATGAGAACGCGAAGGCACCGCTTGAAGTGAAGAAGCCACCAGCGGACGAGCCGCAGCGCAACCACAGCCGCGTATCCGGCGGAGGTGGTGAGCACGATTCACACCACAGGCATGACGAGGCCGGAAAAGCCGAGGCAAGTGAGACATGACCAATAAGCAACCCAAACTCGACGCACCGACCGAAAAGGATCTGCGCGAAAACCCGCTCATCGGCGGATCGAAGGGCGCAACGATGGCCGGTATCTCGCCTGAGGACCTCGAGGACGCTCTGGGCGAGAACACGATCGAAGGCGATGTCGACAACGACGTGAACGCCACTGGCGGCATCGACAAGGACGTCGCGCGCCGTGGCGCCCGCCGCCGCGCCCCATAGCTCCGGAGGGCGAGCATGCAAGGCAAGAAGACCCACGAGCAACAGGTTCGCATCCTCGAGCGCAAGCCGGATGTTCCGGACGCGCGAGAGCTTGACCAGGCCATCGGCCACAATCCGGAGGACACGGCCGTCCATCGCGCGCGACCTGAGGCGCGGCAGAGTGAATTTCCGGTGAGCCGGGGCGGCCTCAACCAGGAAAGCGATCACAACAAACACAACGATACCGGCCAGAGCGGCCACAAGCCGCCGAAACCGACGCCGGCACAGCAGAAGCACTGAGCTTCACGGCTATCAAAGCAAGAGGAGAAAAAGATGCCAGGTGGTCATGGCAGCAAGACGCATTTCAGATCGGGCATGCACGGCAAGGGCGACGGCACCGGCGCCATGACGGACGTGCCCAAGGACAAGATCGGCGACAACATGGTCCTGTCCAACCGCGACAAGAAGCAGCATTCCGACATTCGCGGCATGGACGGCAAGGCGATCCAGACAGATCAATATCAGGATCACTCGGCCAACCGGCTCGACGAGGAGCCGGGCACCGACGAGACGTGAGAGCGGCGTTCCTCCCGGCTAAACTCGCGGACCGGTCTTCAGCCGGTCCGCTTTTTTGTCGATGCCATCTCGCGTTCCCAGCCGAACACGGAGCGGCCGTCGAGATCGGGTGAGGCGGCACGCTCGCCGGTGATGAACGCATCGACCGACGGCCCGCGCGCGGTGCGCTCCAGCCGCCGCGCCTGGTCGTCGAGGCGCTTGATGGCCTGCATCTCATCCTCGCGCCCGAGCTTTGCGTTCTGGATCGCCCCCTTCAGCACGCGAATAGTTTCGTCGTAGACCTTGATCGGAACGGGGTAGGGGTGCCGGTCCTTGCCGCCATGGGCGAGCGAGAAGCGGGCGGGATCGTTGAAGCGGTAGGGCGCGCCGTGCACCACCTCGGCCACCATCGCCAGGGAACGGACGGTGCGCGCGCCAACGCCGGGCGTCAGCAGCAGCTCCGGAAAGTCGACCGGGCCGCGCTCGGCCGCGGCCGCGAGTGTGCCGTGCAGGCGACGCGCGAACACATCCTTCGGCCGGACGTCGTGATGCGCGGGCATGATCAGGTGCGGCAGCATCCCCTGCGCGGGCTCGGGCGCAGTCCCGGTCAGCCGCTCGAATTCTGAAAGGATGCGGTCCGGGCCGAGATCGCTCAGAAGCTCGAGCTGCGCGGCGCGCGAGATCTCGGCGCGATGGTCGGTGAGATTGACGATCTCGCCCTGCAGCGGCCCGTCGATCGCGCTGTGCGGGGTATCGACAAAACTCTTCAAGGCCTCGGAATGCCAGTGATAACGGCGGGCCTGCCGCTTGTCGCCGTTCATGCCCTGCTGCACCACAGTCCATTTGGCGTCGGAAGTGACGAAGAACCCGTGGAGGTAAAGGTCAAAGCCGTCCTGGACCGCCGCGCTGTCAACCTTGGCCACGAGGCGACTCGCACGCGTGAGCTTTGCGCCGTCGAAGCCGACGCGATCGCCGAGCTGCATCAGTTCGTCCGGGGTCTTGCGCGAGTGCTGGCCACGGCCGCCGCAGACGTAGATTCCGAGCTCATCCTGGAGCGGTCCCAACCCGCGCTTCAGCGCCCCGATCACGGAGGTTGTGATGCCAGAGGAATGCCAATCCATCCCCATCACGGCGCCGAAGGACTGGAACCAGAACGGGTGCGAGAGCCGCTGGAGGAATGCATCGCGTCCGTAGTGATGCACGATCGCCTGCGTGACGATCGCGCCGAGCGAAGACATGCGGGTCGCCAGCCAGGGTGGAACCCGGCCGGTGTGAAGGGGAAGATCGGCGCTGCCGGTCCGTCGAGTCATGATTGACCAGAAATAGCGCAGTTCGGCGATGATTGCACCAGAGGGATGCTGCATTGCACAGAGCGGTGGAGCGAACCACGCTGTAATGCGTTGAGCGGCAAGCGCGAATGCAAATGCGGGGACTTTAATGAATCGGCAGACCATTTTGGCCGACATCGACAGGATGTTCGGGTGGATACCGTCGTGGTTCGTCGGCCTCTGTCTGGTCGCTGGCGCTATTCTGATGGCCCTGTCGATCTATCGCCTCTCGGTTTGGCTGTTCAACCGCGCCTTCGGAACCCGTCTCCCGCTCGTGAGCGTGTTCATCGCGCGCACGGCGGGCCCTGCTCAGTTGGCCCTCAGTCTTGCCGCCGTAGCCTTGGTGCTGCCGCTCGCGCCGCTGGACGATGCCTTCCGCACGCCGCTGACGCGCCTGTTCGTCGTCGCCTTCATCGCGCTGATCGGCTGGATCTCGATCCGGATCGTCGATATGAGCGCGGCACGGTATCTCCTGAACTTTCGCGACGTCACCGAGAATTTTGTCGCGCGCAAGCACGTCACCCAGGTCCGCGTCTTCAAGCGCGTCGCCGATATCATCATTGTCATCATCACGGTGTCGACCGCGCTGATGACGTTCGACTCGGTCAGGCAATATGGCGTCAGCCTGTTCGCCTCCGCCGGTGCCGCGGGTATCATCGTTGGTCTTGCCGCCCGACCGCTGCTGAGCAATCTGATCGCGGGCATGCAGATCGCGATCACCCAGCCGATCCGCATCGAGGATGCCGTGATCATCGAGAACGAGTGGGGCTGGGTCGAGGACATTGCCTCGACCTATGTGGTGATCCGGCTGTGGGACTGGCGCCGCATGGTGGTGCCGCTGTCCTATTTCATCGAAAAGCCATTCCAGAACTGGACCCGCGACACCGCGTCCCTGATCGGGGTGATTGCGTTCCATGTCGATTATCGTGCCGACGTGCCGCGGATCCGGCGCTGGCTGGAAGAAGCAGTGAAGGAGTCCAAGCTCTGGGACGGCGAGGTGGTCAACCTCCAGGTAGTCGATGCGGATTCGCGCACCATCGAGCTCCGCGCCCTCGTCAGCGCCAGGAACGCGCCGCAGTCCTGGGACCTGCGCTGCGAGATGAGGGAGAAGCTCATCGCCTTCATCCGCGACGAGATGCCGGAAGCGCTGCCGCGAGAGCGCGCGATCCTGATCCCATCGGGGGGAGGCGACGATGAAGCCGATTTCGTGCGGCGTCCCGCGCCGCCAGAGAAGAGGCGGGCGAGCGCACGCAATTGACCTACTCGCGCGTCGCCCCCGTGGCGCCGCGCGATCCGGCCTGGCGCTGGATCGTGTCCAGCGCGCCGGTCCTCATGCGAAGCACCTCATTGCGCGCGGATGTCGGCGGCCTTCAGCACCGGCTCCCATTTGATCGCCTCGGCATGCATGTAGGCGTCGAATTCCCTCGACGAAGAACCGACCGGGGCCGCGCCGATCTTGCCGAGCGTCGAAAGTACGTTCGGGTCCTGCAACGCCGCCTTTAGATCGGTTTCGAGCTTCGCCACGATCTCCGGCGGCATTTTCGCCGGGCCAAGAACGCCCCACCAGACGGAGACGTCGTAACCCGGCACACCCGACTCGGCGATGGTCGGAACATTGGGCAGCGCCTTCGAGCGCTCGGCCGAGGTCACCGCGAGTGCGCGCACCGGGCCGCCTTCGATCTGGCTGATGGCCTCCGCAAGTGGATTGATGCTGAGCGGGATGTCGCCGGCGATGACGGCGGTTAGCGCGGGCGCGCCGCCCTTGTAGGGGATCGCGACGATCTTGGTGCCGGACATGTATTTCAATAGCTCACCGGCCAGATGCGCAGAGGTGCCGTTGCCGGACATACCGTAGGAGAGCTTGTCAGGGTCCTTCTTCGCCGCAGCGAGGAGATCGCCGAGCGTCTTGTAGGGGCTGTCCTTGGCGACGACGATCGCGAGCGGTGAGGAGGCGACCTCGGTGATCGCGGTAAAATCCCTAAACGTATCGTAGGGTACGCTCGGATAAATGAACTGATTGAGGGGATGACCGCTCGCGACCAGGATCAGCGTGTAGCCGTCGGGGGCGGCCTGCGTCAGGGCCTGCGAGGCGACGATGCCGCCGGCGCCGGGGCGGTTGTCGACCACCGGCTGCTGGCTCCAGGTCTTGGCCAATGCCTGTGCGAGCGTGCGCGCGAGCACGTCGACCGCGCCGCCGGCCGCGTAGGGCACCAGGATGTGAACCGGCTTGCTCGGATAGTTGTCGGCGGCCTCGGCGCCGCCGCCCGCCAGCAGCAGACCGGCACCCAGCATCAAGCCGCCGATCTTTTTGTTCAAACCCAGCATTTTCCAGCACTCCTTGCGGGCGTCTGCGCGAACCGTCGCTCTTTCGAGCCGTCGGGACGCCGCCCACGGTTTTTGTTGACGAGACCTGATCTTTTGTACGATAGTACAAATCACATGATGCGCAACCCCGCCAGCAAGGAAACGGCCCGCAAGCCGAACATGCGCGAGGCGATTCTCGCCGCGGCCGAGGAGTTATTCGCTACCAACGGCTTCAACGCCGTGTCGGTGCGCGATATCGCGCAGGCCGCCGGCGCCAATCCCGGCAGCGTCACCTATCATTTCAAGACCAAGGACGGCCTGCTGCTGGAGATCTACCGGCGCCATTGCGGGCCGATGAACTTGCGTCGTTCCGAGCTGCTCGCGGCCGCCAAACGCGTGCGTGATCTCCAGGACCGGCTCGAAGCAGTGGTGCGGGCCTATGTCGTGCCGGCCTTCACCTCGGGCAGTGATCTTGCCGGGGGCGGGGCGCGGTTCACGCGGCTGCGCGCGGTGATGTCCGCGGAGGGCAATGAGGTCGCGCGAAAGATCATCGCACAGACTTTTGACGACACCAGCCACGCCTTCATCGATGCTGTTCACGAAAGTCTGCCGCACGTTCCGCGCACCGATATCGTCTGGCGTAGCCACTTCCTGCTCGGCGCACTCTATTATTCGCTGGTGACGCCGGATCGCGTCTCGCGCCTGTCGCGCGGCGAGGCCGACGGCAGCGATGCCGCCAGCGCCATCGAGCAATTGGTGCAAGCCACCGTGGCCGCGTTCCAGGCACCGGCGCTGGATCAGGCGCCAGCACGGCGACGGTCGGTCGTCGGCAGCAAGACTTAAAGACGCGGTCCCGTTCGGCGGTTTATCTGATGGCAATGATGTACACGCCGACCATTCCGCCGCCCAACCCGAACACGCGCACGCCGAAGTTCAAGCTGCCGAAGCTGGCATGCGATGCGCATTGCCACATCTTCGGGCCCGGCGCGAAATACCCTTACGCGCCGGACCGTTCTTACACGCCGCCGGATGCGCCGCTCGCGGATTTCCGCGCGTTACATGCCAAGCTCGGCGTTGGACGTGCCGTCATCGTCAATGCCAGTGTGCATGGCACCGACAATACGGTGGCGCTCGACGCTATCGCGCAGAGCAAGGGGGCCTATCGCGCGGTTGCCAATATCGACGACACCATCACCGAGCCCGGGCTCCGCGTGCTGCACGAGGGCGGCTTCCGCGGCTGCCGCTTCAATTTCGTCCGCCATCTCGGCGGCGTTCCCGACAAGCGGGTGTTCGACCGTATCGTCGCGATGGTCGCGCCGCTCGGCTGGCACATCGACCTGCATTTCGACGCGATCGACCTGCCCGAATACGCCGATATGCTGACCAGGCTGCCGCTGAGCTACACGATTGACCATATGGGACGGGTGAAGGCGTCCGAAGGGCTCGATCAGCTTCCGTTCAGGATCCTGATCGAGCTGATGCAGCGCGACGAGAAGTGCTGGGTCAAGATCTGCGGCTCGGAACGAGTGTCATCGGCCGGTCCGCCGTTCACCGATGCCGTGCCGTTCGCGCGAAAGATCGTCGAGACCGCACCCGACCGGGTCATCTGGGGCACCGATTGGCCACATCCCAACGTCAAGACGATGCCGAACGACGGCGATCTCGTCGACCTGATCCCGCTGTTCGCGCCGGAGCCGGAGTATCAGCAGAAGATCCTCGTCGATAATCCAGCGCGCCTGTTCGAGTTCGACCAATGACGGCGCTTGCGATCGACAAGCCGCGCGGCCGCGTCGCTTGATGAACTTATGACGTTGACGAACAGAAGAGGGGAGTTTGTCCCATGAAAACAGGTCTCGTAGTCACCGCCCATCCCGGCGACTTCGTCTGGCGCGCTGGCGGCGCCATCGCGCTGCATGCGAAGAAGGGCTATCGCATGAAGATCGTCTGCATGTCCTACGGCGAGCGCGGCGAGAGCCAGTTCGCCTGGAAGGAGAAGGGCGCGACGCTGGAATCGGTCAAGGCCGGCCGCAAGGACGAGGCGGAGCGGGCTGCCAAGCTGCTCGGCGCCGAGATAGAGTTCTTCGATTGCGGGGACTATCCGCTGAAGCTGACGGAAGCGCATTTCGACCGCATGGTCGACATCTACCGCGAGCTCAATCCGAGCTTCGTGCTGACGCACGCGCTGGAGGACCCCTATAATTTTGACCATCCGAACGCCGCGCATTTCGCGCAGGAGACCCGCGTGGTCGCGCAGGCCATGGGCCACAAGCCCGGCGCGCAGTACAAATACTCTGCGCCGCCGGTGTTTTTGTTCGAGCCGCACCAGCCCGAGCAGTGCAACTACAAGCCGGACCTGCTCCTCAAGATCGACGAGGTCTGGAAGGAGAAGTACGAGGCGTTCCAGATCCTCGCCGCGCAAAGACATCTCTGGGGCTACTACGAGCGTGTCGCGCTCAACCGCGGCATCCAGGGCAGCCGTAACACCGGCGTTCCCATGACGTATGGCGAGGCCTATCAGCGCTTGTTCCCGACGGTAGCGGAGGAGCTGGCATGAAGCCGGTCGTCGTTCGCAACATTGAGCGAGCCGATCCCGCTGCCATGGCGGAGTACGGCGTCTCGACCGTGCACGAGGCCTATGGTCGGCTCGGCCTGATGAAGCCGTATCTGCGGCCGGTCTGGGTCGGCGCGGCGATCGCCGGCCCCGCGGTCACCGTACTGGCGCAACCCGGCGACAACTGGATGATCCATGTCGCGGTCGAGCAGTGCAGGAAGGGCGACATCCTCGTCGTCGGCTGTACCACCGACAACACCGACGGCATGTTCGGTGAGCTGCTCGCAACCTCGTTGCAGGCGCGGGGCGTGCAGGGGCTGATCATCGATGCTGGCTGCCGCGACGTCAGGGCACTGCACGAGATGAAGTTTCCGGTGTGGTCGCGCGCGGTCTCGGCCAAGGGCACGGTGAAGGCGACGCTTGGCTCCGTCAACATTCCCGTGGTCTGCGCCGGCGTCAATGTCGATCCCGGCGACATCATCGTGGCCGATAGCGACGGCGTCGTGGTGTTGCCGAAGCGTTACGCAGCCGAGGTCGCCGAGAAGGCTAAGAAGCGCAACGCGGACGAAGGCGGCAAACGCAAGCGGCTGGCTTCGGGCGAGCTGGGCCTCGACATGTACTGCATGCGCGAGGCCTTGGCGAAGGCGGGGCTCGTCTATGTCGACAATCCCGAGGATGTCTGAAGAGAAGCGGAGCGGGCCGATGGATCGTCTCAGGCTGAAGGCCGTGCTCGGCAATCACCCCCACGTCCAGGCGGTGAAGAGCGGCGAGCTGCGCTCCGACCGCTTCGATCTCGACTTCATCGAATACACGCCAACCAACACCGCGTTCAAGCCGATGGTGCGCGAGCAGGCCTTCGACGTCTGCGAGATGGCGATCGTGACCTATCTGATGGCGAAGGCGCATGGCAAGCCGCTCGTGCTACTGCCTGCCACCATGCTCGGCCGCTTCCAGCATTCCTACGCGCTCTATAATCCTGCGCATGGAACGCTCGGGCCGTCCGATCTCGAAGGCAAGCGCGTCGGCATCCGCTCGTTCACGACCACGACGGGCGCCTGGATCAGAGGCATCCTCGCCAACGACTGCGGCGTCAACCTCGACAAGATCTGCTGGATCACGTTCGAGGACCCGCATGTGGCAGAATATGTCGACTCCACCGAGCGCGCGCCGAACGGCAAGAAGATCTTGCAGATGCTGATCGACGGCGAGCTCGATGCCGTCCTCGGCGAGGCCTCCGATGATCCCAAGCTGAAGACGCTGTTCCCCGATCCGGCCGCGGAAGCCGCCATATGGTACGCGCGCCGCGGCGTCGTGCCGGTCAATCATTTCGTGGTCGTGACCGAGCAGCTGGCGAAATCGCGTCCTGACGTGGTTTCGGGCATTTATGATCTCCTCAAGCGGAGCAAGGTGCAGGCGGGACCGGCGGCAATGCCGGACCTTGTTCCGTTCGGAATCGAAGCTAACAGGAAGCCGCTGGAGCTGATCGTGGACTATGCGTTCCAGCAGGCGCTGATCCCGCGCCGCTACGCGGTCGAGGAGCTGTTCGACGAGACGACGCGAGGATTGAACTGATGGCGGGTGATCCAAGACGATGGCAGATCGGACTGGTCGGTTACGGCGAGGTCGGCAGGATTCTGGCCGAGGATCTGCGCCAGCAGGACATCAAGGTCTCTGCCTATGACATCAAGCTCGGAGGCGAGCAGGGCGGTTCGCTGCAGGAGCATGCTGAAAAATTCGGTGTCTGGCTCGCAGCCTCGCACGCCGAGCTCACCGCCAAATCCGATTTCATCATCTCCGCGGTCACCGCCAGCCAGGCCGTGCCGGTGGCGAAGGCCTGCGCGGCCGCGATCAATCAGGGCACCTGGTTCCTGGATTTCAATTCGGCGTCTCCCGGCGCCAAGCAGCGCGCCGCCGCGCTGATCGATGCCGCCGCCGGACGCTATGTCGAGGGCGCGGTCATGACGTCGGTGCCGCCTTATCGGATCAAGGTGCCGCTGCTGCTCGGTGGTCCCGGCGCCAGGGAGCTGGAGCCGCTTTTGAACGCGATCGGTTTTGCGGCCAAGGTTGCGAGCGACAAGCTTGGTGTTTCATCGGCGGTGAAGATGTGTCGCAGCATCATGATCAAGGGCCTGGAGGCCATGGTCATCGAAAGCTTCACCACCGCGCGCGCCTATGGCGTCGAGGATGCGGTACTGGCTTCGCTGGCGGAAACCTTTCCCACGATCGATTGGGAGAAGCAGGGCGCTTATTGCTTCCAGCGCGTGATCGAGCATGGCCGCCGCCGCGCCGAGGAAGTGCGCGAGGTCGCCGAGACTGTGCGTGAAGCGGGGCTGACGCCGTGGTCCGCGCAGGGCACCGCCGAGCGGCAGGCCTGGGTGGCGGACCTTGCCGATCAGGGCCTGTTCGGAACGAAAGGCACCGAGGAGTTCGCCCGCAGCGCTGATTGGCGCACCGAGGCGGACCGAATCCTGGCGAAGATCAATCGCGAGAAATAGGGCGGCTCCTGCTCAGGACTTTGGCGTGCGACAGCCCGTGAACTCGTCGCGGGCGCGTTCGATCAACTCCATCAAGTCTTCGGCCTTGCGGGCCAGCCGATCGTTCGCGACTTCGGTCCGGAATTCTGCGCGGATCGATCGAATACACTTGTCGGCCGTATCGAGCGTCAGGAGCATGCGCGTCAGGTCATCCTGTGTCCGGACGCCCGCCAGATCGAGGTCCGACAGGACGTGCCCGATGCCGTCGAGCCGCTTCACCGCGGCCTCGCTGGGCGTTCTCGCTCGAATGGAGTGAGTGTCGATGCCGCTGAATGCGCTGAACATGTCGATGCTTCCCCGTTGAATGCAGACATCAGTGCCGGTCCTACTATGACCGGCACCGCGGGACTTGCAATGCGCGCAGCTATCGGGAATCAGCAAGAATCTACTATCCGGGAATCTACCGGATTCGGAATTGCGAAACGATCAGCGGTAACATCGAACGGAAGCTGCTCGGAAATAAGCCGCCCTTCAATGCAGATATGCATCGAGAGCGGATCAGCAGCCGGGGCTGAACAGAGTGGGCCGTTGACGCGCAAAAGTCTGCCGGCCGCTCTTGAAGCCCATCACGATATCCGGCAGTTCGGCGATGGCGAAGCGGCTGTCCTGCGTATCGAGCAGGACGAGATCGGCCGGATTCCCAACCTCGATGCCGTAATCCCCGAGGTTCATCAGCCGCGCCGGCAGCTCGGTCACGAGATCAAGGCAGGTATCGAAGTCGTTGACCGAGGCATGCGCGACGTTGGCGTAGAAATTCGCCATTCGCAGGAGTGAGGCATCACCGAATGGCGTGAAGGGATTGAGCACGTTGTTGGTCGCGATGGAGCACACCACGCCTTCGCCAGCGAGCTTGTGGGCGAGCGTCAGCCCACGCGGCGCGTTGTGGGTCGCCTCGCGCCCCATCAGATAGAGATCGGTTGCCGGCAGCACGGTGACGGCAACGCCGGCCTTGGCCAATTGCGCGGTAGCAGCCTTCAGCCGCTCCGGTGGCAGTGCGGAGAGTTTCGTCGCATGGCCGATTGCCACGCGACCCCCGTAGTTGCGCCGCTCGGTCTGCCGGCAGACCTCGTCGAGGTGCCACCAGGAGGGATCGAGATCGAAATCGAGATGGAGATCGACATCGAAGTCGAATTCCTGCGCTAGCTCGAAGATGCGGGCGAGATGTGCGTTCGGGTCGGTGTCGGTGTAGGGGCAGCCGCCGATCACCTCGCCGCCGTCACGTAGCGCCTGGATCAGAAGCTCCTCGCTGCCGGGATCGTTGGTGAGGCCTTCCTGAGGAAAGACACAGAGCGACAGGTCGATCGCCCAGGCATAGTCACGCTTCAGCGCCTTCACCGCCTCGAAGCCGCGCAACCCGATGCGCGGGTCGATCTCGACATGGGTGCGCATGCGCGTGGTGCCGTGGACGATGGCACGTTCGAGCACCCTGGCGCCGCGTTCATATACGTCCTCTACCGTGAAGTCCTTCTTCATCCCGGCGACGGCGCGGATCGCTTCCGAGACGCTGCCGTGACCATGCCCGCAGCGGCCGAGCAGGCAGGCCTTGTCGAGATGGATGTGGCTGTCAACGAAGCCGGGCAGGGCGAGGCGCCCGCCGATATCGACCTCGACGGCCTCGCAGGCGAGCGTCGGTTCGATAGCGGTGATCCGGCCGCGCGTGACGCCGATGTCCATCGGGTCGGCGGCACCACGCAGCAAGGCGTTGCGAAAAATGAGGTCAAAGGCGGATTGGGTGATCATGGCTCTTGCGGAAGGAATTTAGTGCATTCAGCCGCGTTTGGCGGCTCCAGATTGTCGGCAGTGTAGCGACGGAAATGTTCAAAATATATGCACGTATTCCCCGAGAGCGGCGTTAGTATTCCGGAAACCGGGGAGAACGAGCCATGTCTGTTGCCGCAAAAGCCGAAGCCGGTCCGTCGTCCGACGCCGAGATCGTGGAAGCCTATCTCACGGCATCGATGATCCCCGATCCGGACGCCGCCGCGGCCTATATGGCGCCGGGCACGGTGATTACCTTTACCGGCGGGCGCGAGTTCGATCATCCGCGCGGCCCGACCGGGTTCAACGCCAAGCGCTACCGCTGGGTCAAGAAGAAGATGGATCGGTTCGATATCTGCCCGGGCGACGGCGAGACCGTGGTCTACAGCGTCGGCACGCTTTACGGCGAATGGATGGATGGGACCGCGTTCGAGGGCAACCGCTATGTCGACCGCTTCGTGGTCCGGAATGGCCAGATCACCAAGATGGATGTCTGGAACGACAGCGCCGAGCGCATCCTGGTCCAGCGCGGTATCGACGCGTAAGCGCCATCCTGGCGGTTGAGCCGCCCTGACTCCACGGAGACAAACGGCCGGTCACCATATCGCAAGCCGCGATAGCTGATAGACGCAAGCTCGTCTGGCGGCTGTCGCGCGCCTGCGCTATCAACGGCGCGATTGCTGCGCCCGGCATGGAGGCGCGAGCCTCCTCGAGGAGTTCCCGATGCGTTTACCCACCCTTGTCCTGGCCCTCACATGCCTTGCAACTGCCGCCTCCGCCGAAGACCTGTCGGGTACGCTTCAGAAGGTCAAAGAGACCAAGAAGATCACGCTGGGCTATCAGGAGGCCTCGGTCCCGTTCAGCTATCTCGACGGCAACCAGAAGCCGGTCGGCTTTGCCATGGATATCTGCCTGAGAATCGTGGATGCCGTGAAGAAGCAGCTCGGCATGCCCGACATCGCCGTCGACACCATCGCCGTGACGTCATCGAACCGGATTCCGCTGATGGTCAACGGGACGCTCGACCTGCATTGCTCGGCGACCACCAACAATGCCGATCGCCAGAAGCAGGTCGCCTTCACCAACACGCACTTCCTCAGCGCAACGCGATTTGCGGCCAAGAAAGCCGCAAAGATCAACACCATCGACGATCTCAAGGGCAAGGCGGTGACCGCGGTGGCCGGATCGGTCAACCTGACGCAGCTCGCCAAGGTCAACACGGAGCGCAATCTCGGCATCAACGTGATGCCGGCCAAGGACCAGGCCGAGGCCTTCCTGTTGCTGGAAACCGACCGCGCCCAGGCCTACGCGCTCGACGACGTGCAGCTCGCGGTCGCGATCGCGCGCTCGAAGGAGCCGCAGCTGTTCATGATCAGCGAGGAGACGTTCTCGAAGCCCGAGCCTTACGGGATCATGCTGCGGCGGGAGGACGCGCCGTTCAAGGCGCTCGCCGATCGCGCGACTGCAGAGCTGTACGCCAGCCAGGAGATCGAGGTCCTGTACAAGAAGTGGCTGGAATCGCCGACCCCGCCGAACGGCCTCAACTACAACGTCCCGATGTCGGGCGCCTTGCGCAACGCCTTCAAGAAGCCGAGCTCCAGCTTCGATCCGGATGTGTACGTCGTCAACTGAGGCGAGAGCTGTCGCGGCCGGAGGCGTGTCGCGCGCATGCGGCCCGCCGAGATGTCAGTAGGCCGTCGGGAACGTCCACCGCGCCCCGGGTCCGGCCGGGGGCGGGCCAGCCTGCTGCATGATATCGGTCCCGAGGAACTTGCGGTCGCCTTCGCGACTCTCCTGCGCATAGAACGGTGGGCAAGCCGCCAGAGACCGACGCCGAAGCGAAATAGCCATGCGCGCAAATGAACCGTTCCCGGTCCGCCACGCGGACCTGATTTTCGCTTTGAAGACGTTCGCCGCGTCGATCCTGGCGCTCGTCATCGCGCTGGCGATGGATCTGCCACGGCCATATTGGGCGATGGCGACCGTATACATCACCTCGCAGCCGCTGGCGGGGGCGACCAGCTCGAAGGCGTTCTTCCGCGTGATGGGCACACTGGTCGGCGCGATCACGACGGTGGCGCTGGTCCCAAACCTGATCGATGCACCCGAGCTGCTGTGCCTCGCCATCGCGCTCTGGGTCGGGCTCTGTCTTTATCTCTCGCTGCTCGACGGCACACCGCGCAGCTATGTCTTCATGCTGGCCGGGTACACGGTGGCGCTGATCGGCTTTCCCTCGGTGTCCGAGCCGGGCGCCATTTTCGAAACCGCGGTGGCAAGGCTGGAGGAAATTTCGCTCGGCATCATCTGCGCCAGCCTGGTTTCGACCATCGTCTTTCCGCGCAGCGTCGCGCCGGCTGTTGCCAATCGGATCGAGAATTGGGTGGCGGACGCGCAGCGCCTAAGTCAAGTCGTCCTGCTGCGCCACGGGACGAACGAAACCCGCCGCGGCAAGCGCATCAAGCTTGCGACCGACATCGTCGAAATCGACACGCTCTCCACCCATCTTGCTTATGACCGGTTGACCGACCGCAATGCCGTCGTCGGACTGGGTGAAATCCGGCTTCGCATGCTGATGCTTTTGCCGGTGATCGCTTCGCTCGAGGACCGGCTCGCCGCGCTGGGCGAGGAGGCGTTGAGGCGGCAACCCGAGCTGGGGCGGCTCCTGGAAGATCTCGCGGGATGGATCACGAGCGACGCCAACGAACGGCAGCCGGCCGAGCGGATTCGCGCCATGATCGCACGGCAGCAGGCGGTCCTCGACGACAGCGCGTCCTGGGAGCGGATCATCGTCACCAGCCTGTTGTCGCGGCTGCGCGAGCTGGTCGACCTCTCGAGCGATTGCCGCGCCCTGACGGAAGCGATCGTCGAGAACCGGAACGTCTCGACCCTCGATCTGGATTTCCAATCCGAAGCAGGTGCCGCGCCGGTGCGCCATAGGGATCGCGGCCTTGCCCTGTGGTCGGCTGCCGGCGCGTCGGCGGCCATCCTGATCTGCTGCGCGTTCTGGATCGGTACCGGCTGGCCGGACGGCGCGTCGGCGCCGATGATGGCGGCCGTCGCCTGTTCGTTCTTCGCCGCGCAGGACGACCCCGCGCGCTTCATCCGCAGTTTTGGCCTGTGGTCCCTGGTCGCCATTGTCGTCGTGGCGATCTACCTTTTTGCGCTGGTGCCCGCGATCTCGCATCTCGAGGTTTTGGTCGCCGCGCTCGCGCCAACGTTCCTCCTCTATGGCTTGCTGATTGCAAGGCCCGCAACGACCGGAACCGGCATGGCGCTCGCGGCCAACACGGCGACGCTGCTGGCGCTGCAATCGACCTACAGCGCGGATTTCGCGTCCTACGCAAATTCCGCTGTCGCCTTCTTCGTCGGTGTCATCATTGCCGAGCTGGTGACGCGGATCGCGCGCGGGGTGGGGGCGGAGTGGATCGCCAACCGCCTGGTGCTGTCGAACTGGACGGCGCTCGCGGTCGCCGCCGAACGGCGCGGCAAGCGGGATCGCGCGGAGTTCGCAGGCCTGATGCTGCACCGGCTCGGCCTTCTGGTGCAGCGCATCGCGTTTCTCTCCGAGAGTGACCGCCGCGACGCCGAGAGCCTGGTCCAGCTTCGTATCGGAATCAACATCATCGATCTGCGGCGCGCCCGCTACGGGCTTGCGGCATCCACCATTGCCGTGATCGACGACATGCTCGATCAGCTCGCCATCGCCTGCCGCAGATATGCGGGTGATGGAATGCCGGCCGAACTTCTGACAAGCGTCGATCGGGCACTGGCCCGGGCGGTGAAGGATCCCAACGGAAAGGCGCGCGAGGACGCTCTGGTCGGCCTCGTCGGCATAAGGCGCGGCCTGTTTCCGGACGCACCGGCCTATCGGCCGCGGGCAGGCGAGAGTGTTGCGGCGTGAGATACGTGATCGATATCTACGGTGTGCTCGTGCCAGCGCTGCTGTTGTGGATCATCATCGCCTACGCACTGAGTGCTCTGCTGCGCCGCTTCATGCAGCGCTTTGATCTTTACCGGCTGGTCTGGCACCGCGCGCTGTTCGATTTCGCGATCTATGTCTGCATTCTCGGCGTCGTCGTCTATCTCTCGGAGTATCTTGCATGAAAGGGAATGTTGCCTGGCTCGGGCGCCTCGCGTTGACGCTCCTTGCCGTTGTCGCCGCGCTCGCTGTCGGCCGCGAGCTCTGGGTCTATTACATGGAGCAGCCATGGACCCGCGACGGCCGGGTGCGCGCCGACGTGGTGCAGGTCGCGCCCGATGTGTCGGGCTTCGTGACCGAAGTGTTGGTCAAGGACAACCAGAAGGTCCATCGCGGTGACGTCCTGTTCAAGATCGACCGCGAGCGTTTTGCGCTGGCGCTGCGGCAGGCCGATGCGTCGGTGGCCGGTCATCAGGCTACGCTCGATCAGGCCAATGCCGATTTGAAGCGCTACAGCGCGCTGACGACCGACGCCGTGTCGCAGCAGAAACAGGAGCAGGTGCTGGCCACCCAGCTCCAGGCCAAGGCGGCTTTCGATGCGGCCGTTGCCGACCGCGCGGTCGCCCAGCTCAACCTCGATCGCAGCGAGGTGCATGCCTCCGTGAACGGCGTGATCACTAACATGAATCTGCGTCCCGGTGCTTACGTCACGGCCGGGAAGGGCGTGATGGCGCTGGTCGACACCGATACGCTGCATGTCGAAGGCTATTTCGAGGAGACGAAACTTGCGCGCATTCGTATCGGTGACAAGGTGCAGGTCCGCCTGATGGGCGAGAAGGTGACGCTGCCGGGCCATGTCGAGAGCATCGCCGCCGGCATCGAGGACCGCGACCGCGTCGAGGGCGCCAGCCTGCTTGCCAACGTCAACCCGACCTTCAGCTGGGTGCGCCTCGCCCAGCGCGTGCCGGTACGCATCGCGCTGGATCATGTGCCTGACGGGATGTCGCTGGTGGCCGGGCGCTCAGCGACGGTGGAGGTGCTGAATTAGGCGCGATTGCCATCGCCCGATTCAAGCGTTCGAATATTTCTTCAGCTCGAACCGCGCGATCTGGTTCCTGTGGACTTCGTCCGGGCCGTCGGCGAGACGCAGCAAACGCGCGGTCGCATAGGCCTGCGTCAATCCGAAGTCGTTCGACGTGCCGCCGCCGCCGTGGGCCTGGATCGCCCAGTCGATGATCTGGCAGGCCATGTTGGGCACGGCGACCTTGATCATCGCAATCTCGGCTTTCGCCACCTTGTTGCCGACGGTATCCATAGCGTAGGCGGCGTTGAGCGTCAGCAACCGGGCCTGCTCGATCATGATGCGGGATTCTGCGATGCGCTCCTGCGTCACCGTCTGCTCGGAAACCGGCTTGCCGAAGGCGACGCGGCTGCGCACCCGGCGGCACATCTTTTCCAGCGTGCGCTCGGAGAGCCCGATCAGCCGCATGCAGTGATGGATACGCCCCGGGCCGAGGCGTCCCTGCGCGATCTCGAAACCACGGCCCTCGCCGAGCAGCATGTTCTCCTTGGGCACGCGCACATCGGTGAAGACGACCTCGGAGGCGCGATCGGGCACGCCGTAGAAGCCGAACACGGGCAGGGGACGCTTGACCGCGACGCCCGCTGTGTCCATCGGCACCAGGATCATGGATTGCTGCTTGTGGCGGTCCGCATTGTCGGGATCAGCCTTGCCCATGAAAATGCAGATCTTGCAGCGCGGGTCGGTCGCGTTGGTGGTGTACCATTTTCGGCCGTTGATGACGTAATGGTCGCCGTCGCGGACGATCGAGCTTTCGATGTTAGTCGCATCGGACGAGGCGACGGCAGGCTCGGTCATGGCGAAGCAGGAGCGGATTTCGCCTGCGAGCAACGGCTTCAGCCAGCGCTCCTTGTCGTTCTCCGTGCCATAGCGCTCCAGCACCTCCATGTTGCCGGTATCGGGCGCCGAACAGTTGAAGACTTCGGGCGCGAGATGCGAGCGGCCCATGACTTCGCAAAGCGGGGCATATTCGAGATTGGTCAGGCCTGCACCGTGCCCGGAGTCCGGCAGGAACAAATTCCAGAGACCTTCGGCGCGCGCCAGCGGCTTCAGCTCCTCGACGACCGGATAGACCTTCCAGGGCCCCAGCTCCTCCGCCTCGCGATAAAAGCGTTCCTCGTTCGGATAGATGTGCCGGTCCATGAAACCGTCGAGCCTGCGCTTCAGCTCGACGACTTTGGGGGACATCGGGTAGAGCATCTTTGGTCTCCTCGATCGATGGACAGGCTGGCGCGCAATCGGCTCAGGCGACGCGATACTCTTTGAATTTCTCGCGCAGCGCCGATTTAAGCACCTTGCCGGTGCCGGTCATCGGGAACTCGTCCATGAACTCGACGGCGTCGGGCATCCACCAGCTCGCGATTTTCGGGCGCATGTGGTCGAGCAGCGTCTTGCCGTCGACGGTCGCGCCCTTCTTGCGGACGACGATGAGCAGAGGCCGCTCCTGCCATTTCTCATGGTTGATCGCGACCACGGCGGCTTGCAGCACATCGGGGTGAGACAAGGCGACGTCCTCGAGCTGGATCGAGGAGATCCATTCGCCGCCGGACTTGATCACGTCCTTGGAGCGGTCGGTCAGCGTGACGTGGCCCTGGGGGTCGATCACGGCCATGTCACCGGTGATCAGCCAGCCGTCGCGGTCCAGGCCTTCGTCGAGTTTCATGTAGCCGGACGCAACCCACGGTCCCCGCGCGCGCAGATGGCCGACGCTCTTGCCGTCGCGCGGCAGCTCGTTGCCGCCGTCGTCGACGATGCGCAAGGCGGTGCCGAAACACGCGCGGCCGGACACCTGGCGGCGGTCGAACTTCTCCTTGTCTTCGAGATGCTCGGAGCCCGGCCGAAGGCCCGGCATCGAGCAGCCCAACGCTTCGGTCATGCCCCAGGCCTGGATGTAGTCGATGTCATACTCACGCTTGAGCTTCTCGACCATCGCGCGCGGCGGCGCCGAGCCTGACGACAATGTTGCGCGAAGTGTCGAGAACCTGTTGCCGGTGCGTCCGAGCCAGTCGAGCAGGATCAGCCAGAAGCTAGGCACGCCCGCCGACAGCGTCACCTTCTCTCCTTCAAGCAATTCGTAGAGCTTGTCCGGCTCGTAATTGCGGCCGGGCAGCACCAGCTTCGAACCGGTATAGGGCGCGGTGAACGGCATGTTCCAGCCGTTGCCGTGGAATAGCGGCGCCATCGGCATCATCACCTCGCGCACACCTTCCAGGTGCCCGGGCAGGAAGTCGAAATTGCAGGAGACCATGGTCTGCAGGATCGCGGAGCGGTGCGAATAGATCACGCCCTTCGGATTGCCGGTGGTGCCGGAGGTGTAGCAGATCGTGGACGCCGACTTTTCGTCGAACTCCGGCCAGACGAAGCCGGCGTCGTTCTCTTTGTCCAGAAGCTCCTCGTAGCAATGGACGTTGGCAAGTTTGGTCTCCGGCATCCGCTCGCGCGAGCACATCACGACATAGGCTTCGATCGATTTGAGCTGCGGCGCGATTGCCTCCACGATCGGCAGCGTGGCGCGGTCGATGAACAGCAGCCGGTCCTCGCCATGATTGACGATATAGACGAGCTGTTCGGGGAACAGCCGCGGGTTGATCGTGTGCAGCACATAGCCCATGCCCGGCGCGGCGTAGAACATTTCGAAATGCCGGTGCGTATTCCAGGCCAGCGTGCCGACCCTGTCGCCGGGCATCATGCTGAGCCTCTTGAGCGCCAATGCCATGCGCTTGATGCGCGGATGGGCGTCCGCATAGGTGTAGCGATGGATGTCGCCCTCGATCTCGCGGGCGACGACCTCGGCCTCGGCGTGATAATCGGCGGCATACTGGATCAGGCCGCTGATCAGGAGCGGCATATCCATCATCAATCCCTGCATCGTTCCTCCGGATCGCCACGTCGTTGCGCGGCGTGCGCTTGTGATGTGCGCTTGAGGTTAGCGGAACGCCACGCGACGTTCACGTAAAAAGCGAGGGACCTGATTGCATGCGTCTCTTTTTCAGGGCTAAGTGATGCGAGCTGCCGGCGAAGCAGTTTCCGCCGGGGAGGAAACGGATGTCAGCGGAAAGACACAAGACCGGTGCAGCCGGCGAATCTACACTCGACATTGACGCACTCCGTGCGCGCTATCGCGACGAGCGCGATCGGCGCCTGCGCACCGAGGGCAAGGCGCAATATGTCGAGGTGACCGGCGAGTTTGGGCGCTATCTCGACGATCCCTGGGCCAATTCCGGATTTGCGCGCGAGGCCGTCAGCGAACAGACCGAGGTGGTCATCGTCGGCGGCGGCTTCGGCGGCCTTCTGTGTGGCGCGCGACTGCGCGCGGCCGGCATCGATGATTTCCGGGTCGTGGAAAAGGCCGCCGATTTCGGCGGCACCTGGTACTGGAATCGCTACCCTGGTGCGGCCTGCGATACCGAGAGCTACATCTACCTGCCGTTATTGGAAGAGACCGGCTACATGCCGGTGCGTAAATATGCGCGAGCCCCCGAGATCTACGAACATTCGCGCCGCATCGGCCGTCACTTCGATCTCTACGAGCGCGCGCTGTTTCAGACCGTCATCACGCGCATGGAATGGCAGGAGTACGAGGCACGTTGGCTGGTCGAGACCGATCGCGGTGATTGCATCCGCGCGCGCTTCGTCATCCCTGCTGGAGGCCCACTGAGCCGTCCGAAGCTGCCGGGCATTCCCGGTATCGAAAACTTCAAGGGACACAGCTTCCACACTAGCCGCTGGGATTACGCCTACACCGGCGGCACGGCCGAAGGTGATCTTGGTGGTCTTGGCGACAAACGCGTCGGTATCATCGGCACCGGCGCCACCGCCGTGCAATGCGTGCCGCATCTCGGCCGCTCGGCCAAGGAGCTCTACGTCTTCCAACGTACGCCGTCGGCGATCGGCGTGCGCGACGACCGCCCGACGGATCAGAGCTGGGCGCAGGGACTCAGACCCGGCTGGCAGCGCGAGCGCATGGACAATTTCACCACGGTGATCTCGGGCGAGCCATTCGAACAGGATCTGGTGCAGGACGGCTGGACCGGCCTGCTCGGCGAGATACTGCTGGCGCCGCGTCGCCAGACGCAGCCGGTGACCTCGATCGAGGAGGCGCTCAAGGTCATCGAGCAGGCCGATTATCGCAAGATGGAAGAGATCCGGGCGCGCGTCGACGCGATCGTCAAGGACGAGGCAACTGCTTCGGCGTTAAAGCCGTGGTACAAGGCCTTCTGCAAGCGGCCGTGTTTCCACGACGAATATCTCGACACCTTCAATCGTCCCAACGTGCATCTCGTCGACACCAGGGGGCAAGGCGTCGAGCGCATCACCGAGAACGCCGTCGTGGTCGACGGCAAGGCCTATGAGCTCGACTGCCTGATCTATGCGAGCGGTTTTGAAGTCGGCACCGATTACGCCCGTCGTATGGGCTTCGAGATTTATGGACGCGATGGCACGAGTCTGTCCGAGCGCTGGCGCGACGGCGTCAAGACGATGCATGGCTTCTACAGCCGCGGCTTCCCGAACTGCTTCCTGATCGTCATGGTGCAGGCCGGCCAGAGCGCCAACTTTCCGCACATCATCGACGAGCAGTCGCAGCACATCGCCTACGTGATCGCTGAAGCGCGCAAGCGCAAGGCGCGAACTCTTGAGCCGACGCTGGCGGCCGAAAACGCCTGGGTTGAGGAGGTGGTCAAAGCCGCGCTCGGACGCCAGACCTACCTCGCTGAATGCACGCCCGGCTACTACAACAATGAAGGCGTGTTCGATCCGATCGCGGCGAGAAACAGCCAGTATTGGCGCGGGCCGGTGGCATTCCTGCGGCTGCTCGACAAGTGGCGCAAGGAGGGCAATTTGGACGGACTGGAACTGTCGTATGATCACGCCATGGAGTCGGCGCCTTCGTCCGGGTAAGCTCGGGCATTGGATCGCGCCAGAGAGAGGACATTGGACATGATCAGGGGCAGAACTGTAACTGCGGCGGTTTTCGGGGCGATGACGCTGCTCGGCTGCCTCTCGCCCGCCGCCCACGCCGCGCAATGCGGCAGCTCGTCGGCCGGTTTCGAGGCCTGGAAGCGCGAGTTCAGTGCGGAAGCGCAGGGCAAAGGCGTCGGCCAGACCGCGCTCGGGGCGCTGATGCAGACCAATTACGCCAGTGCCACCATCGCGGCCGACCGCGGCCAGCGCAGCTTCTCGCTGACGCTCGACCAATTCCTCGCCAAGCGCGGCGCCACTACCATCGTCGCCAAGGGGCGCCAGCTCAAGCAGTCGCAGGCCGCCTTGTTCGCCTCGATCCAGCAGCGCTATGGCGTTCCGCCGGGGCCGCTGATCGCGATCTGGGGCATGGAGACCGGATTCGGCAGCCAGCGCGGCAACCAGAACATGCTCTCCTCGATTGCGACGCTCGCCTACGACTGCCGCCGTCCCGAATTCTTCACCGACCAGCTCTATGCGGCGCTGAAGCTGATCGATCGCGGCACGCTGTCGGGGGCAACCCGCGGCTCGATGCACGGCGAAGTCGGCCAGACCCAGTTCATGCCCAAGAACATCCTGGCCTACGGCACAGGCAATCTCGAAGTTGCCGCCAATGCGCTGAACTCGACAGCGAATTTCCTCAAGGCCCACGGCTGGCGTGCAGGAGCCGGTTACCAGCCGGGCGAGCCGAATTTCGCCGCCATCGAAGCCTGGAATGCCGCCGGCGTTTATCAGAAGGCGATCGCCCTGATGGGACGGCAGATCGACGAGGGCGGAGGTACGGCCGCCTCGCGCTGACCAGAGCCCCGTTTCGAACGGGCTCTAGCTTCTTGTTTTGGCGCGTTTTCCTTATGCGGACCGGCATCCACTTCGCTTGGGCACCCTGCTGCTCAGCAAGGCGTGATGCGCGGGCAAGAGAAAGTTGTTGCCAACTGGAACCGACGGCACGAGGTTTGCTTTGATCGAACAGGGCTGGGCATGAGGAGACTCAACATGGCAACCCAGATCGTGATGGACCAGACTGGCGACACGCGCCACGAGTTTGATCCTGGCAATGCCGAAGCGCTGGCGCGGGCCGAACGGCGCTTTCGGGAGCTGACCGGAGCGGGCTTCACCGCCGCGCTGCGAACCGGACCCGGCGAAGTCACCCGGATCCGATCGTTCGACCCGACCGCGCAGGAAACGCTGTTCTATCCCCGCCTGGTCGGCGGTTGATCTGAGCTGCTCATGATCGCGGCGGTCTGGCTCCGCGCGCCGGCGCGTGCGCGTCTGCATGCGCTACGCGAACTCTATCGGCGCTTCTTCGGCGAGAACACGCCGGATGCCCGCGGCCGGCGGCTCCTGGCCGAATGGCTGTCACCGGCGCAGCGCGCGCAATTCGAGCAGTACCGGCATTTCGATGTCGTCGGCTGCGATACCGGCAAGACCTATCGCATCCACTATGGCACCGCCGCCAATGTCCACGAGATCGACGCGGCCGGAAACGCGACAATGGGGTGGTGCTTTGTCCCGTCAGGCTTTCTCGTCCCCGGCGACGTCATGCTCGCACAGAAGATCGCACTTGAAACCGACGAAAGGGGAGCTCTCGCGCTCGCCAACAGGTTTCCGCCGGCAACGCATTCGGAGCATTTCTATCGGCGGCCGTTCTAGGGCAAGGCTATCAGTGCACGGCTATCAGTAATGTGTGGTGCGATAGGCATCCACCGCGTGCGCTGCAAAAACGCCGACGCTGCAAAGCGCGAGCAGGGCCGAGATCAGCTCGATCATAGCTCGTCCTCCTGCGGCGCCAGGGCGACGAGGTGCTGACAGCAGGAATAATCCCAGATCAGGTCGAGGAAGAATTGCATGGTGGCCGTCCCTGTATGATTTTGACAACCAGATAACCGAGCATCTGTTTCAGGCGTGTTTCGTCGCATCTGGAAACGGGTTTCTTGGGGAACCCCGGGCTGGTTTGTGCGCTGCGGAGCCGCTACATCCCGCTCTTGCTCAATCCCATTAGCCGCGAGGCGGCGCATCACATGGCGAGGCGAAATCATGGCGCAGGTCGAGTGGTTCGACGATCTCACCATTGGAATGCAGTTCAAATCCCCCGAAGTTCACGTCACCGAGGCCGACATCAAGCGGTTCGCGGCCGAGTTCGATCCGCAGCCGATGCATCTCGACCACGAAGCCGCCAAGCAGACCCTGTTCCGGGGTCTCGCTGCCTCGGGATGGCACACCGCTGCGATTGCCATGAGCCTCGCGATCCAGACCCGCCCCTTCGGCCCGCATCCGCTGATCGGCGCCGGCGTCGACGGGCTGCGCTGGACCATCCCGGTACGGCCCGATGACCGCCTGCATCTGGTTGGCGAGGTCATGAGCCTGGCGCCGTCGAAGTCGAAGCCGCAGGGTATCGCACTGGTGAAATGGACCATGTTCAACCAGAACGGCGAGGAGGTTTACACCTTCACCCCGATCGCGATCGTGCCGCGGCGGGAGTAGGGCAAGGTCGGGGCCTACGCACCCCTGAAGCCCTTGCGGGTCACCGGCAGAGGTGGTCATCTCGGTCCGGGGAACACGCTGGAGGCTGACATGAAACGATCTCTTCTCGCCGCCGGGTTGCTGGCCGGCGCCTTGAGCGCAGTCGCTTTGACCGCAAGACCGGTGCAGGCGCAACAATCCAAGGTCGGCGACTGGACCATCGAAAAGCGTACGCAAGACGCACATTGCAATGCGAGCCGCGGCTACAAGGACAAGGAAGACGAGAACCGGGACTACGTCATCGTCATTACCTATTCCGAGAAGGCTATTGTCATCGTCATGATCTATGACGGCTGGGAGTGGGACAAGGTTGGTGAGATCCTCCGGGCCGATGTCGGCACCGACGACGCCGATATCATGAAGAAGGCCAAGTGGGAGGTCATGGACAAGACCACCGTGCGCGGCATCTTCGAATACGATCAGTCCATGATGGACCGGCTGTCTAAGGCCAAGCGTCTCTCGCTCGATTTCGAGGACGATGACGACGACAGCATCGAGATGCAGGTGCCGCGTGCCGGTGAAGCGCTGGCGGCGCTGAAATTCTGCGAGGAGAATCGCAAGTAAATTGCCGGAATCGGATGCGACGTCGGCGGGATCGGTGACGACAGGGTTCTGCAGCGCGCGGCGCCTGACGCATCGCGCACGTGACTCATCGCACACAGTCCGCGCGCTGTTCGCATTTATCCTAGTCTTTGGCGAAAACGTCCAAGCCGCATCCTGCGGTTGACGTTACGCAAGGACGATGTTCGATATTCCAGCATTTCGTTGCAACGTTTTCTCCGCGTCGATTGCGTCGTCCGGCCGATGACAATCCTCCACGCAAATCGGTTTTCGTCTCTCGTCGGCGAGATCTACGACGCGGCGGTCGATCCCGCGCTACGCAGCGGGGTGCTGGAACAGGTTTCGCATTTCATCGGCGGATGTGCCGCGACCATCCTGTCCAGGGACAGAGCCAGGCTCTCGATCGAGATCCATGAGCATTTCGGCAGCGAATCCCGCTTCCGCCAGCTATATCGCGACCGATATGTGGAGCTGGACCCTCTGCTCGATCGTCATCTCACGCTTGCGGCGGAACAGACGATCGGCGTAGCCGACATCATGCCTCATGCGGATTTCCTGACAACGAGCTTCTATCGCGAGTGGGTGGAACCGCAAGGAGCGATGGACCTTGCAACCGTCGCGCTCGAGACGTCGGCCACGCGCACCACGATCCTGCAGGTGTTGCGGCACCGGTCGCACGGACTCGTCGACGAGCCGATGCGTGAGCGCATGCGGCTGCTTGCTCCGCACCTCCAGCGCGCCAGGATCATGGGCCGGCAGATCAGGGCACGCTCGCATACCGTGGACGACCTTGCCGATATCTTGGATGGGCTGAGCACGGCGATCTGCCTGCTCGACGCAGATGGCCGCGTCGTGCATTCCAACGCAGCATGCCGCGGGCTGTTCGCGGATGCCAGACTGCTCGCAATGGTCGGCGACCGGATCGTGGCCCGTAACACCCAGACCGAGAAAATATTCCGTGGCCTGTGCGAAATCGATTCAGGGAACGAAACTCGTTCCGTTCCCCGCCGTCAGATCGAGCTTGCGACATCAGTTGATGGGCAGCACTATCTGCTCCACGCTTTTCCCCTGAAGCGCGATCGCACTCCATCGCGAGATGTTGCAGCCACGGTGCTGTTCGTTCAGAAGGCATCGGCGGCGACATGGCTCGCAGCCGATGCGATCGCTGCGGCCTTCAGGCTGACACCGTCCGAATTGCGCGTATTGATGGCAATTATCGAGATTGGCGGCGTTCCCGACATTGCGGCAAAGCTCGGCATCGCCGAAACGACGGTGAAGACGCATCTCGGTCGCCTGTTCGAGAAGACCGGCGCCGGCAGGCAGGCCGACCTGGTCAAGATCGCCACCGGCTTTGCCGTTCCATTCGCGCGTCGAACGAACGACGGTGACGATGCCTTGTGATTTATTTCACATGGTTCGCCGGCTATGTGCCGCAATCTCAATCCATTGTGATGAGCCGAGCTCCGGTGTCCTCCGAATGCAGGACGCGAGTCATTTGAGACTTTCGTATATCGCGTTGCAGAAAAGTGAAAAGCAGCAAGCGCCGCGAAGAGATGCCACGACGGCATCGAACGCGAGTGTGAGGAACGACAGCGCGCGGCCGGCCTGCTCATCGGTTGGAGGATTGCAGTGAGCCAGTTTGATTTTTCCGTTATCAACGTTTCAACGAACGAAATTCCCGAAAACGAGCGCATCCCTCTGCTTCGCGATTTTTACTGCCGCGGGGTGTTGAAGGCGGAGGTCGAGCCCAGGGAAGGAAAGCCGTTCGCGGCGAGCTTCACGTCCCACGTCATGCCGGAAGCCCAATTGCTGATCGGAGGATTGTGCGGAGCGCGGGTCATTCGCACCAAGCACATGGTTGCCGATGGCGATGACAGTCTGGCCCTGATCGTGAATCGATCCGGCGTGCTTGGGATATCCGAGCGAGGGCACGATCTGAGCCTCCGTGCCGGAGAGGCTGTCCTGACGAGCGCGGAGGACGTCACGACGTTCGAGCGATTGTCGCTGGGTAGCTGTTTCTCGCTGCGTGTGCCGAGACGCGTGCTGGCGCCGATGATCGTGGATGTCGATGACGCCGTGATGCGGGTCATGCCGGAGAGTTCGACGGGACTTCGGCTGCTGGTCGATTACGCGGTGACGCTGGTGCGGGAGAATGCGTTCGCGATGCCCAATTTGCGCCAGCTCGGGGTCGGGCATCTGCACGATCTTCTGGCAATCGTCCTCGGTGCCACCAACGAGCCGCGGGAACTGGCCGGGCGGCGCGGCCTCAAGGCGGCACGGCTGCAGAAGGCCAAAGCCTCCATCGCCAACAATTGTTGGCGGCAGGACCTGTCGGTTGCCACGGTCGCCCACGAGCTCGGCGTGACGCCGCGTTATCTCCAGCGCCTGTTCGAGGCCGACGGCAAGACGTTCTCGTCCTTCCTGATCGAACAACGCGTCAAGCGTGCACATCGCATGTTGCGCGAACCCGGATACGCCGAGCGGACGGTCAGCTCGATCGCCTACGATGTCGGTTTCGGCGATCTCTCCTATTTCAACCGCTGCTTCCGGCGGACTTATGGCGCCACGCCCAGTGACGTCAGGAGCCGCGAGATGTCGTGACCGCGCGCGATTGAATGTCAGGTCAAATGCCGATTGGAGACGGCACGGGCGTGCGCCGCCCGCAGTTGGAGTGTTGTGTTGCATGCGCCGTTTTTTCTTTGATCTTATGCTCGGCAATATCGTGAAGATCGATCCGGGTGGCATGGTGTTCGAATGCCCCGAAGCGACATTCGTGGTGGCCAACGAGATGGCAAGCCACCTGTTCGTCTGGCGCGACGATTTGCGCGGCCGCGATGCCTGCATCCGGGTCAGAGACACCGACGGGCGCGAGATCTATCGCGCCGCGGTCTGGTCGGAGAATCTGGAGAAGGTCGGCTGGGACGAGGCGTGAGCGTCCCGGTGCGGTATTGCAACTCCGCATCAGCAGCGCCCAAAACGGATGTCCGTTCGTTCCGGCCGGCTCGATCCGCCGGGCCGGCATCCTCCGATCGGAGGATGCCGCATGCTGTGGTTGTGGTATGCTTGGTGATATTGATCACCCAGGCCATTTATAGCCATGCACGGACCACGGAAACTGCCCGACCTGGTCGAGGCCATCTACGATGCCGGGCTCGATCCCTCGCTGTGGAATAACGTCGTCACCGGCATCCGCGACTTCGTCGGCGGCCAGGCCTGCGGGCTGTTTTCCAAGGACTCGATCAGCAAATTCGGCGTCACGCACTATTATTGCGGGGCGGACCCGCACTACATCCGGCTCTATTCCGAGACGCATTCGAAGTTCGATCCGCTGACAGTCCTGCCGCCGCATGGCCAGATCGTCAGCATCCCGGATCTCGTCAATTTCGATGAATATCGGCGAGGACGCTTTTACCAGGAGTGGATGCGGCCGCAGGGTTGCAGCGATGCGGCCAACGTCGTGCTCGAGAATTCGAATCCGAATTGCCCGGTGATGATGACGGTGCTGTCGGGCCGCCGGATGGTGGATCCCGTGATGAAGCACCGCCTCTCGCTGGTCGTCCCGCACGCCAGCCGCGCGTTGCTGATCAACCGCGCCATGACCTCGCAACTGACGCTGGCGACAGCGCTGGCAGAGGTCCTGGACAATCTTGCCTGCGGCATCTTCCTGCTCGATGGTTTCTGCCGGGTGGTGCACGCGAATTCCGCGGGGCACGATTTGCTTGCGGCCGACGATCTGGTTCGGTCCGTTGCGGGGCAATTAGTGACCAGCAGTGCGGAGGCCAATCAGACGCTGCGGGAAGCGTTCGCGGCCCGCAATGAAATTGCCCTGCTTGCCACAAAGGGGCATGCGTTTTCACTGCTTTCGCCTTCGGGCGAGCGTTACGTCGCGCACATCCTGCCGCTGTCGTCCGTCCTGCGGGACCGCAGCGAGCGGGTGGTCGATGCCGTCGGTGCGCTGCTCCTGCGCAAGGTATCGCTCGGCGGACAGTCCTACGGCGAATTGATCGCGCGGACATTCGACCTTACGCCGGCCGAGCTGCGCGTGTTCGTGTCGATCGTCGAGGTTGGTGGCGTCCCGGAGACGGCGGTCGCGCTCGGTATCGCGGAAACGACGGCGAAGACGCATCTGCACCGCGTGTTCGCCAAGACGGGCGTTTCGCGTCAGGCTGATCTTGTCAAGCTTGCTGCAGGATTCTCCAATCCGCTCGTCAACTAGACCGTTGATTTTGCTATCACGATTGAACCTTTCGCTCCCGCGAAAGACTCACGGAAGCCGCCAGGCATGAAGAACATGTCGCCATCTCCATGTGTCACCATTGGCTCGTCCGATGCCCCGACCTCCAAAGCCGTCCGAGTTGATCGAGACTATCTATGACGCGGGTCTCCACCCGGAGTTGTGGAGCGAGGTCGTTGTCAAGCTCAATGCCTTCATCGGCAGCCAGGCCTGTGGTCTGATTTCGAAGGACCCGGTCAGCAAATCAGGCGCGACGCATTATTACTGCGGAGTCGATCCGCACTACATTCAGCTCTATGCGGAGACCTACTCCCGGTACGACCCGCTCGCTCGGCTTCCGCGCTACGGCGAGGTGCGCAACATCCCCGATCTCGTGGATTTCGACGAATATCGCCGCGGCCGCTTCTACCAGGAATGGCTGCGCCCCCAAGGTTGCGTCGACGTCGCCAACGTGGTGCTCGAGCAGTCGAAGTCGTCCTGTCCGATGCTGATGACGGTGATCCCGGGCAGGGAGATGCTCGACGCCGAACAACGGGCGCGGATGCAGTTCCTGGTTCCGCATGCGAGCCGGGCGCTGCTGATCAACCGGGCCATCGAACGGAAGCAGCAGCGCGCGATCGCGCTCACCGACGTCGTGGGCCGACTCAACGCGGGCGTCATTCTGCTCGATTCGACCTGTCATATCGTCCACAGCAATCTGGCCGCGGAGACGATCCTGGCCGTCGATGATGTCCTGCGGTCTGTCTCGGGCCGGTTGGTGGCAAGCTCCTCCGCTGCAAACTCGGCCCTGCGCGATATCTTCCGCGACACAAGCGAAGTCGCTTTGGCGGCATCTTCGGGGCGGAAAATTCCGCTGATATCGCGCGACGGTTCCTACTACGTCGCGCAAATCATCGCGCTGCCGTCATTGCTGCGCGAGGGGACGGCCGAGCGCAGTTCGGCCGTGGGAGCCTTGTTCATCTGGAAAGCGGAACTCGACGGCCGCTCGTGTGCCGGTCTCATTGATCGCACCTTCGAACTCACGCCTGCGGAACTGAGGGTCTTGCAGTCGATCGTCGATGTCGGCGGCGTGCCGGAGACCGCGGTTGCGCTCGGTATCGCAGAGACGACGGTGAAGACGCATCTGCATCGGGTGTTCGCCAAGACCGGCGTTTCTCGTCAAGCCGATCTCGTCAAGCTCGCAGCTGGATTCTCCAATCCGCTCGTGCACTGAGACGCGTTCAAAACGCAGGCGAGTCGCAGCAGCTCGCAATAGGTTCAATCAGAAACATCATTAGAAAGTTATCGCGCGTCGTTCGATCGAATGACGCGATTTTCCGCGCTCTATTCTACTGAACATCACGCGGTCTGTTGTTCGACACGTCAGGCATTGTGTGAAGCAACTCACTGCAGGCGGAAGTGGATCCCGTCAATCTCTCGAACAGATTGAGAGGAGATTGTCATGCGAACGGCGTCACCGGTTCTGACAGGCAGGTTCCGCGATATCGTCGCCCGCATAGGCGCGGTACTCCGCGCGCAGCGGGAAATCGACGCGCAGCGCGTGTTGAAACGCTATCGCCACCTGCTGGACCAGCCGCACGAAGCGCCGTGTTTGAATGAAATTATTCCCGTCTCCCGTGAAGAGGATACTTTTGAAAATGCCAACGGAGTTGATCCGCGCGAGCGCAAGACCGGCCACCCCAAATTCGAGCGTGCGTAACGTCAGCATCGTCGCCATTGCGCTGACCGCGGCGCTCGTTGCTCTCCAACTGGTCGGCCTCGCGATGCTGGAGCGATCGCACGCTTACGCGCATCCGTCGGTTCCACTCGTGCCGGCCGTTTGCACCGAGAGCGCCGATATCCCGGTCTTGCAAATTCCCTACGACTGACCGGAGGGCGGATTGTGCCTGATGTCACGACTGTGATGCTGCTAAGCGCCGCCGTGTTTGCCGGTGCGTTCGTCTCCGGGCTCTCGGGATTTGCCTTTTCCGCAGTGGCGGGCGCCATCCTGCTCCGGGTGTTTCAGCCGCTCGAAGCCGTGCCGCTGATGATGGCGTGCAGCATCGGCGTGCAGGCCACCAATCTGTGGGCGCTTCGGCGCGATATTCGCTGGGAAGGCAGTCTGCTGCTGATCGTCGGTGGCTTGATCGGCGTTCCCATTGCGGTGTCGCTGCTTCAGAGCACCGATACGCATCTGCTCCGGTGCGGCTTCGGCATCATCGTTGCACTCTATGCGGCCTACATGCTGCTGCGGCCGACGCTGGTGACGGCCGGCGAGGCGGTCGGGCGACACTGGGTCGCGTTGATCGGGTTCGGGGGAGGGCTGGTCGGCGGGCTGACCGCGATGCCCGGCGCGATCCCGACGATCTGGTGCGACATGCGCGGCGTGCCCAAGAGCGAGCAGCGCGGTCTGGTGCAGCCGTTCATCGCCGCGATGCAGCTGTTCGCGATCGCGCTGCTGGTCGGACATCAGGATCTGTCGTCAAAAGTCTTCGTCGATCTCGCGGTCAGCCTGCCGGCGCTGTTCGCCGGCTCCGCGCTCGGCGTGATCGCGTTCCACAGGGTCAACGAGACCGTCTTTCGCAAGACCGTGCTCGTTTTGTTGTTGCTGTCAGGGATTTCCCTGATCTAGTGCCCGACGGGTTGCACCGGCGCCGCGCCGGTGTCGCTGCCGTGATGCGTCAGCGGCTTCATGCCGGTGACCGTCCGCAGCAGCACATAGAACACCGGCGTCAGGAACAGGCCGAATACGGTGACGCCGATCATGCCGGAGAACACGGCGACGCCCATGGCGCGCCGCATCTCCGAGCCGGCACCGGTCGAGAGCACCAGCGGCAGCACGCCCATGATGAACGCCATCGAGGTCATCAGGATTGGGCGCAACCGCAGCCGACTCGCCTCGATCGCGGCCCGGACCGGCGTGCGGCCTGCAAACTCGAGCTCGCGCGCGAATTCGACGATCAGGATCGCGTTCTTGGCCGAGAGGCCCACCAACACGATCAAGCCGATCTGGGTGAAGACGTTGTTGTCGCCCTTGGAGATCCAGACGCCGAACATCGCGGCGAGCAGGCCCATCGGCACGATCATGATGATCGAGAGAGGGAGGGTCAGGCTCTCATAGAGCGCGGCCAGCACCAGGAACACCAGGAGGATCGCCAGCGGGAACACCCACAGTCCGGAATTGCCGGCGATGAACTCCTGATAGGTCAGATCGGTCCATTCGAAGGCAAAGCCGGGCGGCAGCGTCTCCGCCGCGATCCGCGTCGCGACTTCCTGCGCCTGACCGGAGGAGAAGCCGGGCGCCGCCGCCGCGTTGATGTCGGACGACAGGAAGCCGTTGTAGCGGATCGCGCGCTCGGGACCCGCGCTCTGGCGAACGCTCAACAGCGCCGAAAGCGGCACCATGTCGCCCGAGGACGAGCGCACCTTCAACTGCCGGATGTCGTCGGCGCGAGCGCGGAACGGCGCGTCGGCCTGCACCCGGACCGAATAGGTGCGGCCAAACTTGTTGAAGTCGTTGACGTAGTAGGAGCCGAGGTAAATCTGCAGCGTGTTGAACACCTCCGTCACGGGCACGCCCAATTGGAGCGCCTTGGTGCGGTCGATGTCGGCGAACAGCTGGGGCACGTTGACCTGGAAGCTCGAGAACACGCCGGCGATCTCCGGCGCCTTCTGCATCGCCGCCATGAACGCCTTGGTCGCCTCGTTCAACGCCTCATAGCCGAGACCGGCACGGTCTTCGATCTGCAGCTTGAAGCCGCCGATGGTGCCGAGGCCGTTGACCGGCGGCGGCGGGAACATGGCGATGAAGGCTTCCTGGATGCCGGCATATTTCTTGTTGAGCTCGGCCGCGAGCGCAGGGCCGCTGAGCGAAGGATCCTTGCGCTCGTCGAACGGCTTGAGCGTGGAGAACACGATGCCGGCATTGGAGGAGTTGGTGAAGCCGGCGATCGACAGGCCCGGAAAGGCGACCGAACTCTCGACACCAGGCTGGGTCAGCGCGATGTCGCTCATCTTGCGGATCACCTCTTCAGTGCGATCGAGTGCGGCACCGTCGGGCAGCCGCGAGAAGCCGACCAGATATTGCTTGTCCTGGCCCGGCACGAAGCCACTCGGCACCTGCCGGAACAGGAGCGCGGTCACGCCGACCAACGCCACATAGAGTCCCATCACTGCGGCCTTGCCCGAGATCACCTTGGTAACGGTGCCGCTGTAATTCTCTGACGAGCGTGTGAACACCTTGTTGAATCCGCGGAAGAACCAGCCGAGGCCCTTTTCCATGATGATCGTCAGCCGGTCCTTAGGCTCATTGTGTCCCTTGAGCAGCAGCGCCGACAGGGCCGGCGACAGTGTCAGCGAGTTGATGGCGGAGATCACGGTCGAGATCGCGATCGTCAGCGCGAACTGCTTGTAGAACTGCCCGGTGAGGCCGGAGATGAAGGCGAGTGGCACGAAGACCGCGATCAGCACCATCGCGATCGCGATGATCGGGCCGGAAACTTCACGCATCGCCTGATAGGTCGCATCGCGCGGCGACAGCCCGCCCTCGATATTGCGCTCGACGTTCTCGACCACGACGATGGCGTCGTCGACGACAATACCGATCGCGAGCACGAGCCCGAAGAGGCTGAGCGCGTTGATCGAGAAGCCGAACACGTGCATCACCGCGAACGTGCCGACGATCGATACCGGCACCGCGAGCAGGGGAATGATCGAGGCGCGCCAGGTCTGCAGGAACAGGATCACCACCAGCACCACCAGCGCGATCGCCTCCAGCAGGGTGTGGATGACGGCCTCGATCGAGGAGCGCACGAACTGGGTGGGATCGTAGACGATCTGGTAGGATACGCCTTCCGGCATGTTCTTCTTGATCTCGGCCATGGTGGCACGGACGTGATCGGAGATCTCCAGCGCGTTGGAGCCGGGCGCCTGGAAGATCGGGATCGCCACCGCCTGCTTGTTGTCGAGGAGCGAGCGCAGGCCGTATTCGGACGCGCCGAGCTCGATGCGGGCGACGTCGCGCAAGCGCACGACTTCGCCACGCGTGCCGGTCTTGACCACGATGTCGCCGAATTGCTCTTCGTTCGCGAGCCGCCCTTCCGCATTGACGGACAGCTGCAGGTCGATGCCCTTGATGTTCGGGGAGGAGCCGACTACGCCGGCAGCGGCCTCGACGTTCTGCGCCTGGATCGCCTTGACGATGTCGCTCGCAGTCAGTCCGTGTTCGGCGGCCTTCTGCGGATCGACCCAGACCCGCATCGAGTAGTCGCCGGCGCCATAGAGTTGAACATCGCCGACGCCGTCGATCCGCGCCAGCCGGTCCTTGACGTTGAGCACGGCGTAGTTGCGCAAATACGTCATGTCGTAGCGATTGTTCGGCGACAGCAGATGCACCACCATGGTGAGGTCGGGCGAGGACTTCTTGGTGATGATGCCGAGCTGCCGCACCACAGCGGGCAGGCGCGGCTCGGCCTGCTGCACGCGGTTCTGCACCAACTGCGTCGCCTTGTCAGGATCGGTGCCGAGCCGGAACGTCACCGTCAGAGTCATCGCGCCGTCGGTGGTCGCCTGGCTCGACATGTAGAGCATGTTCTCGACGCCGTTGATCTGCTCCTCGATCGGCGTCGCCACCGTTTCCGCGATCACCTTCGGATTGGCGCCGGGATAGGTCGCGCGCACCACCACCGAGGGCGGCACGACGTCGGGATATTCCGAGATCGGCATCGCGAACAGCGAGATCAGGCCCGCGAGAAAGATCAGGACCGACAGCACGCCGGCGAAAATCGGACGATCGATGAAGAATTTCGAGAGATTCATGGCCTTGCCCCTGCGCGAGAGACGACTCTCCCGTCATTCCGGGGTGCGGACAAAGCCGCGAACCCGGAATCCAGAAGTATGTCTAGGTGGTTCAACGATTTCGACATTCCGGTTCGCGCTGCCCGCGCGCTCCGGCATGGCGGAGACGCTAACGCTGCACGACGTCCTGATTGCTGTGGTTGGACGCCTGCTGCGGCCCGCCCGCGCCCATTGCCGCGATCTCCGTCTTGAGCAGGGCACCCGGGCGCACGCGCTGGAGGCCGTTGACGATGATGCGGTCGCCGGTCTTCAGCCCTGCCGTCACGATACGCAACCCGTCCACCGAGCCGCCGAGCGTGATCGACCGGTAGACCGCGCGGCTATCGTCGCCGACCGCCATCACGAACTTCTTGTCCTGATCGGTGCCGATCGCGCGCTCGTCGATCATCACCAGCGCCTGCTGCTTCGGTTGGCCCATGCGCACGCGGGCGAACTGGCCGGGAATGAGACGCCCGTCCTCGTTTCTGAACACCGCGCGGACGCGGATGGTGCCGCTCTGGCCGTTGACCTGGTTGTCGATGAGCTGGATGTGGCCCTTCGCCGAGAGGCCGCCTGAGGTCGCCATCTCCACCGGGATCTGGTCGAGATTGCCGCGCTTGCCGGAGCTATCTGCGATCGAGTTCAGCGCCCGCAGCACCACCTCCTCATCCGCATCGAACGACGCGTAGATCGGATTGACCGAGACCAGCGAAGTCAGCACGGGGGAGGCGGTACCGGCGGCGACGAGATTGCCGACGGTGATCTCGATCTTGCCGACGCGGCCGTTCACGGGCGCGCGCACCTCGGTGTAGTCGAGATTGAGCTTTGCGGTCTGGAGCGTCGCCTCGGCCGCCTTCACGTTGGCGATGGCCTCGCGGTAGGCATTGTCGCGCTGGTCGTAGTCGCGCCGCGTGACCACCGCGTTGCCGACCAGCTGCGCGCCGCGCTCGAGCTCATTCTGCGTGAACACCACGCGCGCTTTCGCGGCTTCGAGCTGCGCCGCGGCCTTGTCGACCTCGGCCGCGTAGGGCGCTGGATCGATCTTGAACAGGACGTCGCCAGCCTTCACCAGCGCGCCTTCGGTGAAGTTGGTCGCAAGGATCGCACCCGCGACGCGCGGGCGAAGCTCGACGCGTTGGATAGCCTCGAGCCGGCCGGAGAAATCGTCCCACAGCACCGTCTGCTTTGGTTCGATCAGCGCGACCGTGACAGGGACGGCTTGCTCGGCCGCGGCGGTCGCGGTCGCCTGCGCGGCACGAAAGTAATGGCCCGTCGCGATCGAGCCGGCTACGACGAGAGCGCCCACGATGGCGACGCCGCCGAGAAGGCGGCGAACACGGCCAGGGCGAGAGGTATTTTGGGAGGGGGGCATTTGCGCGCTCCAGATATGTAGTGTTCACTACAGATGTGGAGCTGGATACCGCAGCGCAAGATACTTATGTACCGTCCGCTAAGAAAATTGTAGCCGCTTACCGCAAGAGTTGGCAAGTGGAAGAGAAAATAAAGCGAGAACAAAGAGATAGGATCTGGCGTTAGGTTGAGAGACGACGCCGATTTCGAGGAGAATAGGCACATGGGCATGGGACGCCCCCGCGAATTCGACGCCGAAACGGCGTTGGACCAGGCGATGGAAGTGTTTTGGCGCCATGGCTATGAGGGTGCCACGATCGCTCAGTTGACCGAGGCCATGGGGATCAATCCGCCCAGCCTCTATGCCTGTTTCGGCAACAAGGAGGGGCTGCTGAAGGCCGCGCTCGACCGCTATACCAAACTGCGCAACGTCTGGATGGTCGAGGTGGTGGCGGCACCCACCGCCCGTGGCGTCGCCGAGCGGATGCTGATGGGCATCGCCGACAAGCAGACCGATCCGGCCAACCCGCCGGGCTGCCTGCTTGTGCAGGGCGGCATTGCGTGCGGCACCGGATCAGAGAGCGTCCCTTTTGAACTCGCCGCCCGCCGCGCCGAGAACGAAGATCAGCTCCGCGATCGCTTCATTCGGGCAAAGGCCGAAGGCGATCTCAAGGAGAGCGCCGACCCCGCGGCACTCGCACGCTATGTCTCAGCGGTATCCGTCGGTATGGGCGTGATGGCGTCTTCGGGCTCGGACCGCGAAGCGTTGCAGCAGGTCGCGAGTGTCGCCGTACAGGCGGTCGAGGCGCAATCGACTGAAAGAACCTGACGACCGTTGCCGCCTTCCTCTATCATCTCACCCATTGCGTGGCAGCCAGCGACGGCGGCGGGACGAAGCCGCCGAACGCGTGTTCGATCAATCCGGCGAGCGCAATCGTGGTGTGGTCCTCGAGATAAGGTCCGATGATCTGGACGCCGATCGGCAGGCCTGATGGCGTGCGCTCGATCGGAACGGCCGTTGCAGGCAGTCCGCAGGTCGAAGCGGGGTCTGCCCAGATGAAGCACGCATCGGCATAGTTGTAGAGCTGTCCGTCGATATCGAGTTGCCGCGCGTCGAACGGCTCGGACTGGTCCTGTGGAAAGGCCGGCACGGCGGCGGCCGGGTAGATCACTGCGTCGAAATCGCGGAACAGCTCCTGCCATCGTTGTTGCAGCTGCAGGCGCGCCGCATCGGCCGCCAGCCATTCACGATGGATCATCGCCCAGCCGCGCGCGCGCTCTGCCTGCAGGCTGCGGTCGTCGGGCGAGAGTGCCGCGGCAACGCCTTCCGCCTCTGCGAGGGCGGCCGGTGTCAGGCGTGGACTTCGCGCCGCGTTCAACAGCTTCATGTAGAGCCGCGCGGATTCGGCGAGGTCGGGCAGCGACGCGCTCGAGCGCGAAACCCGCGCGCCTGATCGTTCGAGCCGTTCCGACAGCCGCCCGATGGCGGAACGCACGGCATCGCCCGTCGGCATCAACGGATGCGTATCGATCACGAGGATCCTGAAATCCCTGAGCTGGTCGTGGCGCGGGGCCGGCAGCGCAAGACGATAGCCGATCCCGTCGCGCGTCTCATCCGGCCCCGCGATCACGTCGAGGGCGAGCGCAAGGTCCGAGGCGGTGCGCGTCATCGGCCCGACGACGGCCAGATCGCCCTGGCCAGGCGCGGGCGGTGCCGGCGGAAGGCTGTATCCGCGCAGCGGGACCAGGCCGAGGCTCGGCTTGTGTCCGAACACACCGCAGAAATGCGCCGGGACCCGGATCGAGCCGCCGATATCCGAGCCCATCGAGAGCGGACCGAACCCCGCGGCCAGCGCCGCGCCCGATCCGCCTGAAGAGCCGCCGGGCGATCGGCCGAGGTCCCACGGATTGTTCGTCGTCCCGTAGATATCATTGTAGCTCTGAAAATCCCGCAGACCGATCGGGATGTTGGTCTTGCCGATGATGATGGCGCCCGCCGCCTTCAACCGCGAGACGACAAGGGCGTCCTCCGCCGGTTGGAAATCTTTGAAATGCGGAAAGCCCCATGTCGTCGGCAGGCCGGCGACGTTGAACGGTTCTTTCAACGTCACGGGGATGCCGAGCAATGGCAGGCGCTCGCCGCGGCCAAGCGCGGCATCAGCGGCGCGTGCGGCGTCTCTTGCGCGATCGAAATCGCGAACGATGACGGCATTGATCCGCCCGTCCAGCGCCTCGATCCGCGCGATCGTATGATCGATCAACTCCGACGCAGAAAGTTTGCGTGCGTGCAGGGCGCTCAGCAGTGTGCTGATCGAACCATAGTCCCAGTCAGTGGCGGTCAATCCGGGCGGCATCACGATCTCCATTGCCTTGCATCGCCGCGCTGATGTCGTTCGGCTGCAAATCAATCCGAGGATTGAGCATGCAGTTTGGCAGATGGGATGAGGAGGCCGCGCAACGGGAACCAGATCTGTCCGCCGGTCGGGGTCCGAAGGCGGCGCCTGGCAATCAGATCGCGGGATACGCACCTCTTGCCGCGATCTATGCGCGATCGATGGGCTCTGTACGCGCTGCTGCTCACGTGGCATTGGGGGCGGTGAAGCCTGGATACTGACGAGCATGTTCGCCCTGACATTCCTTGGCACTTCGGCGAGCGTTCCGTCCGCGGAGCGCAACCATCCCGCTCTCCTGGTGGAGGCAGCGGGCAAGCGCGTTCTCATCGATTGCGGCGAGGGCACGCAGCGCCAGTTGCTGCGCAGCGGCGCGGGCTTTCGACGGCTTGACCGCATCCTGCTGACGCATGCCCATCTCGATCACGTGCTCGGCGTCCCCGGTCTCTTCTCGACGCTGGGATTGCGCCAGCAATCGGACGCGATGACCGTTCATGGAGGGCAGGGCACGCTCGACATCGTCATCCGCATGCTTGCTAGCCTGTGGGGCGCGGGCAGGGCGCCGATCCCTGTGGAGTTCGCGCCGCTGGCCGAAGGACAGGTTATCGACGCCGGCGACTTCACCATCGATTGCTTTCCGGTTCGCCACCGCGACACCGACAGCTTTGGTTTTTGCTTCCAGAGTCCGGCACGCCGCCATCTTGAGCGGGCGCGCCTCGCCGAGTTCGGTGTTCCCGATGGGCCGATGCGCGGAGAACTGGCCGCGGGACGACCAGTCGTGATCGCCGGCCGCACGATTGATTCCGAAGACGTCATGGGGCCGCCGAGCGGCGGCAGGAAGCTCGTGGTGATCGGCGACACCGAAACCACCGAGGGGCTGTCCAAACATGTGGCCGACGCCGACCTGCTGGTGATCGAGGCGACCTTCCTCGATCGCGACGCCGCGACCGCACGGAACTATGGCCATCTCACCGCACGCGAAGCGGCTTCATTGGCCGCCGCGAACAACGTCGGGCAACTCGTGCTGAATCACATGTCGGGGCGTTATCGGGACGAAGAGATTTTGGCCGAAGCGAGGACGATTTTTCCAAGCACGCGGATCGCCGCCGACTTCGATCGCATCGTGATTTAGCGGCAGCGCTCAAAGAGAGCGCAACCTCTGACGGTCTGATTGTGAGCCGCTTAACCTGCGGTGGCTGGGGAACTAGGATTCGAACCTAGACAAACAGAGTCAGAGTCTGTTGTGCTACCGTTACACCATTCCCCAACGGAATAGCCGAACAAATTCAAGGACTTGTTGATTTGTCCGGCTGCGGCCGATGGCACTTATCGCGCAAATCACGGCTCAGGCGTGGAGGGTTTCTACCCGCTCGGCTGTGGGCTGGCAAGCGCTGCGACGCAGGGATGTTTTGCGGTTCACCTGCGGCCTGCGGGCCGTGGGGTGGAGGCTCCGGCGGAGCGCCGCGGCGGCGCGCGACCGTTTGCCTCATCCGAAATCACGCTTCCCGGTCGGATCGTTACGCGCCCCATCGTCCTTCGGACACACAACAAGGAGATCCGTGATGCCCTATGTCGATGGTTTCGTGCTGGCCGTGCCGAAGGACAAGATCCAGGCCTACAAGGCGCTGGCGACAACGGCCTGCGCGATCTGGATGGAGCACGGTGCGCTCGATTATGTCGAAAGCATCGGCGACGACGTGCCCTATGGCGAGCTCACCTCGTTTCCGCGTGCGGTGATGGCGAAGGAGGACGAGATCGTGGTGTTTTCCTGGATCGTCTATCGCGACCGGGAGACTCGCGACGCCGTCAACAAGAAGGTGATGGCGGACCCGCGGCTGAAGTTGGACGGCATGCCGTTCGACGGAAAGCGCATGATCTATGGCGGCTTCACGACGCTGCTGACGGCGAGCGACCCCGTGGGGTGAGGCGCTGACCCAGCCCACACGTCGGTGCTTGTCTATGCAGCATCGTGGCAAGCCGTTTTGCTTGCCGGTACCGGGCCAGCATGCCATCCTCTCATCGCCAGGCATAAACAAACGGAAGCGGGCGCTTAGCCGAGCTTCCAAAAAATCTGGTTGGGGAAACCCTTTGGGAGGTCTGATTTCATGAGATTGAAGCACGTCACCGGGCTGCTTTGCGCGGCCGCGATATCCGTTGCGTTCGCTTCTGGCACGCAGGCCCAGGACAAAATCGTCAAGATCGGCGCGATCCTGCCGATGTCCGGCGGCACCGCCTCGATCGGGGCGCACGCCAAGGCGGCGCTCGAGGTCGCCATGGATATCATCAACAACGCTCATCCCGAACTCGGGACTCTGCCGCTGGCCAAGAACGCAGGCCTTGCGGGCCTCGGCGGCGCCAAGATCGAGATCGTGTTCGCCGACAACCAGGGCAACCCGGCAACAGGCCAGAACCAGGCGCTGCGCCTGATTACGGAAGACAAGGTGGCCGCCGTGTTCGGCTCCTATCAGTCCGGCGTCACGCTGACGTCGAGCGCGATCGCCGAGAAATACGGCATTCCCTTCCTGAACTCCGAGTCGGTCGCTGCCAATCTCACCGAGCGCGGCTTCAAATGGTTCTTCCGCACCACGCCGATCGCCACCGACTTCGCCAAGGCCTATGTCGATTTCCTCGCCGACATCAAGGCGCAGGGCGCCAAGACCGATGCAATCGCGCTGGTTCACGACAACACCGAATACGGCACCTCGGTCGCCAACACGATCAGCGCCGCCTTCAAGGAGAAGGGCCAGGCCATCGCAATTGACGTCGCCTATCCCGTCAACGCGACCGATGTTCAGGGCCAGGTGCTCCAGCTCAAGGACAAGAAGCCCGACGTGATCATCATGATCAGCTACACGTCGGATGCGATCCTGTTCGCCAAGACCATGCAGTCGCTCGACTACAAGCCGGCGGTGCTTTTGGCCGATGACGCCGGCTATTCCGATCCCTCCTTTATCAAGGCGGTCGGCAAGATATCGCAAGGCGTCTTCAACCGTTCGTCATGGTCGGTGGGGCCGGCCGGCTCACCGTCGGCCATCATCGCCGACATGTACAAGAAGAAGAGCGGCGAGGAGATGGACGACACCGTCGGCCGTCAGATGCAGGGCTTCTTCGTGCTGGCCGACGCGATCGACCGCGCCGGCTCGACTGAGCCTGCAAAAATCCAGGCCGCGCTGAAGGCGACGGATCTGAAGCCCGAGCAATTGATGATGGGCTACAAGGGCGTGAAGTTCGATGACAAGGGCCAGAATATTCTCGCGTCCGGGCTCATCATCCAGCTCCAGGACGGCGAGAACTACACCGCGGTGTGGCCGAAGGCCAACGCCGCGAAGACGCCGGTGCTGCCCTACAAGGGCTGGTGAGATTTGAAGGCGGGGCTGCGCGCCCCGCCACTCCCGAAATGATTTGATCAGAGCAACACTGGCTCATGTCCTTTGTCCTCGTACAGGTGATCGTCGGCGGGCTTCTGCTTGGCGCCGTCTACGCCCTGTTTTCCTCAGGCCTCACGCTGGTCTGGGGCATGATGAACATCGTCAATTTCGCGCATGGCGATTTCGTCATGCTCGGCATGTATGTCGCCTATGTCGTCTACACCCTGATGGGGGGAGGGCCGATCCTCGGCGCGCCGCTGGCGACGCTGGTGCTCGCGACCGTCGGCGTCGTGGTCTATTTCGCCCTGATCCGCGATATCATGAAAGGGCCGATGCTGGCGCAGATTCTCGGCACTTTCGGGCTTGCGCTATTGCTGCGCTATTCCGTGTTCTGGTGGTTCGGAGCCAACTTCCTGTCGATGCCTCCGGACATCGTGGGGGGCACTTATGCGTTCGCGGGCCTGCGCATCGAGGCCTCGCGGCTGCTTGCCGGCGTGGTCGCGCTGCTCGTCACGCTCGGGCTGCATCTGCTGCTGACGCGGACGTCGCTCGGTTCGAAGATGCTGGCGGTGGCGGAGGATCAAACCGCAGCCCAGCTGATGGGCATCCGTCCCGACACCATGCAGGCAATTGCCTGGGCGATTGCGGCGGGCGCCACAGGGCTTGCCGGCGCGCTGATTGCGAACTTCTTCTACATCGTGCCGACCGTCGGCGAGACGCTCGGCATCGTCGCCTTCGTCACGGTGTCGCTCGGCGGCTTTGGGAGTGTGCCGGGCGCCCTCGTTGCAGGCCTGCTGATCGGCGTGATCGAGTCGCTGTCGGGCTATCTGATCGGCGCGATCTACAAGGACATCGTCGTCTATGTCCTATTCCTGCTCTTCCTCTGGTTCCGGCCACAGGGCCTGATGGGGAAGATGTGATGAGCAAGCTGTGATGCGGCGCTTGATCTGGCTCTCAGTTGTCGCGGCGATTGCGATCGCCTATCCGCTGCTGCTGTCCTCGCCGTTCCAGCAGCGCGTGGGCGCGCTGGTGCTGCTTTATGCGATTGCGGCATCCGCATGGAATATCGTCGGCGGCTATGCCGGCCAGGTTTCGGTCGGCCACGTCGTGTTCTTCGGCTGCGGTGCTTATGCCGCGATGGGATCTTACGCAAAGTTCGGCCTGTCGCCCCTGTTCGGCATTCCCGGCGGGATCGTGCTCGCCGTGGCGCTGGCCGCGATCATCGGCGTGCCGACGCTGCGCCTGTCGGGCCATTATTTCAGCATGGCGACAATCGCGGTCGCCGAGACGATGCGGCTGATCGTAACCAACACCGACTGGCTCGGTGCGGCGGTCGGGCTCTCCGGGCCGACGGTGCCGCGCAACATCTTCGATCTCTCGTTCCTGTCGTCGCTGCCGTACTACTATCTCTTCCTCGCAATCCTCGCGATCACTCTGTTGATCACCTGGTGGATGACCAACAGCCGCATGGGATTTTACCTGCGCGCGATCAAGGATTCCGAGCGCGCGGCGCGCTCGCTCGGCGCACCCGCCAGCCGCACCAAGCTCTACGCCTACATGCTGAGTGCGGCGCTGACGAGCGTTGCCGGCGCGCTCTATGCCATGATGTTCGGCTTCGTCGATCCCGAGTCGGGATTCGGCATCCTGATTTCGGTGAAAATTCTGATCATGGCGGCGCTCGGCGGGGCAGGGCTATTGTTCGGTCCTTTGGTCGGTGCCGCGATCCTGGTGCCGCTGGAGGAGATCTCCAACAGCTGGCTCGGCGGCAAGGGCGCCGGGCTCACCTTCGTGCTCTATGGCGCGATCATCGTCGTGATCGCGCGTTTCCAGCCGGGTGGCTTGCTCAGCCTGCTCACGCGCCGCAGCAAACCGACCAAGGACACGGGAGCTGGCCATGCTCCTTGAGGCACGCGCAATCACTAAGGCGTTCGGCAGCTTCAAGGCGGTGGACGACGCCTCCGTGACCTTGGAGCAAGGCGACATCCTCGGCTTGATCGGCCCGAACGGCGCGGGCAAGTCCACCTTCTTCAATTGCCTGACTGGCGATCTCAAGACCACCTCGGGCCGCGTCCTGTTCGAGGGCCGCGACATCACCGACTTCACGCCGGAGCTGCGCGCCGGACTTGGGCTCGCCCGTACCTTCCAGGTGCCGCAGACCTTTGAGGGCATGACGGTGCTGGAAAACGTCATGATCGGCGCCTTTCTGCGCACCTCGCATCGCAAGGACGCCGAGACCAAAGCGCGCGCGGTGCTCGAGCGCGTCGGCATGATCAGGCTTGCGGATGCGCCGGCGCGCTCGCTCGGCACGCCCGGCCGCAAGCGGCTGGAGATCGCACGGGCGCTCGCGACCGAGCCGAAGGTGCTTCTGCTCGACGAAGCCATGGCCGGCCTCAACGCCCATGAGGTGAGGCTCGCCATCGATCTCGTGCGCGACATTCACCGTTCCGGCATCACCCTCGTGATCGTCGAGCACATCATGGAAGTTATTATGTCGCTCGCCAGCCGCGTGATGGTGTTCCACCAGGGCAAGGAGATCGCCCGCGGCTCGCCGCGCGAGGTCACCTCCAACCCGGCGGTGATCGAGGCCTATCTCGGCAAGCGTGCAGCGAAGGCAGCCGCCGGCCACACGCCGGTCGAGCTGATGGGCGGGCCGGACCTATGAGCGAGCCGTTGCTGCGGATCGAGCACCTCGAGGTGCGCTACGGCGATCTCATCGGCGTGTCCGACGTCTCGCTGGAGGTTCCCGAAGGCAGCGTGGTCGCGCTGCTCGGCTCCAATGGCGGCGGCAAGACCACGACGCTGAACGCGATCGCCGGCCTCATTCCCGTGCATTCCGGATCGATTCGCTTTCGCGGCGAGGACATCGCGGGCGAGAAGGCGTTTGCGATCGTGCGCAAGGGGCTGGCGCTGTCGCCGGAAGGTTGGCGGCTGTTCGTGCAGCAGAGCGTCGAGAACAATCTTCTGCTCGGAGCAACGCCGCTGCGCGACAAGTCGCGTCGGGCCACGCTGCTCGAACGCGTCTACGAGATCTTTCCGCGCCTGAAGGAACGCCGCAATCAGCGCGCCGGCACCATGTCCGGCGGCGAGCGGCAGATGCTCGCGGTCGGGCGCGCGCTGATGAGCGACCCGAAGCTGTTGATGCTGGATGAACCGTCGCTCGGTCTCGCGCCGGCGGTGGTCGAGTCCATGTACGAGACCTTCGGCCGCCTGCATCGCGAGGGCCTGACCATTCTGCTCGCCGAGCAGTCGATCGAGCTCGCACTGGAGGTCTCGGATTTCGCCACGGTGCTCCAGGTCGGCAAGAGCGTGCTGTCAGGCACGGCGGCCGCGCTCGCGGAGGATCCGCAGGTGCAGAAGGCTTATCTCGGGGTGGACTGATCGGCGTCCGTTCGCAGCAACCGCGGGATGTCAGCGAATGATGTTATGCTTGCAGTTTGCGAGCCTGCCGGGAGATTGGATCGTGTTCTCAGACGGGCTCGGATTCGATGTTGGGGTCGCCCGACAACTTTTGAAGGAAGTCGGGGACGGCGAAGGCGTCGCCTATCTCGAGGCGTTCATCGCGAAAGGCTCTGTCATGGCCATGATCGAGATGGCTGAATATCCGCATGACAAGGGCGATCAGCCAGCCAGTCTGGCGCTGATGGCGCGAGCCGGGGCATCGATCGCTGCCGACGATTGCGAGTCATGGCTCTAGCTCGCCGGAGCCTTGCGAAGAGGGCTCGGGGCCGGAACCCCCAGGGAGCGCTACTTCAGGGCCTTCGATCTGAAGGAGCGGGTGGCCGAGTCAGGTCGTTTGGCGACGATCCGAGAGATGATCGTGAATTGTTTTGACGGCCTCAACGGCACGCCGAAAGATAATGAGCGTGCCGTGTATTGGCTCAGCAAAGCCGCGGAGCTCGGGGACGAGGAGGCGAAGCAGATCCTTCGCGAGGAAGGACTGTCATAGCTCCGCCTGAAGCAGCAGCAACAGGCAGCCGGCCAGCCGCGTCTCCATCTCTTTCGACGAAAGCGACAGCGGGCCGGGATCGTTGAGGATGGCGTTCACCAGCGTACCGAGGACGATTTGGAAGCCGAAGGCGATGGTGCGGGTCTTGGCAACCTTGCGTCCCTTGCCCATGGCCGACAGCAGGAGAGGGGTGGCGCCCATCGTGGTGGCTTTCGCCAGCGCCTTGAACGCCGACCATTTGTCCGGGCGGTTGTCGTCATGCTGGAGCGCGGCGCGCAGCACGCCCTCGTGGTTGCGCATCCAGGCAATGATGCCTTTGACAACGATTTGGCAGAGCTCGCCAAGGCCTGTCTCGGGCGACGGCTGCCTGATCTCGACCAGTCGGTGCTCGCCGTCGCGTGCGGCCAGCGCCATCAATGCGTTGAAATAGGCCTCCTTGCTCTCGAAGCGGCTGTAGAAGGCGCCAACGGTGGCGCCGACCTCGGTGCAGAGTGCTTCGATCGAGAGCTCGGCGAGGCTGCGCGTCCGCAGCATCTCGGCGCCGGCGCGCAGCAGCGCCAGCGTCGTCTCTCTGCTGCGCTTCTGGCGCGACGGGGCGACGCCGGGCAGGTCGAAATCGCGAACCCCGGGGTCTTCGGAACGTGGCTGCTTCCGTGCTTGCATCGCGGCTAAATGATAATCATAATTCTTATTATAATTTAGGTGGGGACGAGCTGCGGGTCAACCGTGGCCGTCCGCGGCCACCCAGGCCGGCCGAACAGGGAGGATCAGATGAGTGCAGGCAGCGATACGCGGTTTCGCGGCACCGTCGGCAGGACGGTTGCGGACTCAAAACCCTGGTGGCCGGATTCGCCAAGGCCGCCCGAGGGCGCGCCGAACATCCTGGTGGTGCTATTCGACGACGTCGGCTTCTCCGATTTCGGCTGCTACGGCTCGGCGATCCGGACGCCGACCATCGACCGGCTCGCCGCCGAAGGCTTGCGCTATTCCGGCTTCCATACCACAGCGATGTGCTCGACGACGCGGGCTGCGCTGCTGACGGGGCGCAACCATCACTCGGTCGGCGTCGGGTGTCTTGCCAATTTCGATTCCGGGTATCCTGGCTACCGCGGCAAGATCGCGCGCGAGGCGGGGACACTCGCCGAGATGCTCCGCACCCACGGTTATCGCAACTACATGGTCGGCAAATGGCATGTGACGCCTCTGACCGAGAGCGGCGCCACCGGCCCGTTCGACGGTTGGCCGCTTGGCCGCGGCTTCGATCGCTTCTACGGCTTCCTCGACGCCGAGACCGACCAGTACGCGCCGGAGCTCGTCTCCGATAACACGCATGTCGATCCCCCGGGCACCTATGCCGACGGCTACCATCTGACCGAGGACCTGATCGACCAGTCGATCCGCTTCATCGGAGATCACGTCGCCGATCGACCGGATATCCCGTGGCTGACCTGGGTCGCGCTGGGGGCCTGCCACGCGCCGCACCAGGCTCCGATGGATATCATCAGGAGCTACGACGCCTCGTTTGCGCACGGCTGGGACGTCGAACGCGAGCAGCGGCTCTCGCGTCAGAAGGCGTTGGGACTGGTGCCGGAGGGAACGCGGATGCCGGCGCGCAATGACGGCGTGAAAGCCTGGGAAGATCATTCGGCCGACGAGCGTCGCGTCTTCACGCGCCTGCAGGCGGCCTTTGCCGGAATGCTCGACCATTCCGATCGTCATCTTGCACGCCTCGTCTCATTTCTGGAGAAGGCCGACATTCGCGACAACACCATGATCATCGTGATGTCCGACAATGGCGCGAGCCAGGAGGGCGGGCCGCTCGGTTTCGTCAACGCGATGGGCCCGTTCAACTTCAAGCCGGAGCCGATCGCGGAGAAGCTGAGCCGCATCGACGACATCGGCGGGCCGGACACCCACAGTAATTTTCCGCATGGCTGGGCGATGGCCTCGAACACGCCGCTGCGCCGCTACAAGCAGAACACCCATGGCGGCGGCATCCGCGATCCCTTCGTCATCAACTGGCCGAAGAAGATCGCGGGCACGGGCGAGCTGCGGCACCAGTTCATGCACGCCTGCGACCTCACGCCGACGCTGCTGGAGCTGATCGGCATCGAGGCGCCCACGACGATCGCTGGCTGCCGGCAGATGCCGCTGGAAGGCGATAGCTTCGCGCGCTCGATCATGGACGCGTCTGCTCCTTCAAAGAGCTCGCCGCAATATTTCGAGATGTTCGGCCATCGCGGCCTCTGGAAGGGCGGCTGGAAGGCGGTCGCCTTCCATCCATCGGGCACGCCGTTCGAGAGCGACAAATGGGAGTTGTTCCATCTCGATGAGGATTTCTCCGAGACCGATGATCTCGCGGCGAAAGAGCCGGAGCGGCTGGCAACGATGATCGCAGCATGGTGGGCGGAGGCAGAGAAGCACAACGTGTTGCCGCTCGACGACCGGTTCGGGCCGCGCTTTGCGGAGAATGCTGCGCGCTTTCACGGTGCCCGCCATCGTTTCGTCTTCCATGCTGGCATGGGCCATGTGCCGACCGATGTTGCACCGGACGTACGCAGCCGTAGCTATACGATCGAGGCGCATGTCGAGCTCGACGAGGCGGGTGCCGACGGCGTGCTGATCTCGCATGGTGATGCGACGTCAGGCTATAGCCTCTACGTCAAAGGGGGGCATCTCGTGCACGACCTCAACATCGGCGGCAGTCACCAGATCATCCGCTCGGACCGCAAGGTGCCGTCGGGCGCGCGGCGGCTCGGCGTTCACGTGAAGCGTCTCGTGCGCCAAGAGCCGCCGGCGAAGGGCTCGCGCACCGGTATCACCGACTACACGCTTCTGATCGATGGCGAGAAGGCGGGATCGCTGCAGACCCAGCTGGGATTCCACACGCTGATCTCGTGGTCGGGCCTCGACATCGGCCGCGACCGCGGCAGCCCGGTGTCGCATTACGAGGCGCCGTTCGAATTCACCGGACGGCTCTCGCACGTCAGCGTGACCATGCACGACGACCAGAAGCTCGACGGCGACGCCGTCGGCAATGCGCAGATGGCGCGGCAGTGACGACGATACGGCTACTTGATCTTGTCGTAGGCGGCCGCGAAATCGCCCAACGGCATCGGGATCGCGATCGTTTCCTTGGCCATGTTCTGGAAGGAGATCTTCAACTGCTTGCCCGAGCGCAGGGCCGCGAGCAGGTCCGGCGCAATCGGCGTCGAGGCGTAGCAGCCGCGATTCTCGCAGGTCTGGATTGGGAGATCGACCGTCTTGCCTTCGTCGACCTGGAGCTTGGCGCCGATGGGAAGGTTGAGGCCGAGCGGCAATTGCAGCAGCGCCACCGGCGTGCGGGTGTCGGACGCGATGCGGATGTTGATCAGGACGATGGTCTGGCCAGTCTTGGTCAGCACTGCGTTTTGCTCCATCGCGCATTCGAGCGGTGCGTCGCGGCTGACGCTGGTGCAGCGCACGACCCAGCCGGGCTGCTGCGCCGGAGCGCCGTCAGCCTGCGGTTGCGTCGGAGCCGGTGCGGGCTGTGCCACCGGGGCAGAGGGAGCCGCGTTCTTCTTGGCGCCTTGCTGGGCATGCGCGGTGCCCGCCGACAACAGGACAGCGGTGGCAAGGGCGACAAATCTGGATTGCATGGGCATGGCAAGACCGCATTGACGTGAACCGAGGGCCTCGCTGTAACGTCGTGAGACGCGCGGTGCAAGCTGCTACTCGGCAGCTTCCTTTACGGTGCCGTGCTCGACCCTCTCGTCGCCTTCGCCGTCACCCTTACGGCCCCAGCCGGAGAACCAGTTGTTGAGCTCGTCGAGATAGAGATAGACGACCGGCGTGGTGAACAGCGTCAGCGCCTGGCTGACGATTAGACCGCCGACCATGGCGTAGCCGAGCGGCTGGCGAATCTCGGCGCCGGTGCCGTGGCCGAGCATCAGCGGCACGCCGCCGAGCAGGGCAGCCATCGTCGTCATCATGATCGGACGGAAGCGCAACAGCGCCGCCTGCCGGATCGATTCCGCCGGCGTCTTGTGCTCGTCGCGCTCCGCGGCGATGGCGAAGTCCACCATCATGATGCCGTTCTTCTTCACGATGCCGATCAGCAGAATGACTCCGATCAAAGCAATGAGGCTGAACTCGAAGCCGGCTGCCATCAGGATCGCGAGCGCGCCGACGCCGGCCGAGGGCAGGGTCGACAGAATCGTGATCGGGTGGATGTAGCTCTCGTAGAGGATGCCGAGGATCAGATAGACCACCACCAGCGCGGCGAGGATGAGGAGCGGCACAGTGCCGAGCGACTGCTGGAACGCCTGTGCCGTGCCCTGGAAGCTCGAATTGAGTGTCGGTGGCGCGCCGAGATCGGCCATCGCCTTCTGCACGGCCTCCGTGGCCTGGCCGAGCGCGACGCCCTGGGCGAGGTTGAAGCTGATCGTGATCGCCGGGAACTGGCCCTGGTGGCTGATTGAGAGCGGCCGAACCGGGTCGGTGCTCCAGGTCGCAAACGTCGACAGTGGCACCTGGTCGCCGGTCAGCGGAGATTTCAGGTAGAGCTTGTTCAGGCTCTCGAGGCTGCCCTGCATCTCCGGCAGGATCTCAAGGATCACCTTGTAGGTGTTGAGCTGGGTGAAATACTGCGTGACCTGACGCTGTCCGAACGCGTCGTACAACGTATCGTCGATCAGCTGCGGCTGGATTCCGTAACGCGCTGCCGTATCGCGGTTGATCTTGAGCTGGACCGTGGTGCCCTGGGTCTGCTGGTCGGTCGCGACGTCGCGCAGTTGCGGCAAGGTCTGCATCTTGGCGAGGATCTTGGGCGCCCAGTCGTTGAGCTCGGCGAGATCGGCGTCCTGCAGGGTGAACTCGAACTGCGTACGGGTCGGCCGGCCGCCGAGCCGGACGTCCTGGGCCGCCTGCATGTAGAGGCGGGCGCCGGACACCTTTTCGAGCTTGGGACGCAGCCGGGCGATGATCTGCTGCGCGGAGGCATTGCGGACGCTGAGCGGCTTCAGCGTGATGAACATGTTGCCGTTGTTGCCGGCGCGGCCGCTGCCGCCGATGTTCATTGCGATCGTTGCGACGTCGGGATCGTCCATTACGATCTTGCCGAGCTCGACCTGGCGGCGCTGCATCTCCGCGAACGAGATGTCCTGGGAGGCTTCCGAGGTCGCGGTGATCAGGCCGACGTCCTGCTGCGGGAAGAACCCTTTCGGGATCAGGACGAACAGATAGATCGACAGGGCAAGGGTCGCGAAGAAGATCGTGAGCGTCGTGCGGCGCCAGGCCAGGGCATGGTCGAGCACCCATTCGTAACCGCGCAACATCCGGTCGAAGCCGCGCTCGCTCCACTGGTAGAACTTGCCGTGCGTGACCTCGCCATGGGCGCGCAGGAAGCGCGAGGCCATCATCGGCGTCAGGGTCAGCGACACGAACATGGAGACGAAGATCGTCATCGCCAGCACGACGGCGAATTCGCGGAACAGGCGCCCGATGATCCCGCCCATCAGCAGCAGCGGAATTAGCACTGCGACCAGCGAGATGCTGATCGACACGATGGTGAAGCCGATTTCCTTGGAGCCCTTGAAGGCGGCCGCCATCGGCGATTCGCCTTCCTCTATATAGCGGGTGATGTTTTCGAGCATCACGATGGCGTCGTCGACGACGAATCCGACCGCGATGGTGAGAGCCATCAGCGACAGATTGTCGAGCGAATAGCCGACGACCCACATCAAGGCGCACGCGCCCAGCAGTGCCAGCGGCACCGTGATGGTGGGAATGACGGTCGCCCAGAAACTGCGCAGGAAAATGAAGATGACCATGACCACCAGCGCAATGGTCAGCAGCAGCGTGAACTGGACGTCCTCGACCGCGGCGCGGATCGTCGTGGTGCGGTCGCTGATGAGCTCGATCTTGATCGCGGGCGGGATCGCGGCGACGAGGCGAGGCAGAGTGGCCTTGATCCGGTCGACGGTCTCGATGACGTTGGCGCCTGGCTGCTTGAATATCACCAGGAACACGCCGCGCTTGCCGTTGGCCCAAGCCGCCTGTTTGGCGTCCTCGGCGCCGCTGACCGCCTGGCCGACATCGCGGATTCGCAAGGGACCGCCATTGCGATAAGCGATGATGACGTCGTTCCAGTCCTTGGCCTGGGTGAGCTGGTCGTTGGCGTAGATCGTGTAGGCGCGCTTCGGACCGTCGATGTTACCCTTCGGGCTGTCGACCGTGGTGATGGCAATCTGGCTGCGCACGTCCTCCATCGACAGGCCCTTGGCGACGAGTTTCGCCGGGTCGATCTGGATGCGGATGGACGGTTTCTGCTGGCCGCCGATGAAGACCTGCGCGACGCCGGAGAGCTGGCTGATCTGCTGGGCGAGCTGGGCGTCGACCGCGTCGCTGACACTGGTCAGCGGCAATGTCTCGGAGGTCGCCGACAGCAGCAGGATCGGGGCGTCGGCCGGGTTGACCTTGCGATAGGTCGGCGGCGAGGGCAGGTTCTTCGGTAGCTGACCGCTCGCGGCGTTGATGGCGCCCTGCACGTCGTTGGCGGCGCCGTCGATGCTGCGGTTGAGGTCGAACTGGATGGTGATTGACGCGGTGCCCAGATAGCTCGTCGAAGTCATCTGGGCGATGCCCGGGATCTGGGCGAATTGCCGTTCGAGCGGCTGGGCCACTGACGAGGCCATGGTCTCAGGGCTGCCGCCCGGCAGATTGGCGGTGATCTGGATGGTCGGGAAGTCCACCTGCGGCAGGGGCGCGACGGGCAGCAGGGGATAGGCGACGAGACCGACGAAGAGAATGCCGGCCATCAGCAGCGAGGTGCCGATGGGATAACGGATGAAAGGTGCCGAAATCCCGCCCGCGTTCATTCCTGTCGAACCTTGTTCTGGGCCGGATCCGTACTCGCCACGGCCGTGGAGACGAGGCTTCCGGGCTGGACCTTGAATTGGCCGCCGGTGATCACCTGTTGCCCGGGCGTGAGCCCTTCGTCGACGACCGAACGTCCGTCGATGGCGTAGCTGACCTTGATCTTGTGCACCTCGGCCTTGTTGTCCTGATTGACCGTATAAGCGTAGAGTCCATTGGTGGAGTGCTGGACCGCGTCATCCGGAACAACGGTCGCATCTTTCAGAGTACGCACCAGAAGGCGCGTCGACACCGACTGCCCGGGCCACAGCGCGTGGTCCTTGTTCTCGAAGACCGCCTTGAGCCGGATCGTGCCGCTGCTGGTGTCGACCTGGTTGTTGATGACCGCGAGCTTGCCCTCGGCCAACGTCTTCTTGCCGTCGGTGGTGAAGGCGATCACCCTGAGCGCGCCGGCCTTCTGGCCCTCGCTGATATAGGGCAGCTGATCCTCCGGCGCGGTGAAGATCACCGAGATCGGCTCGACCTGCGAGATCGTGACGATGCCGGTCTGCGTCGAGGAATTGACGATGTTGCCGATGTCGACCTGGCGCAGGCCCGCGACGCCGGTGATCGGCGCCTTGACCTGGGTGTAGTCGAGCTGGGTCTGCGCGTTGGAGATCGAAGCTTCGTCGGCGGCGATCTGGGCGTTGAGCTGGGCGACCGTGGAGCGCTGGGTATCGACCCGCTGGGCGGTGGCGAATTCGCCGAGCTTCATGGCGCGCTGGAGCTCGAGATTGGCATTGGCCAGATTTGCCTCGTCCTGGGCCTTCTTGGCCTTGGCCTGGTCGAGCGTGGCCTGATAGGGGCGGGGATCGATCGAGGCGAGGAGCTCGCCCTCCTTGACGATCTGACCTTCGGTGAAGGCGATCTTGTCGATCTGGCCGTCCACCCTGGTCCGGACTTGGACGGTGTTGAAGCCCGCAACCGTGCCGAGACCGGTCAGGTAAACCGGAAAGTCCACCTTCTGGACCGGCGAAACGCTCACGGGGACAGCGGGCGGGCGCTGCGGCCCCTTCTGTGCGGCCTGGGTTTTTCGGGCGTCGGGCGAGCCGAATTTCTGCCAACCATAGTAACCCGCGGAGGCCACGGCCGCGATGATCAGAATCCAGAGGATCGGCCGGGACTTGTTCATATCGTCTCGTGTCGGCTCTTGTGCCTTAAGTACGAATTATGAGGCAATCATAGGGTTCCAGGGCGCTTGTATAATACACGCCAAGTTCCAGTGTAAACAGCACTATCGGTTGAGAATCCTAAACAATTGGAAAGCTTTGCACTGCTTAGGCAGCTCCGTGTCACTACGGTGTGCAGTGCTGCATTTTCCTGTCAGGAACGATCAGCGTGCAAAATCTGTGCAATGCTCGAAAGCGGTGTGCTCTGGACAGAGCGGCGCTGCGCATGGGCCGCAAGGCGATGGCCCGCAAGAACGGTTCTAAATCGTGGGACGGCCGTTTCGGTTGTCAGGAAAACCGGCATCGGTCATATCGGCGCGCCACAACGGGAGCGCAGCATGGACGAACTGAACGGCAAGCTGATCGCGTGTCAGATCCTGATCACGGGACTGATCGCGCGCGTCGCCAACGAGCAGCGCGATCCCTTGCGCTTTCTCACCGACTTCCGCGACGAGATCAGAGCCGTCGTCGGCGGCGTCAACATTGCCGGCATGGACAACAGCGATCGCGTGCGCGCGGTGGCGCAGAAGACCGTCGATGAATTGTTCTCGCTGATGAAGCCGCCGAGCAGCGATTGACGATGCGCGCGCGACCGCCGGATTTCGCAGCATTTTCGCGCTCTCTTTAGAACTAATCCAATCTCGATTTAGAACGGTTTCAAACTGCAATTTAGAATCGCTTTGATCTGGACTTATTCAAGCGTTCTCGCGGCTTACTCGCATTGACCCGATATTTTACGGCCGATACCAACACTCCAATCGCTCATCGAAGTGAATGGGCGAACAGGAATATGGGGCGTGTTTGGTAATGGGGCAGGTGGTCGCACCGAAGTCGTTGCGTTCGGTCGCAGCATTCGATGAAAAGTTCACGGGCGTTTCCGGCAAGAAGGTCTCGGCTGTCGCGGGCCTGATCGCGGCAGCATCGGTGTCGAGCGGCGCGGAGGCGCAGCAGTCGAACCTGCCGCCGGTAACAGTCGATGCGCCGGTCGCGCGTCCGCGCCCGGTGGCTTCGAAGCCGACGGCGGATCAGGTCCGCGCGCGCAATGCGCTTCGCCGCGCCGCGCAGCGGCAGCAGGCGGCGCAGCAGACCGCTCCCACCCCGCTGTCCGGTCCCGCCGACGCCAATCCGTATGCGGATCCGGCCGCGCCCTACAAGGTCGATCACGTGCAGGCCGGCGGAAAATTCCCGGAGAAGCTGGTCGATACGCCGAAATCCATCACGGTTCTCAGCAAGGAAGTGCTCGCGGACAAGAACGCCACGTCGCTGAAGCAGGCGATTCTGAGCACGGCCGGCGTGACGCTCGGTTCAGGCGAGGGCGGCAATGCGTTCGGAGACCGTTTCTTCATTCGCGGCTTCGATGCTCGCAACGACATCTTCATCGACGGCGTTCGCGATTCCGGCGTGAGCGTTCGTGAGAACTTCTTCACCGAGCAAGTTGAGATCCTGCGGGGCCCCGGCTCGACCTTTTCCGGCCGCGGTGTCGCTGGCGGTGCGATCAACATCGTCACCAAGCAGGCAAATTCGGACAAGAGCTTCTACAACATGGACACGACGTTTGGCACCGACCAGACCAAGCGTGTCACGCTCGACGTCAACCAGGTGATCAATCCGACGCTCGCCGTTCGCGCCGGCGGTCTGTTCCAGGACGCCAATGTCGCCGGTCGTGACTACGTCAAGGACGACCGCAACGGCGCCTTCGTCGCGACGACCTGGAAGCCTGTCGACGCCGTCAAGGTCACCGCTGGCTACATCCATACCGAATTGACGGGAGTTCCGGACTTTGGTGTGCCCTATTATCGGCCGAGCACCTCGACCACCGCCGGCGGTCCATTCCCGGACTTCGGTGCCAACCGCAACAATTGGTATGGTCAGATCAACCGGGACTTCTTCCGGACCGGTCAGGACATCGGCACGCTCAACGCCGAGGTTCAGATCACCCCGGACCTGATCGTCAGCAACAAGTTCCGCGCGTCGCGTTCGACGCAGAATTATGTCGGAACGCTGCCGGAGAGCCCGGTCATCGCCACTCCGCTCTCGGCGTCGACGCTCACGATGAATCCGCAGAGCCGCCTGCAGATCACCGACGTGCTCGCCAACCAGACGGAGGCGACCTACAAATTCCAGGATGGGGCCGGCTTCAAGCATACCGCGCTGGCAGGAATCGAAGTCGATCGCGAGAGATCGTCGATCGATAAGTACCTCGGGCTTACCTCGGAGGGAAATGGTGTTCTCGTAACGCCAGGTGGCTCGCCGACGGGCGTCAGTGTGTTCTCTCCCCAGGACACTTATCTGCCAGGCAAAGCGCTCGCACTGGCAGGTCTGCCCATCAGCGTCGGCATCGACACCGTCAGCGGCTACGTCATGGACAGCGCGAATTATCGCGACCTGCTGATCCTCAACGGCGGCTTTCGCTACGACAATTACAGCATCAATTCATCCGGCTATGCGGCAAATGGCACGCTCGGCCAGCAGTCGGCGGAATTCCTGATCCCCAACTTCAATCTCGGGCTGACGCTCAAGCCTGCTCCGAACGGCAGCGTCTATGTGGCCTATGCCACTTCGGCGAACCCCGTCGGTGCCGAGTTCGACGGCACCAGCACGCCCTATGGCGCCTTCAATCCGACTCTCGCCGGCGGCAACACCCAGATCTTCGGGCCCGAGAAAAACAAGGCGATCGAACTCGGCACCAAATGGGAGCTGTTCGATCGTCATCTTTTGCTCACCGCGGCGCTGTTCCAGACCACCAAGGACAATGCGCGCGAGTCGCAGAACGTCGGTAGTGCGGCCGCCGCTGCGCCCTTGGGATGCGTCTATCCGACCGGAACGACCGGCAACATATCTTGCATTACCGCCGGTGCAGCCTACCGCATCCGCGGCATCGATCTCGGTATCGGTGGCAAGATCACCGACAAGTGGAGCGTGTTCGGCGGTCTCGTGCTGATGCAGTCGGAGGTGACGCAGTCGCTGGCGCCGTCGGCGAACAAGGCGCTGTATCCGACAAATGTCGGGCGTCCGCTCGCCAACGTCGCCCATGAGTCCTTCAGCTTGCTCACGAAGTACCAGCTCACCGACGTCTGGGAACTGGGTGGACAGGCGGTCTACCGTTCGAAGATCTACGGCGGCACTTTGCTCGCGGCTAACGTGGGCACGTCGCTTCCGAGCTATTGGCGTTTCGACATGTTTGCTGAGGCCAAGATCAACAAGAACTGGCAGGTCAAGCTGTTCGTGAACAACATCTTCGACAAACGCTATTACGACGCGCTGTACCAGAGCGCTGCGCCCTTCGTGCTGGAAGCACCGGGCCGTGCCGCCTATGTGGTGCTCTCGGCGCGCTACTGATGGAGCGACAGCCAGTTTCATGCTGACATGCATAGAAAACGTTCTGAGCAAGGATGATGTGGCGGATTTCCGCCGCATCATGGACGCCAGCGAATGGGAGGATGGGCGCTCCACCGCCGGCTCGCAGTCGGCGATGGTCAAGCGCAACGAGCAATTGCCGCCGGACAGCGAGGTTGCGCGCAAGCTCGGCAACCGCATCATCTCGGCTCTGACGTCGAACCCGCGCTTCATCGCGGCGGCGATCCCGCTCCAGATCTTCCCGCCGCTGTTCAACCGCTATGCGGCCAGCAGCGGCCACCATTTCGGCCTGCACGTCGACAATGCGATCCGCGGCGACCGCCTGACCGGCCTTCGCATCCGCACAGACGTCTCGGTGACGCTGTTCCTGGCCGAGCCGGAGGAGTATGACGGTGGCGAACTTGTGATCGAGGACAGCTACGGTTCGCACGAAGTCAAGTTGCAAGCCGGGGACTGCGTGCTCTATCCCTCGACCAGCCTCCATCTGGTCACCCCGGTGACGAGGGGAACGCGGGTTGCGTCTTTCTTCTGGCTTCAGAGCATGATACGGGACGATCAAGCCCGGAGCATGATCTTTGATCTCGACACCGCGATACAGGCGCTGGTGGAACGGCTCGGGCGTGACGATCCCGAAACGGTCAAATTGACGGGTATCTATCACAACCTCATTCGCTACTGGGCCGAAGTATGAAGATCATGTCCTTCCAAGCAAGCCTCGCCGCAGCTCTGGTGCTGGCGGCCGCCTGGCTTGCATCCCCTGTTTCTGCCCAGACACAGGCCGCGCCCCCGGCACCGGTCCAGTCGACGGCTCAGCCGTCCGCGGTCAGCCCGGCCCCGGTTGTTGCTCCGCCTGCGGCGCCCCAAGCTGCCGTGCCCGCGGCTGCAAAGTCCGATACGGCAGCCGGCATCGCGCCAGCCATGAAGGAACTATCGCCCTGGGTGATGTTCATGTCGGCGGACATCATCGTGAAGGCGGTGATGATCGGGCTCGCCTTTGCATCGCTGATGACCTGGACGGTACTGATCGCCAAGTCGATCGAATTGTCGATTGCCGCGACTAAGCTCCGTTCGGCGCTGAAGAAGATCGCGGAGGCGCGCTCGCTCGCGGAAGCGCAGATGGCGCTCGGCGCCAAGGCGGGCATCCTGCCGTCCTTCCTGGCGGCGGCGCTGCGCGAGGCGCGGATGTCGGCCGGCCTCTCCAGCGATACCGGCATCAAGGAGCGGGCGGCTTCGAGCTTCTCCGAGATCATGCGCGCGGAGGCGCGGCGCATCCGCGTCGGCATGGGCGTGCTCGCGACCATCGGCTCGACCTCGCCCTTCGTGGGCCTGTTCGGCACGGTGTGGGGCATCATGAACAGCTTCATCGGCATCTCGAAGTCGCAGACCACGAACCTCGCCGTCGTCGCGCCCGGTATCGCCGAGGCGCTGCTCGCCACCGCGATCGGTCTGGTCGCCGCCATTCCCGCCGTCATCATCTACAACTACTTCTCGCGCGTGACGAAGAGCTATCTCGAGCTCGTCAGCCGTGCCTCGGGCGCTGCGGGGCGGTTGCTCTCGCGCGATCTCGACCGCAGTCACGGCAGCGTGCATTCGCGCGCGGCGGAGTGAACCATGGGCGTTTCGCTCGCAGACAATGATGACGACGACGATTTCGGCGAAACGCATGAAATCAACGTCACGCCGTTCATCGACGTCATCCTGGTGCTGCTGATCATCTTCATGGTCGCAGCGCCGCTGTCGACCGTCGACCTGCCGATCGATCTGCCGACGTCGAGCGCGACGCCGCAGAAGAAGCCGGACAAGCCGACCTATCTCAGCATCAAGCCCGATTTGACGCTTGCCATCGGAGAGAACCCGGTCAACCGCGCCGAGTTGATCGGCACCCTCGACGGCCTATCCGACATGAGCAAGGACAAGTATGTCTTCCTGCGCGCCGATCGCTCGGTGCCGTATGGCGAGTTGATGGGCGTCATGGAGCTGTTGCGCTCAGGCGGCTATTCGCGGGTGAAGCTGGTTGCGCTGGAAGGCGCTCCGGGGGTGCCTGCGGCAGGCGCCGCTCAGCCTTAGAGGCCCGCGATGTCGGACGAGTCCAGACCAGCCCGGACGCTTTGGATTTTGGCAGCGCTGGCGGCGCTCGCGCTGCATCTCGGTGGTGCCGCGCTCGCGCTGGCGCACCTGCGAGCCGATGACGGCGACGATGGCCTCGGCGCGGCCGGCGCGGAGTTCGCTGTCGAGATGGCCTCGCCGAAGGCGCCTGACACCGACCTTCCGCCGGGACCGGATAGCGAAGCGATGCAGGAGCAGCAGGCGCTTCCCGAGCAAAAGGCCGAGACCAAGGAAACCGAGCTTCCAAAGGATCAGTCGCAACAGGTCGACGATCCCGATCGGGTCGTCACCGAGAACATCTCGAAGAAGCCGCAGGACGAGGATCCGAAGATTGCGGCGGTCGAAACGCCCGCTGCGGAGGCCTCGCCGAAGTCCGTTGCGACGGCGCGGCAGACGCTCGACGAGGACGCGCGCGAGGCCGAGAAGGCGCTGGCTCCTGTGCTGGGCATTGGCAAGGACATCTTGAAGATAACGGCCGACTGGAACCGCAAGATTAGCGCGCACCTCACGGCCCACAAAGTTAATCCGGAGGGCAAGGAGCCCAACAATCAGAAGGTCAAGGTCTCCTTCGCGATCAACCGACGGGGCAACGTGCTTTCAGTCGACGTTGTCGAGTCGTCCGGGGATGCAGCTTACGATGCGGCCGCGATCTCGATTGTCCGCAAATCCGATCCCATCCCGCAACCGCCTGCCAGCCTGACCGACGACCGGTTCGAGCGCACCGTCGACATCATCTTCACGCCGCCGGACGCAAAGAAAAAGAAGAAGACGGCTCAGCGCCAGTAGAGCCTGATCCCGACATAGACCGCGACCAGGCAGGCGAAGATCAGCGCCACCGGAAGCGGCCGTTTCTGGGTCGCGCCTGCGGTCGCTGCCCCGAAGAAATTGGCCTTCTTCGGCTTCGGTTCTGGGCGGCGGAAAGCGGTAACATTGTCCGCCGCCGGTTCGGCCGCCCGGGGCCGGACGTCAGGCGGGGTTCCCGCGCCGCCCATCTCCGCATAGTAGGCCTTGTAGATGGCGCCGATGGTGGCCTCGGTAGCCTCACCCTCGTTCATCTGCGCCTGCAGGTTCTTGTAGCTCACGAGGAATTCCTGCGCCCCCGGAGGCAGCGCCGATGACCCGTTGAGCTTGGCCATCATCTTCCAGGTGGCGAAATCCGCGCGGGCGCGGGTATCGGCGCGTCGCGCAATCAACATATCGGCAGCTTTGACCAAGTCGGCCTCGAGCCCTTCGGCTTGTGTTCGGGTGTGTCGCTGTTCAACTACGCATTGCCGGTCAGAATGAGAACACCCTGAATCACATAACCGGTCAACGTTCGCAGTATTGCTGAAATAACATCAAGATTTAGACCGAACTGGGAGCCCGCCAGCGGTAGCAGGATCAGCAGACCGATCAGGATCAGCATCCCGAACGGCTCGAGCCGGGCCAGCGGCAGGGCGAGCGGCCGGGGCAGCAGCCCGACCGCGACGCGCCCGCCGTCGAGTGGCGGGATCGGCATCATGTTGAACACCGCCAGCACCGCGTTGATCAGCAGTGCGTTCTTGAGATTGTCGAAGATCCATTGCGCCGAGTTCGCCGGGGCCAACGGCAGGGCGTGCAGGGCAAGAGCTGCGGCCAGCGCCAGCAGGATGTTGGTGGCAGGCCCGGCCAACGCCACCCACACCATGCCGAGCCTGGGGTCGTTGAGCTTGCGGAAATTCACCGGCACCGGCTTGGCATAGCCGAACAGGAACGGCGAATGCGCGAACAGCAGCATCGCCGGCAATATCAGCGTGCCGAACGGGTCGATATGGCGGAGCGGGTTGAAGCTGACACGGCCGAGCTGCCATGCGGTGTCGTCACCGAGACGATATGCGACGAAAGCGTGCGCAGCCTCGTGGAAAGTGATGGCGAGCACCAGCGGCAGCACCCACACCGAGAGGTCATAGAGAGAGATATTCACGGTTCGTCCGTCCCGGTTTGCCTGCGGTCTTGCAGCCGACCCAGCCAAACCGGTGGTGCAGCAGCGCTTCACCTCACATAGGGTGGCCAGCTCCGAAATGCCACGCCGCAAATGATTGGCGCGACCGGCGGCCTTGACACCGAGCCTTGCCGCCGCATGAGCTACGTCGGGATCGTCCCCTCATATCGGATCATGCCGTCTTCGATCGTCACCCAGCCCATCTTTTCGCTGACCCAGATGTGCTCGGTCGGCACAAACGCGTTGCGATCGTCGAAGGTCGCCAGTGCGACGCCCGCCAGCGTGCCGTTGCGCCGCCAGGCGAACAGCCGCGTGCCGCAGCGTTTGCAGAACACGCGGTCGATGTGCTCGGACGACGCATAGCGCTCGGTGTCGCCCTCGACGGTCAGTGCGCGCTGGTCGAACTGTGCCCGGGCGAAGTAGGGCGAGCCCATCGCCTTCTGACAAAGGCGACAATGGCAGATGCGGACATTGAGCGGCTCGCCCTCCGCCTTGAACCGCACCGCGCCGCACAGACATCCGCCTTCTCTGATCATGGCTGTCTCAATAGGTTGCCCGTCCACCCGAGATGTCGAACACCGCGCCGGTCGAAAACGCGCAGTCCTCGGATGCGAGCCAGCTCACCATCGCGGCGAGCTCTTCCACCAGCACGAAGCGGCCTTTTGGAATTTTCGAGAGCATGAAGTCGATATGCTGCTGCGTCATCTGGTCGAAGATCGCGGTCTTGGCCGCGGCCGGCGTCACCGCATTGACGAGGATGTCATGCGTCGCCAATTCCTTGCCGAGCGACTTGGTCAGCGCGATCAGGCCGGCCTTGGAGGCCGAATAGTGCGAGGCGTTCGGATTGCCTTCCTTGCCGGCGATCGAGGCGATGTTGACGATGCGCCCGTATTTCTGCTTGAGCATCGCGGGCACGATCGCCTTGCAGACGATGAAGGGGCCGTCGAGGTTGATGCGCAGAACTTTCCGCCATTCCTCGAGATCGGTCTCCCAGACCGGCTTGTTGACCCCGGCGACGCCGGCGTTATTGACGAGGATGTCGATCTTGCCGAAGGCGGCCAGTGTCGCGTCGCGCGCCTGCTCGACGGCCACGGTATCGGTGACGTCGACCTTGAAGACGCGGGCGTTATCGCCGATTTCCTTTGCCGTCTTCTCGGCCAGCGCGGCGTCGAAATCCCAGATCGCGACCTTGGCGCCGGAGGCGACGAAGCGCTGAACGATGGCGCGGCCGAAGCCCTGTGCGCCGCCGGTGACGATGGCGACGCGGCCGTTGAGATCGATCTTGTTCATGCTGGATGCCTTGGCGTCAGAGCATGTAGCCGCCGTCGACGACGAGGTCGACGCCGGTGGTGAACGCGCTCTCGTCACTGCCGAGATAGACCGCCATGGACGCGATCTCGTCGGCGGTGCCGAGCCGGCCCATCTTCTGGCGGGAGACGAACATCTCCTTGCCCTGCGGCCCTTGCGCTGCGGCCCGGTCGAGCATCGAAGGCGTCTCGACGGTGCCCGGGCAGATGCTGTTGCAGCGGATGCCCTTGGTGATGAAGTCGAGCGCGACCGCGCGCGTCAGCAACGACACCGCGGCCTTCGAGGCGCTGTAGACGTAGCGGTTGGCCGGCGGCCGCAGCGCCGCGCAGGAGGAGATGTTGACGATGCTGCCGCCGCCACCCGCGAGCATGTCCGGCAGGAAGGCCCTGATGGTCCGGTGCATCGATTTGACATTGAGGTCGAACGAGAAATCGAAATCCTCTTCCGAGCATTCGAGGATGGTGCCGTGGTGCACGAAGCCGGCTGCGTTGAGCAGGATGTCGACCTTGCCGATGCGCTTGGCGAAGGCGTTGACGTCGGCGGTGTTGCGGACGTCGAGCTTGGCGACCTCGGCGATGCCTTCCTTGGTCAGGCCCGCGATGCCGCTCTCGTTGATGTCGGTGGCGATGACGGTTGCGCCTTCACGCGCGAATGCGATGGCGCATGCGCGTCCGATGCCTGCCGCTGCAGCCGTGATGACGGCGCGCTTTCCCTTGAGGCGGTCTGCCATTTTTTCTTCTCCCTTGCCTGAAAGTTCTATCGGCTCGTCATTGCGAGGAGCACTTGCGACGAAGCAATCCAGACTGTCTCCGCGGAGATATATCTGGATTGCTTCGCTGCGCTCGCAATGACGATGTCGCTGCTAGTGATTGTCCCGCGCCACACCAAAGCTGCCGGCGACGTTCTGGTAACGTGTGGCGAGCTCCATGCAGGCGCCGGTCGACTGCTGGCCGACGGTGTTGCGATAAAGCTCCTGCCACGGCGTCTGGTTCGGCGGATGCTTGAAGCCGCCATTGGCCTTGAGCTCGGCGTGGCGCTTCTTCACCTCGTCGTCCGAGATGAGAATGTTGGCGCTGCCCTTGTTCAGATCGACGCGCACCTTGTCGCCGTTCCTGAGGATCGCGAGCCCGCCATTGGCGGCGGCTTCCGGCGAAGCATTGAGGATCGAAGGCGAGCCCGAGGTGCCCGACTGCCGGCCGTCGCCGATGCAGGGCAGGGACATGATGCCGCGTTTGATCAGCGCCGCAGGCGGCTGCATGTTCACGACCTCGGCGCCGCCGGGATAACCGATCGGGCCGGTGCCGCGGATGAACAGCACGCAGCGCTCGTCGATCTCGAGCGAGGGATCGTCGATCCGCTCGTGATAGTCCTCAGGACCCTCGAACACGACGGCGCGGCCCTCGAAGGCATTGAGATCGGTCGGATTGCTGAGGTAGCGATCACGGAATTCCTTGGAGATCACGCTGGTCTTCATGATCGCGGAATCGAACAGATTGCCCTTCAGCACCAGGAAGCCGGCGTCCTTCACCAGCGGCTTGTCGTAAGCCCAGATCACGTCGTTGTCGGGCTTTGGCGCATTGGCGCAGTTCTCGCCGATGCCGCGGCCGTTGACCGTGACAGCGTTCTCGTGGATCCGCTTGTGCTTCATCAATTCGCGCACCACGGCTGGCACGCCGCCGGCGCGGTGGAATTCCTCGCCGAGATAGAAGCCGGCCGGCTGCATGTTGACCAGCAGCGGCACGTCGTGGCCGACCTTCTGCCAGTCCTCGATCGAGAGCTCGACGCCGATGTGGCGCGCCAGCGCGTTGATGTGGATCGGCGCGTTGGTCGAGCCGCCGATTGCCGAGTTGATCACGATGCAGTTCTCGAACGCCTCGCGGGTCAGGATGTCCGAAGGCTTGAGATCTTCCCAGACCATGTCGACGATGCGTTTTCCCGTCTCGTAGGCGATCTGGCCGCGCTCGCGATAGGGGGCGGGGATCGCCGCACAGCCCGGCAGCGAGAAGCCGAGCGCTTCGGCGAGCCCGTTCATGGTGGAGGCGGTGCCCATGGTGTTGCAATGGCCGACCGAAGGCGCCGATGACGCCACAATCTCCATGAACTCTTCATAGTCGATCTCGCCGGCGGCGAGCCGCTCGCGCGACTTCCAGACGATCGTGCCGGAGCCGGTGCGCTCGCCATTGTGCCAGCCGTTCAGCATCGGCCCGCCCGACAGCACGATCGCGGGCAGGTTGACGGTCGCGGCCGCCATCATGCAGGCCGGGGTGGTCTTGTCGCAGCCGGTGGTCAGCACCACGCCGTCGAGCGGATAGCCATAGAGGATTTCGACGAGGCCCAGATAAGCTAGGTTGCGGTCGAGCGCCGCGGTCGGGCGCTTGCCGGTCTCCTGGATCGGATGAGTCGGGAATTCCATCGCAATGCCGCCGGCCTCGCGGATGCCTTCCCGGACGCGATGAGCAAGCTCGATATGGTGGCGGTTGCAGGGGGAGAGGTCGTTGCCGGTCTGTGCGATGCCGATGATCGGCTTGCCGGACTGGAGCTCGGCGCGGGTGAGACCATAGTTCAAATAGCGCTCCATATAGAGCGCGGTCATGCCCGGATTATGCGGATTGTTGAACCATTCCTGCGAGCGGAGGTGGCGGCGAGCGCCGTTGCCGGCGGGGGCATGCCCATTGGTTGGTTTTTTTGTCATTGGTTTCTCCTGCAATGCAAACGCACTGGCGTCCGTTTTAGGGTATCGGCTTGTGCGATGCCCAACGGCGCGAGCGACGATTTGCCTGCCCGCTGGCGGGTCGTTTCCTCACAAATCCGATACTAGTCATGGCCACTTGGTAACGCTACCATTTTGTTCGCAGCGCCTGTGCCTGAAGCGGCTGGCCGGTTGTCCGACCGCCGGGCCAACGAGCTTTGCCGCTCGATCACCGTGAAGCCGAGATCGAGCACCGGGTGCTCCGGGCGCCGTCCGTCGATCGCGTCGATCAGCATGCTGGCGGCCGTGTTGCCCATCTCGTAGCGGTTGGTGCGCACGCTCGTCAAAGTCGGGACGGCGGAGGCCATGAATTCGAGATCGTTGAAGCCGACGATCGCGATCTGTTCGGGGATGGCGATCTCGCGGCGCTTGCATTCGAACAGCACACCCAGCGCGAGGTCGTCATTGGCGCAGAACACCGCGTCCATGCCGGGCTCCCGCGCCAGGAGATCGGTGAACAGGGCGCCTCCGAGCGTTACCGAGGTCGGAGTCGCCGTCGTGACGACGAGGCGTTGCTCGAACAGTCCTGCGTCCTTCATGGCCGAGACGTAACCGTCGAGCCGCCGCTGCACTCGCGGATCCATCCGCGCGCCGACGAAGCCGATCTTGCGGTGACCTTGCACGAACAGATGCGCAATCGCCGCACGGGCTGCGTCATAGTGCGAAAAGCCGATCATCATGTCGATCGGATTAGGTCCGATCTCCATGATTTGCACGATCGGGCAGTCGGCGGCATCGAGCATCGCGCGCGATTCCGTGGTCTGGTCGATGCCGGTGACGATTAGCCCGGCCGGCTTCTGCGCAAGAAACAGGCGGAGCAGCTTCTCCTCCTGGAGAATACTGTAGCGTGTATTGGACAGCTGGATCGAGTAACGGCTGTTTTCGGAGGCGTCGTAGATGCCGCGCAGCACGTCGGAGAACACGTTATTGGTCAGTGACGGGATCAAGACACCGATCACCTCTGTGCGCTGCGAGGCCAACGCGCGTGCCGCCAGGTTCGGCACATAGCCGAGCTCCCTGGCCGCGCTCTCGACCCGGGTCCGCTTGGCGATCGACAGCGCCTCGGGATTGCGGAAGAAGCGCGACGCCGTGATCGGGCTGACGCCGGCAAGCTCGGCGACTTCCGCCAGCCGGATTTTGCCTGACTTGGTGCGGTTTCGACCCATTCGCTGCTCTTAACACACTCATTGTCGCAAACAAAGGAACGTTGACAGCGCTACCAGCACGGACTAACCAAAGACAAATTGCCAAAACCGCACAAACTGCCGACAATGTCGCCCGCTAAGGTTGGGCTTCGTTCGGTGAAGTCTGAAAAAACAAGACGGTCGCGGCGCAAGAGGCGTCGTGGACTTTCGAGGAGGGAGCTAGATGTCGTCTGTGCAAATTCGCGACGTGCGGAAATCGTTCGGCAATTTTGAAGTCCTGCACGGCGTTTCGATTCCGATCGAGGACGGCCAGTTCGTCGTCCTGGTTGGCCCCTCCGGCTGCGGCAAGTCGACGCTTCTGCGCATGCTCGCCGGTCTCGAGAACATCACCTCCGGCACGATCTCGATCGGCGACCGCGTCGTCAACAATGTCCAGCCCAAGGAGCGGGACATTGCGATGGTGTTCCAGAACTACGCGCTCTATCCGCACATGACCGTCGGCGAGAACATGGGTTTCTCGATGAAGCTGCGGGGCGAGAGCACCGAAGAGATCAACAAGCGCGTCAAGCGCGCCGCCGAGATCCTGGCCCTCTCACCGCTGCTCGAACGCTATCCGCGCCAGCTTTCCGGCGGCCAGCGCCAGCGCGTCGCCATGGGCCGGGCCATCGTGCGCGATCCGCAGGTGTTCCTGTTCGACGAGCCCTTGTCGAATCTCGACGCCAAGCTGCGCGTCGCGATGCGCACCGAGATCAAGGAGCTGCACCAGCGGCTGAAGACCACGACGGTCTACGTCACCCACGATCAGATCGAGGCCATGACCATGGCCGACAAGATCGTCGTCATGCATGACGGCATCGTCGAGCAGATGGGTACGCCGCTCGAGCTCTACGACAAGCCCGAGAACCAGTTCGTCGCCGGCTTTATCGGCTCGCCGTCCATGAACTTCCTGAAGGGTCATGTGCGCGTCAACGGCGTTGCGACCTTCGAGGGGCCGAACGGCGTCAAGCTGCCGCTCAAGAACGCGCCGGCGGCGTCCGACGGGCGTCCTGTCGTTTACGGCGTGCGTCCCGAGCATTTCACCATCGCTGACGACGGTGCCGATGCCGAGATCGTCGTGGTCGAGCCGACCGGCTCGGAAACGCAGGTGTTTGCGAAGCTCGGCGGTGAGCAGGTCGTCGCGGTCTTCCGCGAACGTCACCAGTTCAACCCGGGTGACAAGGTCAAGCTGAAGCCCGATCCCTCCGTGATTCATCTGTTCGACGAGGCGACGGGCAAACGCGTGTAGCGAGGCCGAAGAACGGCCCAAGCAGAACTACCCAATACAAGACGACCCAATACAAATATAAAATTAGGGAGAGAACGATGAGCGATTTCGACAGGCGAAGTGTGCTTAAAGTCGGTCTGGGCGGCGCGGCGCTGCTGGCCGGCCCGGGTATCGTCCCGGTGCGCGCGGCGGAGTGGACCAACACGCCCGAGCCGAACGCCTCCATCCGCGTGCTGCGCTGGAAGCAGTTCATTCAGGCGGAGTTCGACAAATTCGCCGAGCAGACCAAGGCGTTCTCGGAGAAGACCGGCGTCAAGGTCAAGCTCGAGGCCGAGAGCTGGGAGGACATCCGCCCGAAAGCCGCGGTCGCCGCCAATGTCGGCGCCGGTCCCGACCTGATCATCGGCACGCTCGATGATCCCCACAAGTTCCCGGAAAAGCTCATCGACATGACTGACGTCGCCAACTATCTCGGCGCGCAATATGGCGGCTGGTATCCGGTTGCCGAACGCTATGGCAAGAAGGGCAACAGCTGGATCGCCATTCCGCAGGGCGCGACCGGCGGCTGCCTGAACTACCGCGTCAGCCACGTGAAGGCCGCCGGCTTCGATGAATTTCCCAAGGACACCGCCGGCTTCCTCAAGCTCTGCCAGGCGCTGAAGAAGAACAACACGCCGGCCGGCTTCGCGCTCGGCCACGCCACGGGTGACGCCAATGGCTGGTGCCAGTGGGCGCTGTGGGCCTTCGGCGGCAAGGTCGTCAACGACAAGAACGAGGTCGTGATCGACTCCCCGGAGACGATCGCCGCGCTCGAATACGTCAAGCAGCTCTACGAAACCTTCATCCCCGGCGTGCTGTCGTGGAACGACTCGAATAACAACAAGGCGTTCCTCAACGGCGAGCTCAGCCTGACGCTGAACGGCATCTCGATCTGGACCGTCGGCAAGAACTCGACCGATCCGAAGCAGCAGGAGATCGCCAAGGACATGAACCACGCGCCGATGCCGATCGGTCCCGTGGGCGTGTCGACCGAGCAGCAGAACGTGCTCGTCTATTACGGCTACAAGCACTCGAAGTATCCCAAGGCGGTCAAGGAATACATCAAGTTCATGATGGACAAGGCGAACTACGACGCCTGGGAGGTCTCCTCCAACGGCTACGTGTCGCCGCCGCTGCCGGCCTACAACGACAACCCGGTGTGGACGTCGGATCCGAAGATCACGCCGTATCGCGACTGCCTGAAGCGCTGCCGCGACAACGGCTATGCCGGCGATCTCGGCTATGCCTCCGCCGCCGTGATGGGCGACTTCGTCGTCGTCGATATGTTCGCGGAAGCCGCGTCGGGCTCCGTGACGCCGAAGGCGGCAGCCGCACGCGCAGCCGAGCGCGCCAAGCGCTACTACCAGGTCTGATCAGCTCCAATCTACGCGGCGTCCGGTTAGCCGGGCGCCGCGACTTTTAGTCGCGGGGGATCCGACAAGGCAGTTTTTGGCGAGTACGCAGTCGCGCAGGTGAAGCGCCCCAGCTTGTGGAACAGAGCATTAGAAAGCCCGCATTTTAT